>DATGMB010000127.1:0-29246 GCA_035293845.1 Bryobacteraceae bacterium
TTCAACCTGACCTTTTTCCCGCAGTTCATCCTGGGGTATCTCGGCATGCCGCGGCGGTATCACGAGTATCCGGCCGAGTTCCAGGTGCTGAACGTGCTTTCGACCGCCGGCGCCTCGGTGCTCGCGGTTGGATACGTGATCCCCATGATCTACTTCATCTGGTCCCTGCGGTACGGCGCCATCGCCGGCGCGAACCCCTGGGGCGCCACGGGCCTGGAGTGGAAGACGGCTTCGCCGCCGCCGAAACACAATTTCGAGACGACACCGATCGTGACTCATGGAGCCTACGACTACAGCACCGTGATCGGCGAGGAGGTCGAAGTTGGCTAACCACGTTCATGCCGAATCGCTCGCGCTGCGCGAGCAGTTCGATACCGCCGAACAGCAGAAGGACGCTTCCACGCTCGGGATGTGGATCTTCCTCATCACCGAGATCATGTTCTTCGGCGGTATGTTCCTGGCCTATACGGTCTACCGCTCGAGCTACCCCAACGTCTTCGCGGTGGCGAGCACAAGCCTCAACGTGTATATCGGCGCGTTTAACACCGTGGTGCTGCTGTGCAGCAGCTTCACGATGGTGATGGCGGTGCGCGCCGCGCAATTGGGCAACCGGCGCGGGATCGTTCTGTTCTTGATCCTGACGCTGATCCTCGGCTTCATGTTCCTGGGCATCAAAGCTTACGAGTGGAACGAGAAGTTCGTCGAGCATCATATTCCGGGCATGGCCAATTTCCACCTGGACGGCATTCCGCTCGAGCAGCAGGGGCAGGCGCAATTGTTTTTCTCGCTGTACTTCGCCATGACCGGGTTGCATGCGCTGCATATGGTGGTGGGCGCCGGGATTGTAAGCTTTCTCGCGTGGTGGGCCTATAAAGGGAAATACACCGCCGAGTATATGACCCCGGTCGACGTAGGCGGGCTGTACTGGCACTTCGTCGATATCATCTGGATTTTCCTTTTCCCGCTGCTGTACCTGATCGATCGCCACTTAGTAAGATAGCCATTATGACGGGACACGTAGATAGCATCAAGACTTATGGCCTCGTTTTTGCGGCCCTGATCTTTCTCACCGTTCTGACCACCGCGGTGGCGTTCGTCGACCTCGGCCCGTTCAGCGTGGTGGTGGCGCTGTTGATCGCGTGCTGCAAGATGCTCCTGGTGGCGCTGTTCTTCATGCACATCCGCCACTCGACGCGGCTCACGAAGCTGGTGGTCGGGGGCGGCCTGCTCTGGCTGGGTATCCTGCTGCTGTTCACGATGGCGGATATCTACAGCCGGGGATGGGTCGGAGTTCCGGGAAGATAGAACAAGCCGCTCGGGCCGCCATTCCGGAGTGGCGGCCCGCCGGCAGCCTACTTGTCCTTCTGCTGCGCCAGTCCGCCTGCCTTTTCCACTTCCGCCAGTTGTGCGCGGACGGTCCCGGCGTCCGGGGCTTCGGGCGCGAGCTTCAAATAATTGCGTAACTGCTCGGCGGCTCCGGCGTAGTCCTGGCGCTGCGCGAGGATCACGCCGAGGAGGTGCCAGTCGCTCACGATCTGATGGCGCGTATCGAGCCGTTCCGCTTCGCGGGCGCTCTTTTCGGCCTGCTCCATGCGCTTCAGATAGTAATTCGCGACGGCGTTGTAGTAGAAGGCCTGGGGATAATCGAAAGCGTCGAGCTTGAGCGCCTTATCGGTGACATCCGCAAGAGCCGGCCAATTATGGGCGCGGAACTCGATGGTCGCGAGCTCGACATATGGTGTGACGAACTTCGGATCGGCCTTTAGGGCTGCCTCGAAGGAGCGCCGGGCGCCAGCGGTATCGCGATCCGCCAGTTGCAGCTTGCCAAGCTCGCACCACGCCGCGGCATAGTCGGGATAGGTGGCTACGGCTTTTTCGAAATCCTTGCGGGCATCGTCCGGCTTGTGCCTGGTGAGGGCGGATTGGCCATGCTCGTAGGCCTTACGCGCGTCTTTGGGGGCTGCCAGCGAAATGGCGCTCACGGTCGAGCCGTCCTCAGACCCCGCATTGCGGTGGAGCAGGATCACACCTACGTCCGGCGGATCCATCGGGCGGCGGCTTGCCAGCATCACGGACTGCGAGCGGAAGCCCGGCGCTCTGGCCCGCAGCTCACAATCGAGCAGCATGCGGTCCTGCGCGAATGCGGTGGAAGACGACGCGCCGAGAGGCGAGCCGCCGCCTGCGGCGCTCAGGCCGCCGGCGGAAAGGCTGCCCATCCGAGAGCCCAGGGAATCCTCGCTCGCGTCCTGGAGGACCGAGCTGTTGCGCTGAAATAACTGGATGGAAAAATAGCCCTTGGTATCCGTGTAGCCTTCGGCATGCGACTGGCCGTGACACACGCGTTCGATTACCACGGGAGAACTGGGTGGGGTTCCATCCTCGAGCAGCACCTGGCCGGTGAGGAAGATCGGCGCCGGCATGGAGGGCGTGCCGGTATTGTTGGGCTGCGTGGGAGTGGTGGGGCGAGTGACGGAGGCGGGCGGCGCTGTCGAGCCCCCGCCGGGGTTCCCCGATGGCGGCGGAGCGGTGCCCTTCTGTCCGAAAGCCGGCTGCAGCATCAGAATTCCGGCCGTGATGCCGCTCACCAAAACGAAGGACGACAGAGACATCGCACCCCTCCTCTACTGCCGCTTATTATGTCATAGGTCCGCCGGACGCCTTTGTAAACAAACGCTCTTGCGCGACCGGCCCGACCGGCCGAAGTGCCGCGAGGCGTGGCAGGACCGGCCGGCTGCGGTCCAGGACGGGGGACTGGCAGAGGGTCGTGGAGGCTGCTCGAGCCGCTGCGGGAGGCCAGGGGAGAGGCGCCGGAGAGCCGAGGAGGGGCTGCGGGGCGCACGTCGTGCGCCTTCGGGAGGAGCGTGCCGAGGTGGCGAAAGAGGGGAGCGGGGAAAACGTGTCGGGAGAGTGTGCGTACGGGGACGGCAGGAAGGATCGGGTGGCGGGTGAGGTGGCACCCGAGGCGGCGATTGCGGGAGCGGCGCGCGAGAGCCGCGGGGGAACATCGTGCGACGCGTGCGCGCGGTACCGGCAGAGTGACGACGGGGCGGAAGGGCGCAGAGCCGCCGAGGGGAGGCCAGGGGGAACGGCGCCCGGAGCCTGTCCATGCGGGGCGGGAGCGGCGCGTGAATGGGAAGGGCGGATGGAGGTCAGGGCGGCGGGTCCGCGCCGGACCGGCGGCGGTGCGATGCGGCGCCGGCTGGACGCGGCTCGATCGCAAGGTTTTCTGGCGCGCCAATCCGCTTCCGCTGCTACAATGGCGCGGAGGTGAACTGAACATGCGAAAACTCCTGCCGCTGGTTGCGTTTGCGCTCGCCGTGTTCCTTTCCGGGTGTTCGGACACCACGGCTCCGCCCCCTGCCAAGAAGGAAGCCGAGAAGGCCGAGCCGGTGACGGGGCAGACGGCGCTGTTCCGCATGTATCAGGTGGCGCGCTCGTGGGGCGGCGCCAACGTGCAGGTGCTGAAGCTGAACTCGATCGCGATGTCGGAAGTTCCTGCCGTGCCGCCCGGGACCGCCGCGGCGTGGGAGGCCACCTTTATCTCGCCGGAGAAAGCGCAGGCGCGGTCCTACACCTACTCGGTGGTCGAATCGCAGGGCAACCTGCATAAGGGCGTTTTCCCGGGTCCGCAGCAGTCCTGGAGCGGACCGCACGGAACTACAGGCCCGTTCCTGATGGCCGCGGTCAAAGTCGATACCGACGCGGCGTATAAAACGGCGCTGTCCAACGGCGGCGCAGATTACGACAAGAAGAATCCCGGAAAGCCCATTAGCTTCACGCTCGAAAAGATCCAGAAGTTCGCCGATCCGGTGTGGCGCGTCATCTGGGGCGAATCCGCCGGCACATCGAGCTTCTCCGTCTATGTCGACGCCATGACCGGCGAATTCAAAGAGAAGCTCCACTAATGCGCGCGCTCCTGGCCTTCTTCGCGATCGCTCCTCTCGCCGCGCAAACGCCGGCCGAGCCGCGGGACATTCTGCGCGAGCTGATCGGCATCAACACCACCGACTCCGCCGGCGACAACACGCGCGCGGCGCGCGCCATGGCGGATCGCTTCCTCGCCGCCGGCTATCCGGCGTCAGACGTTCGCGTGCTCGTTCCGGACGGCTTCCCGCGCAAGGGGAATCTCGTGGTCCGGCTGCATGGCTCAGGCGCCGCGCGCCCGGTGCTGTTCCTGGGCCACCTCGATGTCGTCGAAGCGCTCCGCGCCGATTGGAGTTTCGACCCGTTCCAGCTCACCGAGCGCGACGGCTTCTATTACGGCCGCGGCACGTCCGACATGAAGGGCGACGCGGCGGTTCTGGTATCGACCTTCCTCCGGCTCAAGCGTGAGAACTACCGCCCCTCGCGCGACCTGATCCTCGCGCTCACTTCAGACGAAGAGGGCGGCCCCGCGAACGGCGCCCAGTGGCTTGCCCGCAACCATCGCGACCTGATCGACGCCGAGTTCGCCATCAACGCCGATGGCGGCGGCGGACACATCAAGAACGGACGTCATCTCTTTATGGCCGTGCAGGCGGCGGAGAAGGTGTTCCTCACCTTCAAGCTGGAAACGACCAACCCCGGCGGCCACAGCTCACGGCCCGGTAAGGACAACGCCATTTACCAGCTTGCCGCAGGTCTCGTCCGGCTGGGCCAGTTCGACTTTCCAGTGCGCGTCTTCGATGTCACCCGTGCCTCTTTCGAGCGCGCCGCGCACCTCTACCCCGAGCCGCTCGGCGGCGCCATGACGCGCATCGCCGCGAACCCGAACGACGCCTCGGCGATCGCCACACTCTCCGCCCTGCCGCCGTGGAACGCGCAGCTCCGCACGACCTGCGTCGCGACCATGCTTTCCGGCGGCCACGCGGAAAACGCGCTGCCGCAGCGCGCGACGGCGGTGGTGAACTGCCGCCTGCTTCCCTTGGATACGCCCGCCGAAGTGCAGCAGACGCTGGTGCGCGTGCTGGCAGATCCGGAGATCCAGGTTTCGGTGATGACCCCGGCCAAGCCGGTTGCCTATAAACCGATGAACCCGCGTGTGATGGATGCGATCGCGAAAGCCACGGCGAAAATCTGGCCCGGCCTGCCGGTGATTCCGGGGATGAGCACGGGCGCGAGCGACAGCATTTACATCATCTCCGCCGGCATTCCCGCCTACGGCGTCAGCGGCATGTTCACCGATGAGGACGACAACCGGAACCATGGCAAAGATGAGCGTATCCTGGTGAAGTCCTTCCAGGACGCGCTGGAGTTTGAACATGCCCTGGTACAGGAAATCGGGGCTAGCAGCGCCACGACCTAGGGCGTATTTGGCCTGCGCTACCCTGGTATTTGTTCCCCCGTACGATCTCCACCGTCCGGCCCTGGTGGACGCGCGTCCGCCCTACGGTCCACTACCTGATGGAAACCGAGGCGCACGTGTACGCCCTGGCCGTCTCGGCGAGCACGCTGCTGGCGATGTATCCGTTCCTGATGGTGATGCTTTCGCTTTGCCGCGATGTGCTGCATCTCTCCGCGGTCCAGCAGACGATTTCGCTGGCAATCAGCGACATGTTCGCGGGCGAGGCCGGGCAGTTCATTGCGCGCAACCTGAAGCCGTGGATGGTCCCGCGTTTCCACTGGGTCTCGATGGTGCTGCTGCTTTTCACCGCGAACGGCGTGTTCGAGCCGCTCGAAGTGGCGCTCAACCGCGCCTGGGGCGTGGAAACCAACCGCTCGTATCTCAAGAATCAGCTCATCAGCCTGGGCCTCATTTTCGCCTGCGGAACGCTCGCGCTGCTCTCGCTCTGGCTGACGGGCATCAACGCCGATTGGATCGCCAGCGCTTCGGGCGGGCGCGCGGGGGTCGAGGTCTGGCTGAAGCTGCTCGTTTTCAAGCTGGCGGCGGTCCCGGTCACCATCCTGGCGCTGTTTCTGGTGTACTGGCTGCTGCCCAATCGCCGTGTCGACCCGCGCCGCGTGGCGCCGGTGGCCATTGTGGTGGGACTGCTCGTGGAGCTGATGAAGTACGTCAACCTGTTGATCTGGCCGTGGCTTTCCTACAAGCTCGCAAATGAATACAAGGTGTTCCAGCATTCGGTGACGATCCTCATCTGGAGCTTTGTGGCGGCCATGATCGTGCTGGCGGGCGCCCATTGGACAGCGCGGCAGGACCGGCCGGACCCGCTGGCGTGAGCCCTTTCCCTGACGCCCGGTTACACTGGAATCAGTGGAAGAAGAGGTCCTCGGCAAGGCATACGACGGCCGCCTCATGCGCCGCCTCCTGGGCTATATTCGGCCGTACCGCAAACTGGTCGGATTTTCACTTCTGTTTCTCCTCGTCCAGTCCAGCCTGCAGGTTCTGGGGCCGCTCCTGACCAAGCTGGCGGTCGACCGTTACCTTGCTCCCAGCGCTCACCGCGTCTTCACCTTTCTCGATCCGCTCCTGCCCGCGGACCCGCGCGCCGGGATTGCGCGGCTCGGCGTGCTCTACCTCGGCGTGCTCGTCGGCAGCTTCTTTGCTGAGTTCGCACAGATGTACCTGATGCAGTATACGGGGCAACTGGCGATGTTCGATCTGCGCCGCCAGCTCATGGAGCACCTGCAGCGGCTCGATCTCGCGTTCTACGACCGCAATCCGGTGGGGCGATTGGTCACGCGGGTCACCACCGATGTTGACGTGCTCAATGACCTGTTCGCTTCCGGCCTGGTCACGATTCTGGGCGATGTGCTGGTGCTCGCCTTCATCGTCGGGATCATGTTCCGGCTCAGCCCCATCCTGACCCTCATCATGCTGGCGGCGATGCCGCTGGTGGTCCTGGTGACGGGCTTTTTCCGCCGGACCGTCACGCAGAGCTACCGGCGTATCCGCGTCGCGATCGCGCGGATCAACGCCTACCTGCAGGAGCACATCACCGGAATCGTGGTGCTGCAGCTATTCAACCGCGAGCGCCGCAGCATGCAGGAATTCGACGCGGTCAACCGCGAGCACATGAACGCCTACAAGAACGCCATCACGGCGTACGGGTGGTTCTACCCGGTGGTGGAGTTCATCTCGATGCTGGCGCTGGCCTCGATCCTCACCTGGGGCGGCTTCCGCATCGAGCGCGGCGCGCTGACGCTGGGCGTGGTGGTGGCGTTCCTGCAGTACGGGCTGCGCTTCTTCCGCCCCATCCAGGATCTGAGCGAGAAGTACAACATCCTGCAGGCTGCCATGGCCTCGAGCGAGCGCATCTTCAAGCTGCTCGATACGGAGGCCACGGTGCTGGCCCCGGCGCATCCCGCCAAGCCGCCGGAGCGGCTCAGCGCGATCGAGTTCGATCACGTCTGGTTCGCCTACAACGGCGAGGACTGGGTGCTGCGCGATGTTTCGTTCACCATTGCGCCGGGCGAGACGATCGCCGTGGTGGGCCACACCGGTGCGGGCAAGACCACGCTGATCAGTTTACTGCTGCGGTTTTACGACGTGCAGCGCGGCAGCATCCGGATCGGCGGCGCCGACATCCGCGACTTCGCACCGCACGATCTGCGGCGGCAGTTCGGTGTCGTGCTGCAGGATCCTTACCTCTTCACGGGCACGCTCGAGGACAACATCCGGCTCGGCACCGAGGCCATCCGCCGCGAGCAGGTCGAGGAAGCCGCCGAGCAGGTGAATCTGCTCGATTTCGTGCGCTCGCTGCCGGACGGCTTCGATCAGCCGATCCGCGAGCGCGGCAGCGGCCTCTCGACAGGCCAGAAGCAGCTCATCTCCTTCGCGCGCGCGCTGGCTCATAACCCGCGCTGCCTGATTCTGGATGAAGCGACGTCGAGCGTCGATACCGAGACCGAATTCCGCGTGCGCGACGCGCTCGGCCGGATGGTGGAAGGGCGCACTTCGATCATCATCGCGCACCGCCTCTCGACGATTCAGCGCGCCGACCGCATTCTGGTGATGCACAAGGGCCAGCTTCGGGAATCCGGGACGCATCAGGAGCTGCTCGCGCAACGCGGAATTTACTACAAGCTCTACCAGCTTCAGTACCGGGATCAGGACGTGGCGCGAGCGGCCCTGCCAGGACCGAGAGACACAGAGACGCAGAGAATTTAGGCTTTGCGGTAAGCTTCGTCCAGGATCTGAACGACGTGCATGACGCGCTGCTTGGAGCCGTGCAGCCGTACGCCGGCGGCGAGCTGCAGCATGCAACCCGGGTTCGCGGTTGCGATGATGTGGGCCCGAGTGGCGTTCACGGACGCCATCTTGCTCGCCAGGATCTGCATGGACATTTCATTCTGCACCACGTTGTAGATGCCCGCGCTGCCGCAGCAGATATCCGCGCCGGCCATTTCCCGCAGGGTGAGCCCCGGAACCGCGGCGAGCAGTTTTCGCGGAGCGGTGCGGATGCGCTGGCCATGCGCGAGGTGGCAGGAATCCTGGTAGGTCACCGTAGCATCGATGCGGCCCATGCGCGGGTTCAACTCGATGGCGGCCAGGAACTCCGTGATATCCATCATCTTCGAGGCGAACACCTTCGCCTTGTGCGCGTAGTCCCGGTCGCGATCGAGCAGCTCGCCGTACTCTTTCAGCGTGGAACCGCACCCCGCCGCGTTCGTGATCACCGCATCGAACGCGCCGCCCATCACGGCATCCATGTTGACCGCGTCGATGTTCTTCCGCGCCAGCTTGCACGCTTCATCCCGCAGTCCGGAATGCACGTGCAGCGCGCCGCAGCAGCCCTGGGTCTCGGGAAGCGTGACCTCGCAGCCATTGCGCTGCAACACCCGCACCGTGGCCTCGTTCAGGCGCGCGAACGCGACGTTGGCGATACATCCGGCAAGAAACGCCACGCGATAGCGCCGCTCGCCCTGCGGCGGAAAGGTCCGGCCCACCTGATTGAAGAAGAAGGGCGGTTCGGCCGTGGGCGCGAGCGCCGCCAGATCGCCCAGGCGCCCAAGCAATTTCAGCACGCCCAGCGCACCCACCAGCGCCTTGATCCCGCTCGCCTGGTAGAGATAGAGAAGCGCGCCGCCCGCTGTCATTAAACCGCGCGATTGCAGCAGCTTTTCGAAGGCGAATCGCCGCACCGCCCGGGTCAGCCATCCGCGGCGCACCCGCGCCTCAATTTCGGCGCGCGCGTCTTCGATCATTCGGCCGTAGGGGACCCCGGAAGGGCACGCCGATTCGCAGCCGCGGCACGCCAGGCACAGGCCGATGTGCTCGAGGTAGGAGGGCGTGATCGGCGCCCCGCCCGCTACCTGCGCCATCTGGTAGATGCGCCCGCGCGGCGAATCCATCTCCAGCCCGAGCTGCCGGTAAGTGGGGCATGCGTTCAGGCACAGCCCGCAGTGCACGCACTTGTCCAGGTCGAACCGGCTTACGCCGTGACCGGCCTGCTGGCCGGGATTCTCTTCAAATACGTCCGTATAAGCGCCCACGATTCAATAACTCATCGGGATCGAACAGCTTCTTCACGCGCCGCATGATCTCGAGATCCCCGCTTGGCGCCGGCCATAAGCCGGCTCCGCGCTTCCACTCGGCCGGCGCGAATTCGATCACCGATTTCCATCCCCGCCGCGCCGCATCGGCCAGCCAGGCGGCTGCTGCGCCGGCGCGGTCGAAATAGCCGTAACAAACCCCGGTGCCTGCCCGAGCAATGGCCGGGCCGGCGAAGGATTCCGCGATCGGCTCCACTTCCTTCAGCGTACACGACACGCGGACCACGGCGCCATCCGGGTGCTTCGCCAGGAACCAGGGCGTGAATTCCTCGATGTGGCGCCAGAGCCGGCCATGTCCCGCGCCTTCGAACACCGCGCCGCGCCACGCTTTTGAGAATTCGCGCTCGTAGCGGCGCACGGAGGCCGCATTCCCTCCCGCGCGGATGCCGAGCAGCCACGCCGCTTTTCCGACCGTCGCGCCCGCCGCGGGGTTCAGCAGATCGACCGCCGCGGGATCGAGCATTCCCTTGAGAATGGCTTTCCGCGCCGCGGCCGCTTCGGCAGCGGAATCGAATTGCAACAGAAAACTCCGTTCCTCGACCGGCAGCGGCAGCACCTTGAAATTCACGGACACGATCGCGGCGAGCGTACCGAACGAGCCGATCATGAGCTTGCCCATATCGAGCCCGGCGACGTTTTTCACCACCATGCCGCCGGTCTCGACCAGCTTGCCTTCGAGCGTCGCAAAGCGCATCCCGATGACGAGATCGCGCGCCGTCCCGTACAGGCGCCGGCGCGGGCCGCTGCAATTGGCCGCGACCACGCCGCCCACCGTGGCCGTGTCCGCGAACGGTGGATCGAGCGGCGCCATCTGCCCGTTCTCCGCCAGCAGGCGCACGAGCTCGCTCCATCGCATCCCCGCTTCCACGCTGATGGTGAGATCGCGGGGTTCATATGCCAGCAAACGGGTGAGCCGAGCGGTGGAAATTGTTGCTTGGCCCTCGATCGGCCCGCCCATCGCGCGCTTGCTGCCGCCGCCTTCGAGCGAGATCGTCTGCTTCGCCGCCGCGGCACAGCGCAGCGTCCCGGCCAGTTCCGCCGCCGTTTCCGGTGTCCGCACGGTCATATGCGGACGTACACCAGCCTTCGCAGGACCCAGTCCAGCACCGTCAGCACCACGGACCCGAGCACCGCCGCGATAAATCCGTGCACCTCGAAGCCTGGAGTGAATAGGGAAGCCAGCTTCAGCAGCGCCGCATTGATCACCAGCAGGAACAGCCCCAGCGTGAGGATGATGAACGGAAGCCCGAAGAATTTCAGCACCGGACCCACGATCGCGTCCACGATCCCGATGATGATGGTGGCGATCAGCGCCGCGCCGAAATCCCGCACGTAGATGCCGGGAACAATGCGCGCGACCAGCCACAGCGCCAGCGCGCCCAGGAACCAGTTCAAAATCGCGTGGAGCAGCATAGGCGTCTACCGATCCCGGATGGTACCGATCAAAGATAATGATAAGCGATGGCAACTCTTTACGCTGGAACCTCCGGTTTCGCCTATGCGTCGTGGAAACCCGCCTTCTATCCGGAGAAGCTCCCGGCGGCGCAATTTCTGACGCACTACGCCGAGCGCCTCAACTGCGTCGAAATCAACTACACGTTCCGGCGCCTGCCGTCCGGCTCGACGCTCGAAAAGTGGGTCGAAGCGACGCCCCGCGGCTTCGTTTTCGCCGTCAAGGCCAACATGCGGATCACCCATATCCAGCGCCTGAAAAATGCGGAGCAGGCAACGGAGCTGTTCTTCAAGATGATCGATCCGCTGCGCACGTCGCGCCGGTTGGGCCCGGTGCTGTTCCAGCTTCCTCCCGCGATGAAGTGCGATGTCGCGCTACTGCGGGCGTACTTCGACCTACTCCCCGCCGGCCTGCGCTATGCCTTCGAATTCCGGCACACGTCCTGGCTCAACGAAGCTGTTTATTCCGCTCTGCGCGAACGCAACATCTCCCTTTGCGTGGCCGAATCGGAGCGGCTGGAAATTCCCGAGGTGATCACCGCCGATTTCGTCTACTACCGCCTCCGCAAGCCCGACTACACGGATGCCGATATCGACGCGTTCGCGGCCCGATCGCGCGAGCTGCTCGCGGCGGGCCGCGATCTTTACCTGATCTTCAAGCACGAGGAGACGCCGGAAGGGGCGCTCAACGCGGAGAAGCTGCTGAGGCAATTTCCTGACGCAGAGACGCGGAGACACAGAGGAGAGTAAGATCGCTGCGTCCCCGCGGCTCCGCGAAAGAGCTCAGCCCACTTTTCGGCGCGCCCGCTTCTTCGGCGCGGCAGCCGGCGCCTCTTCGGCGCGTCCGGCGGCCTCGGCCGGCTCCGCGGTGGCGGATGCGGCCGCCTGCGCCGGTTTGCGCTTCTCCGCCAGGCTGCGCTTCAGCGCTTCCATGATGTCGATGACGGGCGCGACGTGCTCGGAAGGCGCCGCCACCACCTTCTTGCCCTCGATCTTGGCCTCGATCATCTTCTCCAGGTTGAGGCGGTACTCGTCGTGGTATTTCTGCGGCTCGAACTCGGCTTCGAGAGACGAGATCAGCATCTTGGCCATCTCGAGCTCTTTCTCCTTCACCAGGCTCGTGTCCGTGCGGAACTCCTCGACCTGCCGGATTTCATCCTGGAAATACATCGTGTGGGAGAGAATCCCCTTCGCCCCCGGCCGCAGGATGATGATGTGTTCGCGATTGTGCATCGCGACCTTCGCGAGCGCGTAATATTTCGATTCGCGCAGCGCCTGGAACAGCAGCGCGTAGGGCTTTTCGCCGCCCTCGTCCGGAGCCACGTAGTAGGACGACTCGAGATAGATCGGATCCACCTGGTCCGCCTTCACGAACTCCAGGATCTCCATCACCTTCGCGGTCTTCGGTGCGACCTTCTTGATATCCTCTTCGTCGATCACCACGTAGCGGTCTTTTTCGTACTCGTAGCCCTTCACGAGGTCGCTGCGCGGCACTGCCTTGTCCTCAGCCTGGCAGAACGTCACCTGCTTGATGCGCGAGTGGTCGTCCTTGTGCAGGAGGTTGAAGCTGATGGTTTCCGCGCGCGCCGCGCTGAATAGCCGGATCGGAAACGAGACCAGCCCGAATGTGAGGTGACCCTTCCAGACGCTCGATGCCATAAAATCACTCTCTAACCGGTTTGTTTAACAATACTATAAATAATGCCCCGCACGAAGAAGCCCGCCCCTGAGACCGGCGCCCGGCCCGCCGCCGGGCCGCTCGAAGAATATGCCGCCAAACGCACGTTCTCGCAGACGCCCGAACCTCCACCTTCTCAGCACAGCACCCCCGGTGCCAACTACTTCTGTGTGCAGCGTCACGATGCCACGCGCCTGCACTACGATTTCCGGCTCGAGATCGATGGCGTGCTGAAATCCTGGGCCATTCCCAAAGGCCCTTCGCTCGATCCCGGCGTCCGCCACCTGGCGGCGCACGTCGAGGATCACCCGATCGATTACGGCGGCTTCGAAGGCAATATTCCCGCGGGCAACTACGGGGCGGGCAGCGTCATGCTCTGGGACCGCGGCACGTTCGAGCTTCTCGGCGATCTCCCTGCCGCCGATCAGCTCGCCAAGGGCGATCTGAAATTCCGCCTCCACGGCGAGAAGCTTAACGGCGATTTCGCCATCGTCCACATGAAAGGCCGCGGCAAAGGCAACGACTGGCTGCTCATCAAGAAGCGCGACGCGTTCGCCGTTCCGGGCTACGATATCGAAGCCCACGCCTACAGCGTGCTCTCCGGCCGCACCCAGGAGGAGATCGCGCAGAACCTGCCCGCCCGCAAGGCGAAGAAGAAGACCGCCGGCGCCGCGGATGCCGTCTGGGTCAGCGACCGCCCCGCCAAAACCCAAAAACGCGCGGCCGCCGCAGCGCCCACTCCCAAGCCCCGTAAAAAAAAACTCTGATTGACCCCGCGAACCTGCGGGGCGCGCGCCCGGCGCCGATGCCGGATACGGTCGAGCCGATGAAAGCCACTCTCGCGGACCGCCTCCCGCCGGGCGATGACTGGCTCTTCGAAGTCAAATGGGACGGCGTACGCGCCATCGCGTTTCTCGAAAACGAAGAGGTCCGCCTGCAGTCGCGCACCGGCAACCGCTGCGAGCGGCAGTACCCCGAGCTTGCCGTGATCCACCACCAGGTGGCCGCGCGGCAGGCCGTCCTCGACGGCGAAATCGCCGTGCTGGATGAAAAAGGCGTCTCGCGTTTCCACCTGATCCAGCCGCGCATTGCAATCACCGACCCCAACACGATCGCCCACCTCGTCCGCTCGACTCCGGTGGTCTATTTCGTCTTCGACCTGCTGTATCTCGATGGGTACGATCTGCGCCAGGTCGATTACATCCGCCGGCGCGAGGTCCTCGAAACGATCGTCACTCCCGGCCCGGTGTTTCGCATCTCCGAAGCCTTCCCGGCCGCGAGCGGCGAAGCGCTGCTCGAAGCCGCCCGCGAGACCGGCCTCGAAGGCATCCTCGCCAAGCGCGCGGGGAGCTGCTACGAGCCCCGCCGCAGCCGCGACTGGCTCAAGATCAAGCTCGTCAACCGCCAGGAATTCGTGATCGGCGGCTACACGCAGCCACAAGGCGGACGCGATTACTTCGGCGCGCTCGTGCTCGGCGTTCACCGCGAGCGAAAGCTCCACTGGGTGGGCAACGTCGGCACCGGCTTCGACCAGAAGATGCTGCGCCACATCTATTCGCTGCTCCAGCCGCTCGTCACGCCCGACTGCCCCTTCGCCGTGCGCCCCAGCCCGGACCGCGGCATTACGTGGGTCGAGCCCGAGCTCGTCTGCGAAGTGCAGTTCGCCAACTGGACACAGGACGATCGCCTGCGCGCTCCGGTCTTCCAGGGCCTGCGCACCGACAAACCCGCCGGCGAGGTACGTCCCGAATCCCCGACGCCCGAGCCCGAATCCCCTGCCCCCGCGGCGCAGCCGGCCATTCCGGCCGCCAAGGAAACGACGCTGACCATTGGCGGCCACGCCCTCAAGTTCACCAACCTCCCCAAGGTCTTCTATCCCGATGAGGGCTACACCAAGCGCGACGTGCTCAACTACTACGCCGCCGTCGCCCCGCTGATTCTGCCGCATCTCAAAGATCGCCCGCTTTCGCTCAAGCGCTACCCCAACGGCATCAAGGAGGAATTCTTCTTCCAGAAAAACACGCCGGAAACGTTCCCTTCCTGGCTTCGCACCGAGCTCATCGATTCCGAACACGCCGGCAAACCGATCCGCTACGTCTTTGCCGACGACCTGGCGAGCCTGCTCTACCTGGTCAACCTCGGCTGCATCGACCACAACCCGTGGATGAGCCGCGTCCCGCACCTCGAAAACCCCGACTTCGTGCTGATCGATCTCGATCCCCACGAGTGCCCGTTCGAAATGATCGTCGATGCCGCGCTGCTCGTCCGGCGCGTCCTCGACCAAATCGGTCTCGCGGGCTACCCCAAGACGACCGGCGGCGATGGCCTCCACGTCTACATCCCGGTCGCGCCGATCTACTCGTACGAGGAGACGCGCACATTCGCCGAGCTCATCGCGCGCGTCGTGCAGTCCCGCAATCCCGACCTGTTCACCACGCCGCGCTCAGTCTCCAAGCGCGCCCGCGCCCGCGTCTACTTCGATTACCTGCAGAACGGCCTTTCGAAGACGATTGCCGCGCCCTACGTTCTCCGCGCCTACCCCGGCGCGCCGGTGGCCACCCCGCTCGACTGGTCCGAAGTGCGCCGCGGCCTTGAGCCCGGCCAGTTCACCATCGCCAATGCCCCGGAGCGCTTCGCTGCCAAGGGGGATCTCTTCGCGCCGGTGCTGACGAACCTTCAGCATCTGGACGAGGCGCTTGAAAAACTTTCCAAGCTCTTCTGAAACTCGTTATTGTATTTACGTGAGGCCCGATATCCCCGAAGACCAGCTCGCTCGCATTTCTCCGATCCTGCGAGCCCTCGAAGAATCTTTCCGCCCGCTGGCGGATGGCCTCACGTTCGATGAAGAGCCCGCCGTCATCTTCGAGCTCGCGCCGGAGACTGCGGCGTGACGATCCTCGAAGCCGCCTCCGCCCTGCGCGCCCGGCGCGTGTCCTCGGTCGAGCTGACCACGGAGGCCCTGGCCCGCATCCGATGCCGCAATCCCGAGTTGAATGCGTTCCTCTCCGTCACCGAAGAGCTCGCCCTGGCGCAGGCCGCCGCGGCCGATTCCGAGCTCGCCCGCGGCAGCGCGCGCGGGCCGCTGCACGGCATTCCGGTCGCCTATAAAGACCTGTTCCTCACACGCGGCATCCGCACCACGGCCGGCTCGCGCCTTTACGAAAACTACGTGCCCGATCGGGATGCCGCCGTGGTCGAGAAGCTTTCGGCCGCGGGCGCGGTCTGTCTCGGCAAGCTTAATCTGCACGAGCTCGCTTACGGCATCACGTCCGCCAATCCGCACTACGGCCCGGTGCGCAATCCGTGGAATCCCGCCCATTCGCCGGGCGGATCGAGCGGCGGCTCGGGTGCGGCGGTCGCGGCCGGGCTCTGTTTCGCGGCGATGGGCAGCGATACCGGCGGCTCCATCCGCATCCCCGCCGCTTTCTGCGGGACCGTCGGGCTCAAGCCCACTTACGGCGTGGTCAGCCGCTACGGCACGTTTCCGCTCGGCTACTCCCTCGACCACATGGGCCCGCTCACGGCCAGCGTGCGGGACGCTGCCGTGGTCCTGAACGCCATCGCCGGCCACGATCCGCGCGACCCCGCATCTTCGCGCCGCGCCGTCCCCGACTATCTGCCGCCTGCCGAGTGCGCGATTCGCGGCCTGCGCATCGGCGTCCCGGAGAACTTCTACTTCGAGCGGATCGATCCCGAGGTCGAAGGCTCAGTCCGCTCCGCGCTGGCGCGCGCCGAATCGCTCGGCGCCTCGCTCCGGCCGGTCCGCGTCCCCGATATGGATGCCCTCAACGCCGTCGCTCGCATCCTGCTGCTCGCCGAAGCCTCGGCGGTACACGAAGCGCACCTCCGCCGCGACCGCAGTCGATTCGGCGCCGATGTCCTGGCCCTTCTGGATCAGGGCCGCCTCATCCCCGCGCCGGATTACGTCAACGCGCAGCGCCTGCGCCGCCGCATGGCGCGCGAATTTTCCGCCCTCTGGCGCGAATGCGACTGCCTCGCCACACCGACGACGCCCACCGCCGCCCCGCCGGTCGGCGCCACGACGATGTCCATCGCCGGCCGCGAGGAGGATGTGCGCCTCGCCACCACCCGCTTCATGCGCGGCATCAACGCCCTCGGGCTGCCGGCGATCTCGATCCCGTGCGGCCTCACGGCGGCCGGCCTGCCGGTTGGGCTGCAGATCGTCGGTCCCGCGTTTCAGGAACCGCTGATCCTCCGCCTTGCCGCGGCTCTCGAGGACTCCGGTCCGGTTATCTCGCTCTCACGCCTGAGTTAGCTTGCCGCCGACATACACGGAACAACTGTCTTCGCTATTGCAGGCGGCCGCATCACGCTACGCCGGTTGGAAGCGCCTCTTCAAAAATCTGTAATTCTAACGTGACATTGTTCACGGGACTGACGTATTTTCAGCCAAATTCCGGCTTGTACACCACGAAACGGAGGTTGGCATGGGACGTGCGATAGTTCGCGCCGAACGCACGAACTGTGCGACTTGCTTCAGAAAAAGAGAGATTCCATGAACACTGCACATCAACGATGGATTGCCGCCGCAGCCCTTTTATTTGCGGCCTGTCTGGCAGCCTTCGCTCAGGTTGTGAGCGGCGACCTGACGGGGACGATCTACGATGCCACCGGCGCGACCGTGCCGAATGCCACGATCGTCGCCAAAAACACAGCAACCGGCATCGAAACCGCTACGAAATCGACAACAACGGGCGAGTATCGTCTCGCCAACCTGCCGATCGGCACTTATACCCTTACCGTCACCGCCCCCGGCTTCAGCGCCGTCAAGGTGAATGACGTCAGCGTCGAGCTGAACCGCGTCGCCACGGCCAACGTGACGCTGCAGGTCGGCGCCAGCACCGAGACGGTCGACGTCTCCGCGGCGGCTCCGGCGGTCGACACCACCACGGCGCACGTCTCCAATTCCTTCGAGACCAAGGAGGTGATGGACCTGCCTTCCGCGTCCACCGGCTCCGGCGTAATTAACCTTTCGCTCCTCAACGCCGGCGTCACCACGAGCGGCGGCGTAGGCGTCGGCACCGGCCCCTCGGTCGCCGGGCAGCGCCCGCGCGACAACAACTTCATGGTCGAGGGCATCGACAATAACAGCGGCAGCGTGACCGGTCCGCTCGTAACCATTCCGAACGACGCGGTCGCGGAATTCACCGTCCAACAGAACCAGTTCTCGCCCGAATTCGGCCACTCCACCGGCGGCCAGTTCAACGAAATCGTCCGCAGCGGAACCAACGCCTTCCACGGGATGGCGTACGAGTATCTGGAGAACCGGAACCTCAACGCTGCCGATAACCTGAGCGCGATCGACCAGGTCCCGCTGCACCCGCGCTACGACAATAACCGCTTCGGCGGCTCGTTCGGCGGCCCGATCAAGAAGAACAAAGCGTTCTTCTACGGCCTCTACGAATACAATCCCGTCGGCAACAGCGGCTCCGCGGGCCTGCTCTATGCGCCGACCGCGGCTGGTTACTCGATCCTCTCCTCGATGCCCGGCATCAACCCGACCAGCCTCGCTCAGTTGAAGAAATATCTCGGAACCGCGCCTACGGCTCTCGGCGATACGTCCCAGTTCCCGCTGGTCGGTCCCGGGAACGAGAGCCTCGGCCTGCAGAACGCCGCCACGGCTCGCGCCATTCCGATCGGCCAGATCGGCGTCACCGCCCCGAGCTACACCAACAACGAATCGGGCGTCGCGTCGGTCGACTACAACATCTCCGATAAGGACAGCATGCGCGGCCGGTTCATCCTGAACCGCAGCGGCTTCATCGATACCGCGGCCAGCCTCCCGGTCTTCTACACAACCGTCCCCTCGAACAACTACTTGGCGACCCTGTCCGAATACCACACCTTCAGCCCGAATGTGGTCAACGAATTCCGCATCGGCTACAACCGCTATTCCAACAACTACCCGGCCGGCAACTTCTCCTGGCCCGGTCTGGATCAGTTCCCCAATATCAACATCTTCGAGCTGAACGCCCAGCTCGGCCCGGACCCGAACGCGCCGCAGTTCGCCTACCAGAACCTGTACCAGATGACCGACAACATCAGCTGGATCCACGGCAACCACACGTTCAAGTTCGGCTTCGACGGCTGGCGCCAGATCTCGCCCCAGAGCTTCACACAGCGCTCGCGCGGCGACTATGAATGGAGCTACCTCTCCGACTACCTGTTTGACTACAATCCGGACTATCTCGCGCAGCGCTCCCTCGGCAATTTCATCTACTGGGGCAACCGCGACCTGCTCGCCGGCTTCGTGAACGATAACTGGAAGGTCCGGCCGAACATCACGGTGAACCTCGGCGTCCGCTACGAATACAACGGCATTCCCGCCAGCGAAAATCTGCAGTCGCTGAATGCCGCATCGAGCGTCCCCGGCCTGATCGATTTCCGCGCGCCCAAGCCGCAGTTGAACAACTGGGAGCCCCGCGTCGGAATCGCCTGGTCGCCCGGCACGAGCGGCCATACTTCGATCCGCGCCGGCTTCGGCCTCGGCTATGACGTCCTGTTCGATAACCTCGGCCTCCTCACCCTGCCCCCGCAGTTGACCACTACGGTCGATGTGACCGGTTTCAACCAGGGCGGATTCCTCGCGGGCGGCGGCATTCCGAATAATGCGCCCACGTCCTCGATGACGGTGGCGGAGGCGCGCGCCGGCACCGGCGGCTTTGTCCCCGACCAGATTCGCCCCGAATCGCTGCAGTGGAATATCGGCATTCAGCATACCTTCGGCCAAAACTACACCTTCGAGACGCGCTATATGGGAACGCGCGGCCTGCACCTCCCCGTGCAGATCCAGTTAAACCGCCAGCCCGTGGTCAATGCATCGAACGCCCTGCCGCTCTACTACACCATGCCCAGCCAGGCCACACTGAATTCGCTCACCAACACGCTGAGCGCGCTGACCACGGCATACAGCAACCACGGCAACATCATTCCGGGTTACCTCAACGCCGGCTTCACCGGCATCATCACCTCGTATCAGCCTTGGGGCAGCTCCACCTACCACGGCTGGGCCAACCAGTTGACGCGGCGCTTCTCGAACGGCCTCCAGTTCATCGGTTCCTACACCTGGAGCCACGCGATCGATAATTCGACCGCGGAAGTGTTCAGCACCTATCTGACGCCCCGCCGCCCCGAAGACGCCACCAACCTCGCGCTCGATCGGTCCAATTCGGCTCTCGATCATCGCCAGCGCCTCACCGCGCAGATGATCTACGACATGCCGTTCTACAAGCGCTCGTCCAACTGGTTCCTGCGGAATATCGTGGGCAATTGGGAGATCGCGCCGATTTACACCTACCAGACCGGCACGCTCTTCGATGTCCAGAGCGGCGTCGATTCCAACCTGAACGGCGATTCGGCGGGCGACCGCGCCTTCGTGAACCCCGCCGGCAATCCGGCCATCGGCTCCGGCACGACCCCGCTCAAGAATTCGAGCGGCCAGGTCGTCGCCTATCTCGTCAATAATCCCGCCGCCGGATACATCGCGGCTCCCAAGGGGACGCTTCCCAACGGCGGGCGCAACACCGAGCACCTGAACCCGATCGACGATGTCGACATGTCGATCATGAAGAGGTTCACGTTCCGCGACCGCTACAACATGGAGTTCGCCGGCCGGTTCCTCAACATCCTGAACCATCCGCAGTATACCGGCGGTTTACTGAATGACGTTGCGCCGATCGGCTTCACGAGCACCGCGGTTCACAGCTTCCTGATCCCCGGCAGCCCGTTGTTCGGCGATCCGACGCAGGCGTTCTCCAGCAACCCGCGCACGATCCAGGTCTCCGCGAAATTCATCTTCTAATCCGGCGGGGATCTCACTGGGGCAGGCGACGAACATCCGTCGCCTGCCCCTTTTCTATTTGGTGTGGCAATGCGGGCAGCGCCGGCAGCCTCCACGCCGCGTGCCGCGCCGCTACCCCGCGTTCTCCGCCCGCTGCCCCGCCCGGAACGGCAGCCGGATGCGAAGCACCCGCTCGCGCGTCTGCTCCTCGCGCAGCGTGCGCGTGCGGGCCCGCAGCAGATCGTCGAGCGAGACCATCCCCACCAGCTTGCGGCTGTCACCCCGCTCCACCACCGGGAAGCGCGTGAGCCCCTTCTCGGCCATGCGGTACACCACCAGGCGGAGCGGCTCATCCGCGTACGCCACCACGGGGTCCGCGATTGCCAGATCCGCCAATCGCTGCTGCGGCTGGCCCGGCGCCGCGTTCTCCCGCAGGATTTCCTGCAGCTTGTGCCGCGTAATCACGCCGCGCAGCCGCTGTTCGCTGTCGACCACCGGGTACAGCATCTGCCCGCGCTCGTGATTGCGATGGACCGAGGCCGCCAGCTCCGCCGGTGTCGCGTCCGCCGGCAGCGCTGCGATTTTTGATCGCATCACCTCGCGCACGAACAGTACCTCCATCGGATCCACTTCGTATTCGCAGCTCAGGTGGTAGCCGCGGCGCGACACCTTCTCGGTGAGAATCGACCGCCGCAGGATCAGCACCGTGAATGTGTACGACACCGCCACGGCCACGAGCAGGGGCAGCATCATATCGACGTCGTGCGTCAGCTCGATCGAGAAGATCACGCCTGTAATCGGCGCTCGCATGGTTCCGGCCAGCACCGCGCCCATACTCACCAAAGGCCAGAAGCCCGCGCCCTCATTCGGCAGGAACATTGCCTCGATCCCGCCCAGCGCCCCGCCCACCATAAGCAGCGGCGCGAGCACGCCGCCGGAGGTCCCCGAGCCCAGCGACACCGCCCAGATCACCGACTTCACCAGCAGAATGCCCAGGATCATGTTGCGCGGCACGTCGCCCCTCAGAAGCTGCCCGATCACGTCGTATCCCACGCC
Organism: Bryobacteraceae bacterium; assembly: GCA_035293845.1. GTDB lineage: Bacteria > Acidobacteriota > Terriglobia > Bryobacterales > Bryobacteraceae > DATGMB01. Next base: position 21,420 of record DATGMB010000127.1, read on the forward strand.
GAGCGCCTGCGGGAAGATCAGCCCGCCCAGACCGATCACGAGACCGCCGATCGCCGGCCACCACATCCAGTGGATTGGCACCAGGCGGAACAGGTCCTCCGAGGCATACACCGCCGCCGTCAGCACGGAGGAAATCACGCCGGCCAGCAGCCCCACCAGCAGGCACCCGAACAGGCCCTCCGGCCCGATGAAGGCCGGATGGTGCGGCACCGGAAATAGCGGCCCCAGGCCCATCAAATACCGCCGCGTCGCGCCCGCGGCCACGCTCGCCAGGGCCACTGGGATCAGGCTGCGCGGCTTCCACTCGAACAGCAGCAGCTCGACCGCGAGCAGCACGGCGGCAACCGGCGCCGCGAATGTGGCCGACATGCCCGCCGCCGCGCCCGCCGCCAGCAGCGTCTTCCGCTCCGCGCTCGTCAGCCGGAAAAGCTGCGCGATCATCGAGCCGAACGCTCCGCCCGTCATAATGATCGGCCCTTCCGCCCCGAACGGCCCGCCCGAGCCGATCGAAATCGCGCTCGAGAGCGGTTTGAGCACCGCCACTTTCGGCTCCACCCGGCTGCCGTTGATCAGAATCGCCTCGATCGCCTCCGGAATCCCGTGCCCGCGGATCTTTTCCGATCCGAATCGCGCCATAAATCCGATGATCAGCGCGCCCACCACCGGCACCGCGACCTCCCACAAGCCCAGCCGGTTCGTGGCCGGCGAAACCATGGCTGTAGACCAGCGCTGGAAAAAGAACAGGTTGGTGAAAAGCCCGATCAGTTGCAGCAGCCCCAGGGCGACATACGACGCCACGAAGCCGATGAACACCGCCAGCGCGGAAATCCACAGCGACCGCGGCGTCATCGTGAAATCCCCGAGTTTTTCCCGCTCCGCCGATTCGACGGGGTGGATCATCTTGTGTATTGCCTTCCTGGCTCTTGGAAACATTCCCCTCCCGGATGCCGGCCCTTTGCCGGCGAGTGCGTGTTATGCAGGGTGCTCGACTACCGTTCGCAGTGCCTCGACCAGCTCCGGCCCGATCCGCCGCAGTTCCTCGCGGTGCAGCCAGGCCAGGCGGTGCAGCTTGTGGGCCCCCTCCGCGGTCATTCGCACGCGCACCTGGCGGCGATCCTCCTCGCTGCGCACGCGCTCGATCAATGCGCGCTCCTCCAGCCGGTCCAGCAGCCCGACGGCGCTGTGATGCCGGATGAAAAGCTGGTCCGCCAGGTGGCCGACCGTCGGCCCCTCCGGCTCCTCGGACCCTTCAATCGCCAGCAGTAACTGGTGCTGCTGCGGTTCCAACCCCTCGCTCCGCGCCGCCTCTTCGCTAAAGTGCAGAAAACGCCGGATCTGATAACGAAAGCGGCTTAACGCCGCGTAATCCGCGCGAGACAGCCTCACTTCGGTAACCACGATTATATCGTATCACGATATGTTTTCAGCTCTGCCATCCGCTCTCGGAACCCGTGCTTGCCGGGCGATCACACCGAGCCGTGCGGGGCGGTACGTAAAGATACGAAACTGGCCCCCGAGATAGGCCAACCGGTAGTGCTTTCGCTTTCAATTTGCTTGATTTTGTTAGTGCTCGTGATATTCTTAACTTTCTCCTAAGGCATAATCTGTATCACAAATCAGAATTCTCCGAGGATTCGCATGTTTGGTTCCGGGGTGGCAGTCGAGGAAAATCAGTTGGCGGCGGTTGCCGAGGGCAACCGCCAGCGCGCCTTGAAAATGCTGTATCTGCGCCGCGAGGCCGTCGATAACCTGATCCGGTCGCTCGAGGCTTACCAGCAGACCATGCCCCGCCCGGCCCGCTGCATCCCCATCAACGCGGCGCGGAAGTGCTCGTGAGATTGCGCTCGATCGCGAACTTCACCAGCCCCACGAGGTCATGCACGTTCAGCTTGCGCATGAGCCCCGCGCGGTAGGTGTCTACCGTTTTAGGGCTGATGTCCAGCAGGTCGGCGATCTCCTTGGCGCGCAGCCCATTCACCAGATAGGAGAACACTTCCATCTCCCGCGGGCTCAAAGACGCGAGTGGGTCCTCCACCGCGACCCGCTCCGGACCGGCGAAGAGCCCCGCACCGCGCAGCAGCGGCGAGACATATACCCCGCCATCCCTCACGAAATTGACCGCGTCCAGCAGGTGGCGCGAGGGTCCGTCCTTCAGCAGATAAGCATCGGCGCCGGCGCGTAGCGCCTCCATGACCGTATTCTCCTCGCGGCCGATCGAAAGAATCATCAACTTGGCGGCACATCCGGCGGCGCGCAGCCGGCGGACGGCTTCCAAGCCGGAAAGGCCGGGCATATGCAGGTCGAGGATCGCAAAATCCGGCTTGCGTTCGAGCACCATTTCGACCGCCGCTGCGCCGTCCGAGCACTCCCCCACAATGGTGAATCCGTGCGTGGCGCACAGCGAGGCGATCCCTTCCCGAACGATCGCGTGATCGTCGGCAAGAACCACGGTGATGGACTGCGTTTGCGGCATACGGCTCCTTGACCTACTTAAGACGGCGAAGGCGGACTTATCACTAAGGAAAGCTCTAGTGTAGTACCAAGTCCGCCACTTTTGATCAGGAGTTTTGCACCCAGTGCCCGCGCCTGTTCCCGGAGCGACGGCAGACCGATCCCGTCGCCGCTCCCAGGGACGCGGCTGAGCACCCGGCGCGCATCGAAGCCCACCCCGTTGTCCCGCACCTGCAGCACGAGCTTATCGCGGACATTCTGCAAGATCAGTTGGATACGGGTGGCCCTGGAGTGCCGGAGAATGTTCGCGAGAGCCTCCTGCGCCGCCCGGTAGTACAGGCTCTTCACCTCGACCGCCAGCTCGCAGCGCGGCGCTTGCAGCCGGACCGTATGTTCGAACTTACCCCCCAGGCCGCTCATCTCCCACAGCCGGCGGAGCGCCGCATCGAGCGGCAACTGCTGCCAGGGGGGCGGATGCAGCCGCTTGCTGATCCCTCGCACCTGATCGAGCCCCTCATCGGCCAGGATTCCAATCCGCTCCACCGCTTGCCGGACCGGCGGCGGCGGGTCGGGGAGATTCGCGCTGACAATTTCGGTCTGGATGCGGATCGCCGCAAGAGTCTGCCCGACCCCGGTATGGAGCTCGCGCGCGATCCTCTGCCGCTCGACCTCGATCTGCCGGATGGCGTTGCGCCCGGCCTCGGCGCTTTTCTGCCGCACGGTGGAGGCAAGCTGCCGCTCCGCCGCGCTGAGCTGCCGCAGCCGCTCCACGCGGCTGCACTCCAGTTGCACCAGTTCCCAGGTAAGTTCCTTAGCCCGGGCATCGATATGGCTCGAGTGCGATGTTCCCGCGCGAGCAGAATGGCGCCCCTCCGACGCACCCGGGCCGATACCCAACCGGTATTCTCCTATCCCCTATCAGTCCAGGCTGATATGTGCCTGGTCATTTCCGGGTTACAGAATGGCAGCAGTTTTTACTCCGGCGCAACGGACGAAGGCACCAGTACGGGTCTGGTACGCGAGTCCTAGACGGACACTTGCAACGGTGATCGGGAAAAGATTATAAACAAAGCACTGTGAGCAAAGAGATCGGCATTTCAGAAGTCGGGATGTTCCTCGCGGGCGTACTGGCGGCGGGGTTCCTGGCCGGCCGCAGGGATACGGCTGCCCCGGCCGCGCCGGCGGCGCCGCGCCCCTCCGGCGATTGGCAGCGGGCGGTGAGCGACCTCGACCGCCGCATGGCCGAACAGGAAGCCGCCAACGCGGCACGGTTGGCCCAGGTCGAAGCCAAGCTGCAGGAACAGGGTACGCGGCTGGCGGAGATGCCGTCCACCCAGCAGATCGTGGGCGCCATGGAGCAACTCATCGCTAAGACGATGGGGACACTCGACGAGCGCCTCACCAGTCAGGCCCACTCGATTGAAGTGCTCAAGACCACCGTATCCCAAACGGATAGCCTGCTCGAGCGGGTTCTCGAATCTCTCGATTCGCTGCAGACCTACGCCGAGCCGCTCGAATTGGGCGAGGATCCCTTCAAGCAGGCCGTTTAACTCGCGCCGGGGCTTATCCGCGTTAATCTGCGTTTATCTGCGGCCTGAAATGGCTCTTTCAGCAACCTGCTAGAACGGCACGTCGTCGTCCGTGATGCCCTGGCCGAAATCGTCCGGCGGCGCGGACTGCTGGGCCGGTTGCGGGCGCTGCTGCGCCGAGCGCGGCATCGAGACTGGGCGATCGAAATCGCCCGACGGCGCGCCGCCATCGCCGCCGCGGCCGCCGAGCAGGATCAAATCGTCCGCCACCACTTCCGTGATGTAGCGCTTCTGTCCGTCCTTGTCGTCCCAGCTGCGTGTTTGGAGTCGGCCCTCGATGTACACCGGGGTGCCTTTCGTCAGGTAATTCGCGCGGTTCTCTGACCTCCAGAGCACGCAGCGGTGCCATTCGGTTTCCTCTTTCCACTCGCCGGTCTGCTGGTCCTTCCAGCGTCGGTTGGTGGCCAAGGTGAAGTTGGACACTGCCGTGCCCCCCGGTGTATACCGGGTCTCGGCATCCTTGCCGAGATGCCCAAGCAGAATAACTTTGTTGACGCTTCGGGATGCCATCTTATCCTGAACTGTATCACACCTGACACCGGCAGATGCCGGTATTGCGGCCCGCGCCTCGCTACCGGGCAGTCAAGGCGCCGCAGGCGGCGAGCGCTGCACGCGCCTCCTGCTGGGGGAAGTACGGCGAAACCGTGGGCAGCGCCTGCTGCAGATACCCGGGAGCGGTCTCGCAACTGCCGGAGGCGACCGCAGCCAGGCGGCGCCACGCCACGGCGTCGGACCGCAGATCGGCGGCAATCTCGAAGTTCAGGGCGCTCGAAAATTCGTCTTCGGCGTGCGCGTAATCGTGGCGCCGATACAGCAGAATGCCGCGATAGAGATGCGCTTCGCCGGAGGCCAGATCCTTTGCGTTGGCGAACGCCGTCCGGCTGGCGAGGTTATAATCGGCGAGCGCAGCGTCGCGGCGGCCGGCTGCTTCTTCGGCGCGGGCGCGCAGGAACAGCGCGCGGGCGGCGGTGGGCGATCGCTTGACGGCCTGGTTCAGCGATGCGATGGCAGCCTCGGGATCGCCCGCCAGAAGCTGCGCTCCGCCGAGATCGGCATACGCCTGGCCGGGATCGGCGGGCGGGGCCAGGCGCTCGAACAGCGGGCGCGGATCGCGGCGCGCGGCGGCATCCCAATCGGCCACGGCATGCTGGTAATTGGATGCGGCCTCTGCATAACGGCCCGCCGCGAAGGCCTGCCGGCCCGCGACCCACGCGGACCAGGCGGGCGCATCGCCGGGAAGGTCCCGCGCCGCAGCGGCCAGGTCGCCGCGGACGAACGCAAGATACGCCTGCCACGTACGGCCTAAGGACACGATCAAATGAGCGGTGGCGGGCGGCAGAAAACTGGCGGAATCACCGTTTAGCGCGGTGGAAAGTGCGGTTTCGGTGTCCTCGCTCGCGTGCAAACCGTGGGTTTGCGCGACCTCGGCATTCAGGCGCGAGATCTGCGCCAGGACGCGAAGAATCGACGGGATCGGCTCGAGCGGCTGCTTACGCCGCATCATGGCTGCGGCACGGGCGGGCCAGACGGCGGCGGCTCCCTCGAAATCGGCGGCGGCATCGCGGAAATCCGAGGCCTCGCCGGTCGTCGCGGCGGCGGCCAGCGTGCAATACCCCTTGCGGAAGCGGACCAGCGCCAGCTCTTCGGCGGGCGCCACGGGCTCGAGCGCGGCCTGCGACTGGATGCACGCCGAGGCTTCCCGCACGGTCGGCGCCGCCGCGGCCGCCACGCGGTCGTAATCCGATTGCGCCTTGAGTAGCAGCGCTTGCTGCTGCTCATTGGCGGCGCATAGCGCCGCGGCCGTAAGGAGTAGAAGCGCCGGTAGCTTCATACGGGTCCCACCAGCAATGACGTGCGCAAAGTGAGAATCATTTCGTGAAAATCGTCACGTCGACGTTCATGCCGGGCCGCAGCACCAGGTCTTGGTTCCGATCCACCAGAATTTTCACCGGGATACGCTGCACTACCTTGACGAAATTGCCCGTGGCGTTTTCCGGCGGCAGCAGGCTCAGGCGCGATCCCGTGGCTCCAGCGATCGAATCCACGTGCCCGTTCACCGACCGCCCGTACATATCCACGTGAATCTCCGCGCGCTGTCCCGGACGGACGTTGGCGAGCTGCGTTTCCTTGAAGTTGGCGGTGACCCAGGTATCGCTGAGCGGAATGATCGTCATCAGGCTCTGGCCCGGCGAGACCATCTGCCCGACCTCCACGCTCTTGCGCGTGACCACGCCGGAAATCGGCGCGGTGATCGTGGTGTAGCTCAACTGCAGCTCCGCGGCTTCGAGGTTGGCCTGCGCGGCGGCCACGGTGGCGGAGGCGGTGACCGCGTCGGTGGTGCGGATCGGCACCTGGCGGCGATTGGCGGCGGCGGAGGCCACCTGCGCCCTGGCCTGGTTCACACGGCTCTGCGCGGCGTCGAGCGCGGCTTTCTTCATCGCGGCGTCCTTCTGCGCGCTGGCAAGGCGCGCCTGGGCGGCCTTCAATTCGCTATCGGCGACGCGGGCCGCGGCGACGTAGGCATCGTACTGCTGCCGGGAAATCTCGGACTTTTCGACCAGCGGCTTCATGCGCTCCAGGTCGGCCTGAGCGCGGTCGTTGGCGGCCTGCTTGGCGCGCACGTTGTCTTCGGCGTATGCAAGGTCGCTGGTGCTGGCCTGTTCGTAGGCGAGGCGGGCGCTCTCCAGCCCCGCATTGGCGTCGGCGAGTGAGGCGGAGGCGGCGGAGACGGCGCTCTCCGTGGTGTCGCTGGTCAACGGAATCTCCTGGCGCGCGGCGCGGAGCCGGTCCTGCGCCTGCTGCAGGTCGGCCTTGGCGAGATCGACCTTCGCCTGGTAATCGCGCGGGTCGATGCGCAGCAGCACGTCGCCGGCCTTCACCGGCTGATTGTCGCGCACCAGCACTTCGGTGACATTGCCGGAAACTTTGGGCGCAATCGCGGCGATATGGCCATCGACCGTGGCGTCGTCGGTCGAAACGCGGTCCTGAAAATGAAGCCAGACGCCGTAGCCAACCGCGGCCGCCAGCAGGAGGACCGCAAACAGGATAAATTTGGCTTTGGAGCGGGGAGCCGCGGCTTTGCTTTCTCCGGCTCTCTCCGCTCGGGGCGCCTCTTCGACAACATTCGGCATCAGATCTTCGGTATTTTTCGTTGGGGCGGAGGATTCCATGTCAGGCTTCCTTTGGCACGGCGCTGCGCCTCAGCGGGAACAGCGGGGAGTAGACGGCCACGAAACGGACGGCCATCGGGCAAAAAACGTCCGTAAATGCCAGGATACTAGATTTGAACGGCAGGGTACGCCGGAACGGGCTTGGGAGGCCCCGATGAAGGCTCCCGGAAACGGGCGCTCGGCCCGCAAATCGTTGCACTCTTGTTAGATGCGCGAATCTGCCCCCGTGGTGCAGGCCTATGGCCAAGCTTACGGGCCGTACGCCCACGCAAACCGTGCGGCCGGCGCCCACCGGGTGGCGGGAATGTTTACCCAGGCGGCGAAATTTTGCCGCAGCGCCGCGCCGTCCGGAGCGGTGCCGGGGTTGCGGCGCGGAATCGAAACCCGCAGCCGTTCAGCGGGTTGAGGCCAGTAGGAGCGGGTAGGCGAGGGGTCTCTCTTTGGCACTCTGCCTGCTGCGAAAAGCATATGCGGCCAAACTGTCACATTTCGGAACGGGTGAAGGGATGCTGCGATATTTGCGGGAACTGGCCGAATCGATTGCACATGCCGGAGGAGCTCCACGGCTGGTATTGCGCCAAGTGCTGTCCCGCATGCAAGGCCCAGCCGGTTCCGCA
>DATGMB010000128.1:0-2563 GCA_035293845.1 Bryobacteraceae bacterium
CCTCCTGTTACAATCAAAGTAGAGTGGCATCTGAACCCACTGCCCTGAGTCCTCCCGTTTCGTCCCCTCAACCGCAAGATCCGGTCGAGCAGTTGTACCGCGAGTTGGAGGCCAAAATCCGCGAGTACCGGCCGAAAGACGATCTCTCGGCCGTCGAGCGGGCATTCCGGTTCGCCAGCCGCTACCACGAAGGCCAGACCCGCGATTCCGGCGAGCCCTATATGGTTCACCCGGTCATGGTCGCGCACATTCTCGCCGAGATGCGCATGGACCAGGTGGCCATTGAAACCGGGCTGCTGCACGACGTGGTCGAGGACACGAGCGTCACCGTGGAGCAGGTGCGGAGCGAGTTCGGCGACGAGGTGGCGCGCTGCGTCGATGGACTGACCAAGCTCTCCAAGCTCGATATCTTCGGCGCCGAGGAGCGGCAGGCGGAGAGCTTCCGCAAGATGCTGCTCGCCATGGTCGAAGACATCCGGGTCATCATGGTGAAGCTGGCGGATCGCATCCACAACATGCGCACGCTCGGCTACCTCAGCCCGGAGCGGCGCGAGCGCGTGGCGCGCGAGACGATCGAGATCTACGCGCCGATCGCGCACCGCCTGGGAATGGGCAAGGTGCGCGGCGAGCTCGAAGACCTCGCCTTCCAGCACCTCGAGCCCGACGCTTACCGCGAAATCCTCACGGAAATCGAGAGCCGCCGCCATTCGAGCGAGGAATACCTGAATGAAATCCGCCGCACGGTCGAGGCCGAGCTCCGGCGCGAGGGCATTCCGGCCCGCATCGAGGCGCGGGTGAAGCGGCCGTTTTCGGTGTTCCAGAAGCTGCGCCGGCAGAAGATCACGGTGGACCAGGTGTACGACCTGATCGCGCTGCGCATCATCACGGATTCGGTGAAGAATTGTTACGCCGCGCTCGGCGTGATCCACAACCAGTGGCGGCCGATCCCGGGGCGCATCAAGGATTTCATCGCGATTCCCCGGCCGAACCTGTACCAATCGCTGCACACTTCCGTGGTCGGCCCACACGGCCAGACATTCGAGGTGCAGATCCGCACCGAGGAGATGCACCGCATCGCCGAGGAGGGCATCGCGGCGCACTGGAAGTACAAGGAGGGCCGCAAGGGCCCGGCCGCGGACGACCAGCGGATCGCCTGGCTGCGGCACCTGGTCGAGTGGCAGCGCGACATGCAGGACCCCGGCGAGTTCATGTCCACCCTCAAAGTGGACCTGTACCCGGAAGAGGTCTACATCTTCACGCCGCGCGGCAAGGTGGTGGTGCTGCCGCGCGACGCCACGCCGATCGATTTCGCCTACGCCATCCACTCCGATGTCGGCCATACCTGCGTGGGCGCCAAGGTGAACGGGCGCATTGTGCCGCTCCGCTCGGCGCTGCGCAACGGCGACATCGTCGAGATCATGACGCAGCCCGGCCACGAGCCTTCCAAGGACTGGCTGGCGTTCGTCAAGACCTCGCGCGCACGCAACAAGATCAAGCACGTCATCAACGCCAGCGAGCGGATGAAGGCCATCGATATCGGCCAGAAATACCTCGAAAAGGAAGCGCGGCGCCTGGGCGTGCAGATGGGCAAGGTGAGCAAGGCCGATTTGGAAACGGTCGCCTCCGATTACGGCTACAGCAAGATGGAAGATCTGTACGCCGCGCTCGGCTACGGCAAGTTTTCCGCGCGGCAGGTGCTGGGTAAAGTGGCGCCCGGCCTCGCCGAGCCGGCCCCGGAGCCGCCGCCGCCCGCGCCGGCGACACCGGGCCGTCCCCACGACCACAACGACGTCATCAAGGTGCGGGGCGTCGACGAGCTGCTGGTCTATCGGGCCAAATGCTGCAACCCGATCCGCGGCGAGGCCATCGTAGGGTACGTCACGCGCGGCAAGGGCGTGGCAGTGCATTCCAAGATGTGCCCCAATGTGCAGAGCCTGATGTACGATGTGGAGCGGAAGATCGACGTGGAGTGGGCGCGCGCCGCCGAGGACGCCTTCCCGGTGAAGATCGTCATCCACACGGACGACCGCCCCGGAATGCTGAACCAGCTCACCAGCGTGCTCTCGAACGAAAACACGAATATCCGGAGTCTCGAAGCCAAGACGGGCGCGGATCACGATGGCGGCGTGGTGGAAATGACGGTCGACGTCCGCGACAAGAAACAGCTCGAAAAGCTGGTTTCCGCCATGCGGCGCATCTCCGGCGTCCGCGACGTCGAGAGATTGTTTAATTGAACATGACCGATCCCGAACACATCGCGATTTCGAAAACCAGCGGCATCAAGATCGATTGGAAGGACGGGCACCACAGCGAGTATGGCATCGTCTACCTGCGCGACAAGTGCCCTTGCGCCGGCTGCACCGGCGCGCACGGCACGCCGCCGCGCCCGCCGCAGGCCGACAATCCGTTCCCGATGTTTCAGCCGAAACTGAAGATGCTGGGCGTCGAACCGGTGGGCAATTACGCCATCCGGATCAACTGGAGCGACGGCCACAACGCCGGCATCTATTCCTACGAGCATTTCCGGAAGATCTGCCCGTGTCCGGAGTGCACCGCGGCACGG
>DATGMB010000129.1:0-12730 GCA_035293845.1 Bryobacteraceae bacterium
GGCGCGGCGGGAGCATCCGGCAGTACGGCTGCGCGATATGCCCCGGCGCTCCCGCGCGGTCGCGCGAATGCCTGCGTGTTTCCGCGCGGCGAGGCCTTCCACTGAGCCATAACGAACCCTCCTTTTGCTTGCATCCAAATGGCTTACTGCTTTCGCGACGGTGCGATCGTCATGGAATGGTGCACGTGGGGGGCCAGCGCGCGAGGGCCGGGCTTGCGGGCGCTGGCACCAGGAAAGGTCTACTGCTTTCGCGGCGGGATCGTCACCGCAGGAGGCACTTTGGGGCCCATCGGAACGGTGTCAGGGCCTGCCGCTTGCGGCTCGGGTGCTGAGGGCTGGCTGCTGCCGCCGGCCGGAAGCGGGACGGGAGGAGTGGCCGCGGACTTTGCCGGGCTGGGCTCGATCTGAGGCTGGCCGGCCGCGGGCGCGGGTCCAGGAGACGTAGCATCGGATTTCGACGGCCGGGGCACGGGAGCCGTCGGCAGGGTGGCCGGCGGCGGGGCGGCGGGGCGCGGCTTTGGAACCGTGGGCGCCGGCGTAGCGGGCCGCGGCGATATCTCCGGGGGCTCGGCGGACTGGCCGGCGTCCTCTACGGTATCCTTCTCGGCGGCGCCTTTCCCGCTGGCGTCTGTCTCATCCCGGTCCGCGTACTCCTGCGGGTGCGCCACCGGCTGCGTGCCTTCGATAAAGGGTTCGCGAGAGCAGGCGGACCCGCCATCCTCATCGGCCGCGCCGCAGACGTCGACGGTCACGACACCGGGAGGCGGCTCGAAATCGCGCACGTCGCGGTAGGGGCGGAGGGTGGACGCGCGCTTCATGAACTCGGTCCAGATGGGGAGGGCCGAGCGGGAGCCTTCGAGGCCGAGGGGGCGGTTATCGTCGAAGCCGACCCAGACCACGCACAGCAGATTACTGGTGAAACCGGCAAACCAGCCGTCGCGCGAGGTGCCGGTCTTGCCGGCTGCGGGGAGATTGAAGCCACGGGCGTGGACGGCAGCGCCGGTTCCGTAGCGTAGGACGTCCTGCAGCATGCTCACCATGAGGTAATTCACGCGATCGTCGAGCACGGGAGTGGAATTGGCTGCGTTTGAATACACGATGCGGCCCTGGCCGTCGCGGACGAGCGCGATGGTGGAGGGCGCCACGCGGCGGCCGCCATTGGCGAAGACGGTATAGGCGCCGGCGATCTCGAGCGGCGTGTCCTCATAGGCGCCGAGGGCAATGGCGGGCGTCGGCCGGATCGCGCTGTTGAGGCCGAAGCGGCGCGCCATGGCGGCGACGCGATCGTAGCCGACCTGCCCGGCGAGCTCCACGGTCGCGTTGTTGAGCGAATGCGCGAGGGCGGTGCGCAGGGAAACGCTCCCCATGAAGTTGTCATGGAAATTGCCAGGGCTGTAGCTCCGGCCCTCGTAATAGAACGTGGTCGGGCGGTCATCGAGCATGCTGGCGGGAGTGAAGATGCGCTCGCCTCCCGTAATGGCGGTTTCGAGGGCGGTGGCATAAACGATCGGCTTGAAGACCGAGCCGGGCTGGCGCATGGAAAGCACGTGGTTTAACTGGCTGGCGGCGTAGTTCCGCCCGCCGACCAGGGCCTTGATCTCGCCGGTGTGGGGGTCGAGGGCGATGAGCGCCACCTGGGGCTGCTGAGCCGGAATGTCGCGGCGGCCGCGAAAATTGGCATCGATGAGCGCCATCCCCTTGTTGACTGCCTCTTGCGCGGCCTCCTGGAGGTCAGGATCGACGGTCGTGTAGATGGAGCGGGCGAGCGGCTCGTTTTCGCCGAGCGCAGCCTGGAGCTGATCGTTCATGACGTCGACGAAGTACTGCATCGCGGTGCTTTCGGAGCGCGGGGGAGCCACCCGCAGCGGGGCCGCGGCGGCCTCCTGATACTGCCCGGCGGTGAGATAGCCGTTATCGCGCATGAGCGCCAGGACGACGTCGCGGCGGTCGCGCGCGCGGTCGGGATAGCGATAGGGATTGAAGTAGCTGGGGCGCTGGATCATGCCGGCGAGCAGGGCGGCCTCCGGGATCGTGAGCTGGGAAATATCTTTGCCGAAATAGGTGCGGGCAGCCTCGCCGAAGCCGCGGATGGTGAAGGTTCCGGCGCGGCCCAGATACACCTGATTGGCGTAATCCTCGAAGATTTGCTGCTTGCTGAGCCGGAATTCGAGGTGCATGGTGATGAGGGCCTCACGCAGCTTGCGGCTGAAGTGCTTTTCGGGGTCCAGCCAGATGCTACGCGCAAGCTGCATGGTGAGGGTCGAGGCTCCCTGCTGTTTACGCCCGGTCTTCAGATCGACCCAGGCGGCCTTGATGGCTCGGAACCCGTCGAAGCCGGAGTGATGAAAAAAGTGCTTGTCCTCGGCGGAGACTACGGCGTTGATCAGGGCTGGCGGGATTTCGGCATAGCGCACCAGGCGGCGCTTCTCGCGATTGGGAGAGAGATTCGCGATGAGCTGGGGATCGAGCGAGAATTCCTGGCGCTCGGTGTTATCCGCGAGCGAAATGATGCGCGAGATGCGGCCCCGGGCGAAGTGCAGAACACCGGGCTCGCCGCCGGCGAAATCGTTATCTCCCGGGAAGATGGCGATGGCGTCATGGCGGATCTCATACCAGCCGCTGGTATTACGGTAGGAAGTCGTATAGCCGCGGCGGCGCAGGTAGGCGATGAGGTCGGCGGGCGTCAGGGGGTCGCCGACGGCGACGACGCGCGGAGCCGTGTAGATATCGACGGTGCCGGCGAAGGTGCCGGCGGCAAGCTGCTCGTTGATGATGTGCGCGTAATGGAGATAGAACGCGCCGAAGAGCACCAGGAACGCGGCGAACGTCCCCAGGCTGGAGTAAAGCAGGATGCGGCCAGCTCGGCGTTCAAAAAACGGAGCGGCAGTCTTGGGATTGGCGGCGGAATCGTCGGGCATCGCGGCACCTGTCCGCGATGGTGCAAGTACAATGCCAGCAGTTCAGGAAAATTCGTTCAGCGGCTTCTGACGAGACCGTGCGTTCCTACACACCTGTGGCGAAACGGGAACAGCGGTGCCGGGGTTATGCTACCTTCTGGACCTTACCGGAACGAATGCAGGAAGTGCAGACACGCAGCCGCCGGCCGGCGCCGTTCACAAGCGCGCGCACCGTCTGTAAGTTGATGTTCCAGCGGCGGTTCGTCAGGTTGTGGGCATGGCTGATGCGGTGCCCGAACTGGGGGCCGCGGCCGCAGATTTCGCAAACTTTCGCCATAAGACAGAAATCTCCTCGGGATCGAATCTCTGATTATATCAATGGGTATGGTTGGCGGCAAGGAGGCTGTTTTCTACTTGTCATTTGGAAGCGGGTTTGCTATCGGTTGTGAGCGGGAAAATGCAGTTTGGGAGAGAAGGGCGTTTGCACACGATTCTGGTGGTGGAGGACGTCGAGGCGGTGCGCAAGCTGGTCTGTGCGATGCTGACGCACAGCGGGTACAATTGCGTCGAGGCGTCAGACGGCGTGGAGGCGCTGCGGATCGTGAACGACGCTCCGCTCGCGGTCGATCTGGTGGTGACCGATATGATCATGCCGGAAATGGGCGGCGCGGAACTGGAGCGGGAAGTGTCGCGGGTGCGGCCCGGGGTCCCTTTTGTGTTCATATCCGGATACACAGAAGATCCGCTGGTGCGGGACGTGGAGCGCTCGCGCGGCCTGTTCCTGGCGAAGCCGTTTACGGCGGCGGCGCTGATGGAGATGGTGCGGAGCGCGCTCGAACCGGATTCGCGTGGCACAACGGAGCCGTTCTCCCGCTCGGCGCCATGAAGCATTTTCTGCCGCGGCTGCTGCGTTATTTGATCGCGATTGCGATCGGCAACGCGATCTATTTCGCGGTCCAGATGCGGCTGCCCGTCTGGGCGCAGCACGAACCGTTCCGGTTGGATTGGGGCGTGGCGGTGGATTTCGCGATCTGCGTGGCGTGTTACGTGGTGATCCGGCTCATCCGGTAGAAGAACCGAAAGGGCCTGATTCACCGCCGAGGCGCAGAGGCGCCGAGTCTCAAATCATTTCATTGAGCAGCTCGGGGCGCGGGTGGGGGATCACCACCTTGTTCACCAGCATGCCTTTCTGGCCGACTACCTGCGCGCCGGCATCGACGGCGGCGGAGACGGCCGCGACATTGCCGGTGAGCGTCGCGAACGCCTTGCCGCCGAGCGCCATGGCGAGGCGGATCTCGATGAGGCGCACGTTGGCGGCCTTGACGGCGGCGTCCGCGCCTTCGATCAGCGAGGCCACGGAGAAAGACTCGACAATCCCGAGGGCTTCGAGATCTTCCACCTTGGAGGCGCCGGCAATGGCCGGAAACACGGCTTCGTGCAGGTTGGGGATGACGAAGCTATCGATCACCGAGAAGCGCGCGGCGGCGATTCCGGCCGAGACCGCGGCGTCCACGGCGGCAACGTCGCCGCGCACCATCACCATGTACTTGCCGGAGCAGATCGAGCGCGCGAGCAGGAGCGCGACGTTGGATGCTTTCAGCATGGCGTCGGCCGTCTGGAAGCCGGCCGCGATGCTGGTCAGTTCGATTAAGCCGATGGAATCATTTGCCATTGGTTATGCCACGATTTCGATGTGATCCGGGGTGACGGCGCGGACCTTGCCGCCGATGCTGGCGTGGATGCTGGCGCCGAGCTTGCCATCCGCCACGCGGCCGATCGCCTGGCCGCGGGTCACCTTTTCGCCCTGGCGGACGAGCGGCGCGGCCGCCTCGCCCGCGTGCTGCTTCAGCTTGATGCGCACGGCGGCGGGCCGGCACTCGACGCGGCGGAAGGGCGTTTCACTCTCGTATTCTTCCACCTGCAGGCGGCGGCGCAACTGCGCCAGCGGCACGCGGCGGTACTCCTTCATGGGATGGACTTCGACCGGCCGCTGCTGCGTGAATTTCAGGCCGGCGGCACGGCGGTCCCGCTTGCCGCTATCGCAGGCTTCCTTCGGATAGAGGTCTTCGGGGCAGGCGTAGAGCGTGCAGAGGCCGCAGGAGCAGCAGAGTTCCGCCCACTGGTTCCAAATCTCACCGCCGGTCATGGTGAAGCCGAGGCTGCGCATGACCTTGTGGGGCATCACTTCGTAGCCGAGCAGGTACCGCGGGCAGAACTCGGTGCAGTAGCTGCACTGATCGCAGGCGGACTTGCCGATGTGGGCCATTTCGGAGAGGCTGCGGGTGCGGCGCGTGAGAAGGTAATGGTCGCGGGGCAGGACGATGAGGCCGCCGGTCGTTTTGGTGACGACGTCGTCGAGATCGAAGGTGAGCGAACCCATCATGATGCCGCTGACAAAGATGCCGAAGTCGTCGACGGTGGCGCCGCCGGCAAGCGCCAGGAGATCGCGGAAGGGTGTACCGACGGGCACCCAGAAAGATTGCGGCTGGCGCACGGCGCCGCAGACGGAGAGGAACTTTTCGGTGACCGGCTTTCCCTGGCGGGCCAGGTAAACGTTGTAGAGCGTTTCGACGTTGTTGACCACGCAGCCGACCTGCAGCGGAATGCCGGCGGGCGGAATCAGCCGGCCGGTGGCGGTGTAGACGAGCTCGTACTCGTCGCCGGAGGGATAGAAATCGCCGAGCAGCACGAATTCGATGCGGGAGTCGGTCAGGCTGTGGCGCAGGGCTTCGATCGATTCCGCGTTCTTGCTCTTGACTCCGAATTTGCCCGATTTCGCGCCGGTGGCGTCCATCATGGCGGACATGCCGGCGAGGATTTCGGAGGGGAAATGCTTCATCAGCTCGGCGTCCTTGTGGATGAGGGGCTCGCACTCGGCCCCGTTGGCGATCAGAAATTCGACCTGGGATTGCGCCTTGACGGAAGTGGGAAAGCCGGCTCCGCCGGCGCCGACGACTCCGCATTCGCGCAATTGGACAGGGAGCATAAAGATTGAGGATAGCAGTATGGAAAGGTACGGATGCGGATTCAGGCATGAGGCATCAGCGGGCCGGGCGTGCGCGCGGCGCGGACCTTCTCCGGCCGGAGTAGCATAGAAATATGCGCCCTTATCGAGCAGCCACGATTCTGGTTGTCTGCGCCGCCGTCCTGGCGGCTCAGGGTGTTCGTACCAAGGATGTCAAAGAAATTGCGAAGGCTGGCACCAGCGCCATCCCGCATTTGACCGAGTTGCTGAAGGACCCCAGCCGGGATGTGCGGCTGGAGGTGGTGCGGCAGCTTACGTTGATCGGCACGCAATACAGCCTCGATCCGCTGATCCAGGCCACGGCGGATAACGATCCCGAGGTGCAGATGCGCGCCGCCGACGGGCTGGTGAATTTCTACCTGCCGGGATACGTCGAGACCGGCATTGGCGGGTCGATCAAGCGGATGGGCACTGCCGTCAAGGGGAAATTCACGGATACCGACGACCGGGTCATCGAGCCGTACGTGACGGTGCGGCCGGAGGTGATCGCAGCGCTGGGCAAACTGGCGCGCGGCGGCGCGAGCATGGATGCGCGTGCCACGGCGGCGCGCGATATCGGAATCCTTCGCGGGCAGGCGGCAGTGCCGGACCTGATCGAGGCGGCGCATTCCAAAAACAGCGAAGTGATTTTCGAAGCGCTGGTGGCGCTGCAGAAGATCCGCGATCAATCGGCCGGCCCGAAGGTGGAGTTTCTGCTGCATGACCTCGATCCGCGCGTGCAGATGGCGGCGCTCGATACCGCCGGCGTGCTGCGCGATATGGACGCGGTGCCGGCGATCGTGGAGGTCCTGAACCGGACGCGGGATATCAAGGTGAAGCGCGAGGCGCTGACCGCGCTCGCCATGCTGCCCCAGGAGAGCAGCCGGTCCATCTACACGCAATACCTGCACGACAAGGACGACCGTCTTCGCGCCGCGGCGGCGGAGGGCTTTGCGCGGCTGCGCAACCCGGCGGACCTGAAGATGCTCGCGGAAGCGTGGCGGGATGAAACCAAGCCGCAGCCGCGGCTTTCGCTGGCGTTCGCTCAGGTGATGGCGGGGAATGACAGCATCAGCGAGTTCAGCCCGCTGCAATACCTGATCAACAACCTGGATTCGGCGGCATACAACGGCGAGGCGTTCCCCTTCCTGGTGGAAGCGGCGCGCGACGCCAAGGTGCGGCAGGCGATTTACCCGCAACTGGCGAGCGGGACCAAAGCGGAAAAGATCGGGCTGGCCGGGGTCCTGGCGCGCAGCGGCGACCAGTCGAGCGTAGCTCCGCTTCAAAAACTGACGAGCGATCCGGATCCGGAGGTGGCGAAGGAAGCGCTGCGGGCGGTGAGGACGTTGCAGGCGCGACTGTAGGGCAGGCCCATGGCCTGCCCCAGCCGCGGAGGGTAGAAACTATTTCGCCTTCTTCTGCTTCTGCTGGCCGACGCGGACCTTGAAGTGCAGCACCTTGGCATCCTGGAACGCCTTGTGATCGTGGCGCGCCACGGCATCAGCCAGATACTGGTCGACGTTGGCATCCTTCGGCAGGACGGCCATGAGGGTGAAATTGTCGTTGCAGGTCGGGCAGTAGGGCCGGAACCGCTTCACATTCGGGATTGCCATAACAAGTTCAGTTTAGCAAAAGCAACAGTGCGCTTGCTGCCGCTGTGAAATCGGTCAGCTTCTTCGGCGGGAAAGCGACGCGCAGGGCGTTCAGCACGGCGGCGACGTCAATCAGTTCCTGAGCGATCGCGCCGCGGACGGGCGAGAGGTAGCCCATACCGGCAAATGCCATGCCCAGCAGGCTCAGCGCCATTCCCCCGACGGCGCTCTGCAGCAGAATGGCCCGCATGCGGCGGCTGATGTGCAGGAACTCATCGACCTTGGTCAGGGAAGTGTCGAGGATCACTGCGCCGGCGGCCTCGGCGGTGATCTCGCTGTGCTGGCCAAAGGCCAGGCCGACCGTCGCCACGGCCATCGCCGGCGCATCGTTGATGCCGTCGCCCAAAAAGACGGTTTTTGCGCGGCGTGTCTCGTCCTGAACGATCGACACTTTTTGTTCCGGCGTCTGGCTCGCGTAGATTTCCTTGATTCCGACCTGCCCCGCCAGATAGCGCACCTCGGATTCGCGGTCGCCCGAAACGATAATCACCCGGTCGAAGAAGTGCTTGGGCCGCAAGTGGCGCACGAACGAGGCGCCTTCGGCGCGCGGCTCATCGCGAAATCGAAACGTGGCGGCATAGCGGCCGTCAATGGCGACTACGCACTCCATTCCGCCGGTGAAGGGCGGAATGTGTGGCGCGATCGCCGGGTGGAGGACCGCAAGCTTCTTGCGGCTGGTGACCAGTACCTTCCGGGCGCCCACGATCCCACAAAGGCCCTCGCCAGGCGGCTCGCTGATTTCACGGGCATCCATGAGCGGGAGCGCCCGGCTTTGCGCCGCTTCCAGGACGGCGGCGGCAAGGGGATGTTTCGAGTAGCGTTCTACGCTCGCCGCCAGCGCGATCGCCTCCTCCTCGGAAATACCCGGAGCGGCCGAGACCTGCATCAGCTTCGGGCGAGCGGAGGTCAAGGTGCCGGTTTTGTCGAAAATCGCGGTGCGGCAAACGCCGATCTCCTCCAGGACGGCAGGGTCTTTGATAATGATGCCGCGGCGGGCGCACAGCGAAACCGCTCCGATGATGGCGATCGGGATGCCGATGAGGAGCGGACAGGGTGTGGCGATCACGAGCACGGCCAGAAAACGGACGACATCGCCGCTGGCTGCCCAGGAGATCATGGCAACCGCAATTGCGATGGGAGTGTAGACCGCGCCCAGCCGGTCACCGATGCGCCGGGCGCGCGGGCGGCGTTGTTCGGCCGCGCGCATCACCGCCATAATCCTGGCATACCGGGAATCCACCGGGAGTTTGTCCGCGCGGATGGACAAAGCGGTTTCGCCGTTGATGGCGCCCGAAACGACCGATGAGCCCACCACCTTGGACATAAGATAGGGCTCTCCGGTGAGATACGATTCGTCCATCGTGCCGTGGCCCTCGACCACGGTTCCGTCTGCCGGGCAAATCTCATGGGGGAAGACCAGCAGCGTGTCACCCACCGCGATCCGGTCCAACGGCACGTCCGAGATCCGTCCATCTTCCCGGCGATGCGCCACCGAGGGCGTACGTCGCGCGAGGGCGTCCAAGACGGATGAGGCGCTGCGAACCGCATATGACTCCAGAACCTGGCCGCCCGAGAGCATGAGGACGACGATGGTGCCTGCCAGATATTGGCCGAGCGCTGCCGCCGTGACGATGGAAACACCTGCCAGGAGATCGGAGCCGAACTCGCGGCGAATTAATTTGATCACGAGACCGATGACCAGCGGCGCGCCCCCAACCAACAACGCCGCCAGCAAAGGGAACTCGTAGACGGGGACTCCACTCCAACCGGAGGTCATTTTCAGGCCGAAGCGGAGGATCAGGTGGGCGAGGATCGCGGCTAGCGCGATCGCTGCAATCATGCTCTGTCTCCGGCTTGCCGCGGTGCTCTGCACTGGCTTCAGCCTATCAGGCGAGCGGATGGCACGCGACCCGGGAACGTCGCGACTGCGACGGTCCGCACAGGGCTCGCCGGGGACGCGCCGGTTTGGCGGGTTGCCGGGCCCGGTGAGGGCCTCAGAAATCCTCGGGGTTGGTCGTCGGCATCCGCAGCCAGCCCTGCTGCGGGATGGCCTCCAGCGGCAGTCCGCCCTGCCAGATCGAGAACTGGAAGCGCAGGCCGGCGCCTTCGGGGATCTTGACCGTGGCAAGCGGAATCTGCGCTTCGAGGATGCGGCCGAAGGCGCACTGCACGCCGTCGCCCGGCGGCGTGCCCTTGGCGGCCAGCGGGATCACGACGTTGCTCTCGGGTCCACCTTCCGAGGGCTGAACCACGAAGCGGGCCTCGGCGCCGGCGAGATCCTGTTCGAAACCGGGATGGAAATCGAGGCGCAGGAAAAGGTGCTTGCCGTCGCTGCCATAGAAAACCTCCTTCACGACGACTTTCCTGCCGTGCATGGAGCCGGAGCGCTCGTCGACACGGTAGCTGCCGGCGCCGATCCACTCGAAGTACGAAGTCACCTCTCCGTCGATGACCGGGCGGATGGCGCCCAGCGGCTCGACCGTGACTTCCGGCACGGCCATCCGCAGGATGGGGCGCGAAAGCTCTTCCGGCGGCGCAAGGCCGAGGAACCGGTACACGTTGGCCAGGTGGCTGCGGTAGAGCTGGTCGAACTCGACGCGGTTGGCGGAATGGTGCTCGGGGCCGTACCACCAGCACCAGTCGCTGCCTTCGGCGATCAACAGCTCTTCCATGGCGAGGCGGCGCTGTTCCTCGGCGACCGTGGTCGCGGCATCGAAGGTCTGGCGGGCGCGCAGGAGCTGGGTCCAGGCCTGGTTGTCCTCCTCGGCGCCGATCCACACATCGAAGTTGGCGTTGATCCACGAGCCGGGGAAGATGTGGTCGAGCGGCTCGGCGTTGAGCACGCGAAAGGCCTCGCTCACGGTGACGGCCTTCATGGCAGGGTCGGCCGAAATGCCGCGGTAGAGCTCGCGCAGAAATTCGCGGCCGTTGCGATCGTAATATTCCCAGGCATTCTCGCCGTCCAGGATGATGGGAACCAGGGCGTCGCGGCCGGCCTTGAGAATTCCGGAGCAGTTTTCGCGGATGCGGTGGAGAAAATCGTGGGCCGCCGCATGGGCGTCCATTTTCATGTAGACAAAGCCGATCAGGTCGCTGAGGTAATGGTCGCGGAAGATGATGCCGAGGCGGCGGCTCTCCTGCCGCCAGCGGTAGGGCCGATAGAGGCCGTCGACGCCCGAGCCGCGGCCGAGGGTGCGGTCGAGCACGCCGCTATCGGTCGCGGCCCATTCGAAGCCGAGTTCGACCGCAATCGTGAACGCTTCATCGGAGACCGATCCTTCCGAGGGCCACAGACCGACGGGCGCCTTGCCGAAGATGCGGGTAATGTATTCCCGCGCCATCGAGAGCTGGCGCCGGGCATCCTGCGGGTAGCGGAAGCGGGGCGGCAGCGGCACGCCGGGATGGGACACGGCGGCGATGTTGGAATCGCAGAGCAGCGGCAGGATGGGGTGGTAGTAGGGGGTGGTGGAGATCTCGATCTGCCCGGCCATGGCCAGTTTGCGATATTCGGGCAGAACCAAGCCGATGATTTCGCGCTGCTTTTCGCCCATCCGGCGCTGATCGGCGAGACTGAATTGCCGGCCGCGCCGGATCCATTCGGCGACTTCGGGATCGCCGGCCTGCACTTCCTCGTCGAACCAGGCGAGCTGCGACCACATCTGGAGATCGCGAAATTCCTGATTGCCGAAGAGACTGCGCGAGCCCGAACTCTTCTGCGCCTGCCAGGCGTCATAGAGCTCGCCGTAGCGCGGATAGCGGTAGATCATGCGCTGCGGGTCGGCGTAGAAGGAATGGCGGAGGAGGAACTCGCGGTCGGCGTCGGTCAGGCTCTCGGCGGGTTTGAGCGCCATCTGCAGGAACGGATCGGCTGCCGTTCCGGCGGCGTACTCTTCGAGCTGGGCCATCATGGAGGGCACCAGGTTGAAGGTCTGGCGGACATCCGGAAACTCTTCGAGGATGCGGACCATGCCGTAGTAGTCCTTGAGCGCGTGCATCCGCGTCCAGGGGAGCTTGTACTCGCCTGAGATCAGGTCCTTGTAGTACGGCTGGTGCATGTGCCAGAGGAAGCACAGGTAAATGCGGGGCATGGCGGCTCAGGGAGTTAGGAGACAGGAGTCAGGAGCCAGGAGCGCGAAGCACTTCGGCCTCCTGACTCCTGACTCCTGTCTCCTGACCTCCTATTTTCCAAAGTAGCTCCTTACCGGCGCCGGCGGGGCGTCGTTGCGGATGGCCCGCCACAGGACGTCGTTCAATTGGTCATCGTCGTTTTCGTCGGCCTCCTCAAAGTGCATGCGGTTGGAGGCTTCGGCGCCCTTCGCGTTGCTTGGATTCCTGGCGTCAAGCGGCTGGCGCGGATCTTCGACTGTGAAAGGCGTCGGGTCCGGCGTGGACTGGAAAGCCGCGAGAATGGGGCGCGAGGCGGCATCGAACTGGGTCATGGGACGCAGGCCGAGGAAGATCTCCATGGTCCGCAACATCGAGGCGGTGTTGTACATGGCGCTGTCGACCGAATGCCGCTTGATGTACGGCGAAATCAGGTAGGCGGGCGAGCGGTGCGAATCCACGTGATCGGGGCCGTTCTGGGCGTCGTCTTCCAGGATGCAGATTACGGTGCTCGTCCAGAATCGGGAGTGCGAGATGCCCTCGACGATACGGCCCACGGCGAGATCGTTATCGGCGGCGGCGGAGAGCGGAGCGATGGCGCCGGAGGAGGTGCCGGAGGTGTGGTCGTTGCCGAGGCGCATCACGATGAGGCGCGGCATGTCGCCCTGCTTCTGCCATTGCGCCAGGTCGTCCAGGAAGGTGCGGGCGCGTTCCACGTCGGGATACTTCAGGTCGAAGCCGCGGTAGAGGCGGTTGGTGTACTTCGCCAGCACGGGATCGCGCACGCCGGTGATCTGCTCCTGGCCGGGCGCGGCCGCGACCGGTTTGTTATTCACGGCATATCCGTAGTTGCGAATTGTCAGACCGGCCGATGCGGCGGCGGTCCAGATGTAGCCGGCGGGAGGCAGCGAAGCCACATCCTGCTCTTCGAAATCGTAGGTTTTGCGGCGGCCGGCGTACTCGTTGGGCCACATCTTCTGCACGTAATCGGGAGCGATGGCGGCAGTGGACCAGTTGTGGCCGTCCGCGCTCACGTCCGCGCTCACGTAGAAATTGTCGAGCAGGACGAATTC
>DATGMB010000130.1:0-11625 GCA_035293845.1 Bryobacteraceae bacterium
ATCAATCCGAGCGAGTACAGGTCGCTGCGCGAGTCCACTTCCCGCGCCTCGACCTGCTCGGGCGACATGTAGCGCGGCGTGCCGAGAATCTGCCCGGTGCGCGTGCCCATGCTGATTTCGGCTTCGAGCGATTTGGCCAGGCCGAAATCGGAGATGTAGACGTTGTCTCCGCGGTCGATCAGGATATTTTGCGGCTTCAGGTCGCGATGCACCACGCCTTCCGCATGCGCCGCCTCGAGCGCCGCGGCGAGCTGGCGGGTGAATCGCAGCGCGCGCTCCTGCGGCAGACGGCCTTCGCGGTCCAGCAGCCCCGCGAGATCCGTGCCCTCGACGAACGCCATGCTGATGAACTTGACCCCGTTCCAGTCGCCCAGGTCGTGGATGCGCAGGATGTTCTTATGCGATATGCGGCTGGCGAGCAGCAATTCCTGCTTGAAGCGCTGCATGGCCTGCGGATTGGTGGCGAGCTCCGGCCGCACCAGCTTGAGCGCCACCGTGCGGTTGAGTTCGGTGTCCAACGCGCGGTATACCGCGCCCATGCCGCCCTCACCGATCCGCCCTTCGATGCGGTAGCGGCCGAATTCGCTCCCGGGGGTGAACCCGGCTGCGCCCACCGCGCCCGGTTGCGAGTGAATCGCGCCCCACGTCATGCCGGGCCCGGGTGCGCCCGCGCCGGGGTTCGGCGAGACAGCCGCTGGATCCTCCATCAGGAAGGTTCGGGAATCATCCGCTCCGCTCAGCCCGCGGCCACACTGCCCGCACAGGGAAGCGCTGTCCGGATTAGAAGCACCACAAGCTGCGCACACCATCAGCGGTCACCCAGGCGCGAGGAACGGCGATCGAAGGTTGATACCGTATTATCCGCCACCCGGAACGGCGGCGCAAACGCTCCATGCGGACATTGGTCAGGCCCCCGGCGCCCGCCTCTACTAAAGCTCCGCCAGCCATGCTTCCAGCTCCGGCGGGAGATCGGAGACGACGGTGATTTCCTCGCCGGTCGTGGGCTGATGGAAGCGGATGCGGTGCGCGTGTAGGAAGTACCGGGCGCGGCCGGCCTTGGGAGCGCCGTATAGCGTGTCTCCGGCGACCGGGTGGCCGATGCTGGCGAGATGCACGCGGATCTGGTGCGTGCGGCCGGTGCCGATTTTGACTTCGAGCAGTGTGAAGTCGGCGAAGCGGCGCAGTACGCGGTACTCGGACCAGGCGGCGCGGCCTTCGGCGAGGCGGGCGGTCATGCGGGTGCGGCGGATCGGGTCGCGGGCAATGGGGCTTTCAATGCGGGCGGCGTCCCGCTTGACGGCGCCGTGCACCAGGGCAAGGTAAACCTTTTCCACCTGGCGACCGGAGAACTGCGCCGCCAGAGCGTAGTGCGCGGCATCGTTTTTAGCAACCAGCAGGACGCCGCTGGTGAAGCGGTCGAGGCGGTGGACGATGCCGGGACGAAGCGGCCCGCCGACGCCGGAAAGCGCGCCGTAGCGGTGCAGCAGGGCGTTGACGAGCGTGCCGGAGTGGACGCCCGCGCCCGCGTGGACGACCATGCCGGCCGGTTTATCGACCGCAACGAGGTCGGCATCCTCATAGAGAATCACGAGCGGGATCTCCTCGGCGATGGCATGGAGCGGCGGCGGAGCGGCGGGCTCGACATCGATGGCTTCGCCGCCGCGGAGGAGGCGCGAGGGGCGCGCGGCGGCGCCATCGATTTGCACGCGGCCGGCCTTGATCCACTCCTGGAGCCGGGCGCGGCTGAACTGGGGAAGGCGTTCGTGGAGCAGGTGATCGAGACGCTTGCCGGCGTCCGATGCTTCAGCGGTCAGGCGCAAATTGTATTCTACTTATTTGGAGCCTACTTCTCTTCCCAAAAACAAAATCAAGATCGTGCTGCTCGAGGGCATCCATGCGAGCGCGAGCGCGGCCTTCCATTCCGGCGATTACACCAATGTCGTGACGCACCCCAAGGCGTTGGCAGGCGATGCGCTGGCGGCGGAGCTGGCGGACGCCTACTTCGTCGGCATCCGTTCGGCTACGCACCTCACCGCGGAGGTGCTGGCGCGGGCGCCGAAGCTGATCGGCATCGGGTGTTTCTGCATCGGCACGAGCCAGGTGGCTCTGGAGGCCGCGCGCGACCGGGGCATTCCGGTTTTCAACGCGCCGTTTTCCAACACCCGCAGCGTGGCGGAGCTGGTGCTGGCGGAGACGATTCTGCTGATGCGCGGAATTCCGCAGCGCAATGCGGCGGCCCACCGCGGCCAGTGGCTGAAATCCGCGACGGGTTCGCACGAGGTCCGGGGGAAGCGGCTCGGCATTGTGGGGTACGGGCACATCGGCACCCAGGTCGGGGTCCTGGCCGAGGCGCTGGGGATGCAGGTGCAGTATTTCGATATCGAAAGTAAGCTGGCGCTGGGGAACGCGCGGCCGGCGCCCACGCTCGCGGCGCTGCTGGCGGCGAGCGACGTCGTGACGTTGCACGTGCCGGAGACGGCGCAGACCAAAGGCATGATCGGCGCGGCGGAGTTGGCGGCCATGCCGCGCGGCGCCAAGCTGATCAACGCCTCGCGGGGGAAGGTGGTGGATATCGACGCTCTCGTCGAGGCGCTGCGCGCGGGGCAGATCGGCGGCGCGGCGCTCGACGTGTTCCCGAGCGAGCCGAAGGGCGCGGGCGACGAGTTCGTCTCGCCGCTGCGCGAGTTCGATAACGTGCTACTCACGCCGCACGTGGGCGGGAGCACCGAGGAGGCTCAGGCCAGTATCGGGGTGGAGGTCGCGCAGAAGCTGATCAAGTACAGCGATAACGGCTCGACGCTGGGAGCCGTGAATTTTCCGCAGGTTTCGCTGCCGGAGCACCCGGGCAAGCACCGGTTGCTGCACATTCACCGCAACCAGCCGGGCGTGCTTTCGCAGATCAACACCGTGTTTTCGCGGCATGAGGTGAATGTCGTGGGCCAGTACCTGCAGACGGACGCGGCGATCGGCTACGTGGTGATCGACGTCGAAACACGGAAGACCGCGGCTACACGGAAGCTGAAATCGGAGCTGGAGCAGGTGGCGGGGACGATCCGGGCGCGGCTGCTGTATTGAGATTACGGGAGCCCGGCCTTTGGGCGCCTTTCGTTGCGTCGCAAGGCCACGCTGGACAGACTAGCTAGCGGTTTGAGTGGCAACAGCAAAAGAACAAGCGTCTGGGCGGATACCGGTCCGACTCAGTGAGCGGTGAACACCGATTTCACGTCCGGCCAGAATTCCCGGAAGAAGTTGCCGGCGGCTTTCATGCCGACGTTCAGCGAACCGTAGTGAAAAAAACTGGCGGCGCCGTGCAGGTAATCGGGATACCAGCGGGCAGCGATGGCCCAGCTTCCGTAAGCGGAGGCGGGAAGGGCGAGGGAGACGGTGCGGGTGCCGTCCGTGGCGTGGACCACCAGGGTGTTTTCGATGACGTGGACCGTGCGAACGAAGAAGTTGCCGGATCCGCGGCGGAAATAGCGCGGGTCCTCGCGGTGCCACGCCTGCACGCCGCTTTCAATGAGATTGCCCAATGCCACTTGGCCGTATTCGGACGCCGAACGGGCGCCGAAGCCGTGGGTGGCGCCGTGACCCCATTCGACCGGGAACCGGCGGATCTGGTCGGACACGGCTGCGGCGAAGGTCTGGCCGAAAACGCCGGCGCCGAACAGATCGCGAAGCGGCGAGGAAGGCGAAGGTGGAGTAACCGCCGCCGCGGCGGGCGGCATAGCCTCCGGGCTAGGTTGTGGCACGGCGTCGTCCTGCGCCTGCGCGGCGGCGGCGAGGACGCACACGCAGAGAATCGGCGCGGCGAGTTTCAATTATCGGTCCAGATCGGGTTCCTTCAGTTTACAGGAACAGACGCCCGCCGGGGCTGGCCGCCAGGGCGAAGCTGCGCAGCGCTTCGTGCTCATCGTCGAAGGTAACGAAGACGGTCAGCAGCTTGGTGATTTGCAGGAGGTCGTGAACCTTGGACTGCGGATGGAGCAGCTTGATGTTACCGCCGGCGTTCGTCACGCTGGCGTAGGCGCCCACCAGTTCGCCGAGCCCGGCGCTATCCAGGTAGGTGACGTCCTTCAGATTCACCAGGATATGCTTCTGGCCGGCCGCGAGCAGATCCTTGATGGTGGTGCGTAACAGGCCGGACCCTTCCCCGAGTGTGATCCGTCCCGCCAGATCGATGATCGCGACATCGCCGGCACGGCGCACGTTAGCTTTCAGGCTCATCCGTTCCCTCCGTAAGCCATTATATGCAGAACTGGATGAAGGTAAAGATGATGTGAGGACGGGCACGGGTGAAGGGGGATCCGGGGTCAGGGATCAGGGATCAGGGGCCAGCCATCGCGGCGCCTTCGGCGGTCAGGCGAACGGCGGCGGGGTGGTGGCAGGCTGGTATCGGGCGTTTTCGGCGCCCCAGCGCAGGTAGCGGAGGAGGTTGCGCCGCTCGCGCCACACAAACGACCAGAACTGGCGAAAGGTGATGGCCTCGGCGTGGAGGCCCTGGTAGGTTTCGATGCGCCAGCGGAGGTATGGGCTGCGCCAGGGGCGCAGCCGGTAGCCGCGGGTCAGCCGCCAGAGCAGACGCACCATCCGGCTACTGGTGGAACTCGGACCGGGCGGCGGTCATGGACTTATCCGTAGCGTAGTAGCCGCTACGGGTGCGGGCGGTCAGGCGGCCGTTACCGTTGACGGCGATCTTGATCGTGCGGAAGGAGCCGTCCATAGCGGCGTTGGTCGGGCTGTAGACGATGGTGTACTGGCTCCGGATGTCGCGCGCCACCTGATGAGCGATGCGCTCCACCTCGGAAACTTCCTTGGGGAAGAAGCACTCGCCGCCAGTGGCGACGGCCAGATCGGTGAGCGCGCGCTCGGCGCGCTTGGCCTCGCGGCGCTCCTCCTCGCTGAGCAGGCCGACACCGTAGATCAGTACTTCGCTCTGCTGCGCGGTTTTGACCAGATTTTCGAGCGTGATGACGCTCGAGTTGTCGTTGCCGTCGGTGACCACGACCAGAACTTTCTTATCCTTGTGCGCTTTCTCCTTGAGGTGATCGATGGACATGCGGATGGCGTCCCGCATAGCGGTGCCGCCGCGGGAATCGATGCGCGTGAGCGCCTCCTGGATTTCCTTGATATCGCTGGTGAAATCCTTGCCGTGCGGGTTGTCGAGGAAGGCCTCGTCATTGAAGTTGACGACGAAAACCTCGTCGTCCGGGTTCGAATCCTTGGCGAGGGTGGCGGCGGCGGCTTCGACGCGGGCGCGTTTGTCCCGCATGCTGCCGCTGTTATCGATAATCAGGCCCATCGAGACCGGGACGTCCTCGCGCTTGAAGCTCTTGATGGGCTGCTGCACGCCGTTTTCGTAGACGGTGAAGGCGCTTTGCGGAAGGTCGGTGACCAGATGGCCGTTCTTATCCACCACGGTGGTATGGCAGACCACCAGGCGCGTATCGGAGCGGAAGACGGCGCCGGTATCATCCTGGGACGCAGGCGCCTTGCTCTGCTGCGCATAAACCGCGGCAGCGGCCAGGATGGCGGCGGGGACAAATAAATATCGTTTACTGAGACGGAGCATAGTAGCCCAATTTGAAAAACGCACGGAGGGTCGGAAGGCCGCGCGGCTGAACGAGCTTGACCTGGACGTGCCGGTATTTCCCGTCATGTTCGCGGTTCTGCGGCTGGTAGCCGAGCACGTATTGGTTGCGAAGTTCCACGCCGATTTTCCCCGCGATATCCGGCAATTCATTCACATTATCCACCGGATACTGACGCCCGCCGGTCATTTCCGCGATATCGGTGAGCAAACCTTGACCGGCGGCTTCCTCCGGAGTGCGGGCGCGGGCAGCCATCGGCTCGTAAATGCCGATCGCATAGATCTGGACGTCCGCTTCCTTCACCAGGTTGCGGATCTCGCCTTCCGTATAACGGCTGCTGTTATCGCCGCCGTCGGAGATGATGAGCAGGGCTTTGCGCGCATTGTGCGCTTTTTTCATTTCGTGCAGGCCGAGATAGATGGCATCGAGCAGGGCGGTGCGGCCCTTGGACTGGGTAAAGGTGACGCGGTTCTGGATCTCCTCGACGTTGGTTGTGAACGGCTGCACGAGCTCCGCGCTGTCGCTGAACTGAACGAGGAAGAATTCATCCTCCGGGTTGGCCGTCTTGAAAAATTGCGCTACCGCCAGGCGCGATTTTTCCAGCTTTTTCCCCATGCTGCCGCTGCAATCGAAAATGACGCCGATCGAAAGCGGGGTATCCTCGCTCGAAAACTGTGTGATCTCCTGTTCTTTCTTGTCCTCGAAGATTTTGAAGTTTTCCTTTTCAAGCCCGGTGACGAAGCGGTTCATGGGGTCCGTCACCGTGACGGGAATCAGCACCAGGGTGCTGTCGACGCGAAGCGTGGCCTTGGGTAGCGGAGTCCCGGCGCGGTCGGCGGCGGCAGTGGAGCGCGGAGCGAGAGGGCCGGTCTGGGCGGCGAGCACCCAGGGGATGCAGAAAATGGCGCAAAAGAGCGGCAGATTGCGGCGGGACGGCATATAGGCTCGCCAGCCTTTCTTTCCCAAGTCTAGCATAGGGGATTTTGTGGTACGATCGTGTGTGCCGCGTAAAATTCTCGGCGTCATTCCTGCGCGTTTTTCCTCTTCTCGTTTTCCTGGCAAAGCACTCGCTCCGATCGGCTCCAAACCGATGCTGCAGCACGTGTGGGAGCGCGCGTCGGAAGCGCGGTATCTGAGTAGCATCATCGTTGCCACTGATGACGAACGCATAGTTCGCGCGGCGCGGGAATTCGGCGCGCGGGTGCGGATGACGCGCGCAGACCATCCGTCCGGGACGGACCGGGTGGCCGAGGTGGCGTCGGCGGAAAATTGCGAGATCGTGGTGAACATTCAGGGGGATGAGCCGCTGATCGACCCGGGGGCAATCGACGCGGCGATTCTGCCGCTGGTGCACGAGCCCGAAATTCTGATGGGCACCCTGAAGAAGCGGGTCGAGGACGAGCGCGAAGCCGCGGACCCGAACGTCGTGAAGGTGGTCACGGACCGGAACGGGGATGCCATTTATTTTTCGCGGCTGCCGATTCCATATTACCGGGACGGAATCGGGGGTCAGGGGTCGGGCATCAGGGGAGACAATGCCCATTACAAGCACATCGGGCTATACGTCTACCGGCGCGATTTTTTGCTGGGCTATCCCGAGCTACCGGTCGGGCCGCTCGAGACCGCGGAGCGCCTCGAGCAATTGCGGGCTCTCGAAAACGGATTTCGCATCCGCGTGGTGGAAACGGAATACGAATCGCTGGGCGTGGATACGCCGGAGGACCTGGAAAGAGTGTCGCATTTATTTTCAACTTCGCTGACGGGAGTGGAGGGGAATGGCTAAGTTTATTTTCGTAACGGGCGGAGTGGTCTCCTCGCTGGGGAAAGGCATCGCGGCCGCGTCGATCGGCTGCCTGCTGGAGAGCCGCGGGCTCAAGGTGACGTGCCAGAAGTTCGATCCGTACCTGAACGTGGACCCCGGGACGATGAGCCCGTACCAGCACGGAGAAGTCTTCGTAACCGACGACGGCGCGGAGACCGATCTCGACCTGGGCCACTACGAGCGGTTTACGCACGCCACGCTCACCCAGAGCAACAATCTCACTTCCGGGCGGATTTACGAGCAGATCATCGCGCGCGAGCGGCGCGGCGATTACCTGGGCAAGACGGTGCAGGTGATCCCGCACGTAACGAACGAGATCAAGGCGGCGATGAAGCGCGTGGCGCAGGACGTGGACGTGGTGATCGCGGAGATCGGCGGCACCGTCGGCGATATCGAATCGCTGCCGTTCCTGGAAGCGATCCGGCAGATGCGGCACGAGCAGGGGCGCGGCAACTGCGTGTTCGTGCATGTGACGCTGGTGCCGTTCATCGCGGCGGCGCAGGAGCTGAAGACCAAGCCGACGCAGCACAGCGTCAAGGAGCTGCGCGCTATCGGTATCCAGCCGGATATTCTGATCTGCCGCTCGGAGCGGTTCATCCCGCAGGACATGAAGGAAAAAATCGCGCTGTTCTGCGATGTGGACGTGGAGGCCGTCATCACGGCGCTGGATGTGAAATCGGTGTACCAGGTGCCGGTGGAATTCGCCGCAGAGGGCGTGGACGAGATCGTCCTGCGGCTGCTGCGGATGGACGCGCCGCCGCGCGATCTCTCGCGCTGGAAGGCGATGCTGGAGCGGCTCGAGAACCCGAAAGACGAGGTCTCGATCGCCATCGTCGGCAAGTATGTGGAGTACGAGGACTCCTACAAGAGCCTCAAAGAGGCGCTGCTGCACGGCGGCTTGGCGCACCAGGTGAAGGTGCAGATCGACTGGATAGAAGCCGAGCGCGTGACCAGCGAAGGTTGGGAGCGGCATCTGGCGGGCTACGACGCCATCCTGGTGCCGGGCGGGTTCGGCAAGCGCGGGAGCGAGGGGATGATCAACGCCATCCGCTATGCGCGCGAGCGGAAGGTGCCATATTTCGGCATCTGCCTCGGCATGCAGATGATGGTGGTGGAGTATGCCCGCAACGTGGCCGGCCTCACGGATGCGAACTCGACCGAGTTCGACCCCGGTACGCAGCACCGCGTCATCTACAAGCTCCGCGAACTGAAGGGCGTGGACGAAATGGGCGGCACGATGCGGCTGGGGAGCTGGCCGTGCCGGCTCGAGCGCGGAAGCTTCGCCAGCCAGGCCTACGGGGCCGAAAACATCCACGAGCGGCACCGCCACCGGTACGAATTCAACCGCGAATACGAACCGCAACTGACGGCGGCGGGGCTGCGCATTACGGGAGAGACGCCGGACGGCAAGTACGTGGAGATCTGCGAGGTGCCTGAGCACCCGTGGTTCCTCGGCTGCCAGTTCCATCCCGAATTCAAATCCAAGCCGATGGAGCCGCATCCGCTATTCCAGGCATTCATCGGCGCGGCCTACCGCCAGCATCTGCGCAATCTCTCGATCGAAGAGGAGCCGCTGTTCTCCCGTGCCGATTGATTTCGCGGCGTTCGGGGCGGGCCGGCCGCTGGTATTGATCGCCGGTCCGTGCGTCATCGAAAGCGAGGAGCACGTCCAGCGCATGGCGTGCGGCATCCGCGCCGCGGTCGGAGACTTCGTCTTCAAGGCGTCCTTCGATAAGGCCAACCGCACCAGCGTGGACTCCTACCGCGGGCCGGGATTGCGGGAAGGATTGCGAATTCTGGCCGGGGTGAGGGCGCTCGGAATGCCGGTGCTGACCGACATCCATGAGCCGGCGCAGGCGGAAGCGGCGGCGGAAGCGGTGGACATTCTGCAGATCCCGGCCTTTCTCTGCCGCCAGACCGATCTGCTGGTCGCGGCGGGGCGGACCGGACGGATCGTCAACATCAAGAAGGGGCAGTTCGTAGCGCCGCACGATATCCACCGCGCGGCGGAGAAGGTCGCCTCGACGGGTAATGACCAGGTGGTGCTGACGGAGCGCGGATCTTCATTCGGCTACAACAACCTCGTCGTCGACATGCGCGGGCTGAAGATCATGCGGGACGCGGGCTGGCCGGTGGTTTTCGACGCCACTCATTCGGTGCAGTTGCCGGGCGGCGCGGGGACGGTTTCCGGCGGACAGCCCGAGTTCATCGAGCCGCTTGCGCGGGCGGCGGTGGCGGCGGGAGTGAACGGCCTGTTTGTGGAAGTGCACGACCGGCCGGAGAAGGCGCTATCCGACGGCGCAAACGCGCTGCGGCTGGACCTGCTGGTGGAATTCTGGCGGCGGATGCGGGCGATCCACGAGCTGGTGCGGTTATGGTAGCGGCAAGCGGCGGATGCCGGGAATGCGATCGAAACCGCGATCGAAAGTGGCGATCCATTCGATGTCGTTATTGAGCATGACCGCGGCGTGGATAGCATCCCGCGGGCTCGTTCCCGGGGCGCTGCTCAACAGGTCGAGTGCACGGTCGGTATCCGGCAGCTCGACGGGCAAAACTGCGATGCAGGCGTTCACCACCTCTGCGTAGACATCACAGCCAGCGCGCAATTGACCAATTCGCGTATAACGGTAGAGGAGCTCCTGCAAGACCTCCGTGCTGGTGACGCCCTGAATTTCGCGACGGCCGACGCGCTCCATGAATCGCTGGGCGGGCGCCCGATTCGGATGCTCACGCCCTGCCGTGTACATGACGACGTTCGCATCCACGAACACCGTCAAGGCAGCTCCCCGAAGCGGCCCTGCTCAGTTTCCGCGATCATCTGCTCGATGTCGCAGGTAGGTAGGTTCATTCTGGAGAGCCGCGCTACCGCTTCCATCGCGCGCTTCCGGGGATCCGGCTCGCCTAGGGACTGGCGCAGGGCGCGGCGCACCCACTCGCCCTTCGAGACGTGGCTCCGCCGGGCGGCCTGCTCGATTTGGGCATCGAGCTCGGGTGGGATGAGGACCTGGAGTCGATGGCTGCTCATATGCTCATGCTAACATGCTCAACCCCATCAATCGGCACATTGCATCTCATCTAAACGGGCG
The DNA here is from genome assembly GCA_035293845.1 of Bryobacteraceae bacterium. GTDB lineage: Bacteria > Acidobacteriota > Terriglobia > Bryobacterales > Bryobacteraceae > DATGMB01. The sequence goes on from DATGMB010000130.1 coordinate 10,497, forward strand.
AGTAGATATATCCGTCATAGACTATTAGGGTAAACGTATGCTCAACCGCCGCCTTGCTCGGGGACGCTCCAGCCGGGGCTTTTCGCTGATCGAATTGCTGATTGTGATCGCGATCATCCTGATCATCATCACGATGGCCGTTCCTAAGTACCAGCAAACCATGCGGTTTACACGCGAGACCGCGGCCGTCAAGGCGATCCAGACGATCCACCAGATGCAGGTCCAGTATCAGTCGCAGTACGGGCACTATGCCACGTCCTTGGCGGAGTTGGGGCCGCCGCAGAGCGGAGCGCCCAGCCCGGCGGCGGCGGACCTGATCCCCGGCGAACTGGCCCAGGGCGTGAAGCAGGGCTACAAATTCACCCTGACGGGCACGCAAGGCGGATACATCATCAACGCCACCCCGGTCAATTATCCGACGGACGGCAGCAGGACCTTCTATTCCGACCAGTCGATGGTCATTCGCGAGAATTACGGGCCGGAGCCGGCGACGGCCAGCAGTAAGGAAATGGGCGCGAAGTAGGGACTGGGGCCGCGGGCCGGACATCTCCGTTCCGCGTTTTTTTCGGATTTCCCACACAATCTGGTCACCAGACCGCGCAGGGCGCGGCGGCGGCAGGCGGTAGTAGCGCCCCGAGGCGACGTGCACGCCGGTGTGAATGAAGCACGCCATCGCATCGACGCGTTGGGCGGGGCCAGCCAGGCGGCAAGCGCAGCGCAAGCCCCGATGGTGAGGATGGCCGCGGCCACGGTCAGAACCCATGGTCCCCACACCGGGCCGTCCCTTGGCCAGCCTGCCCTACGCACCAGGCCGGCCATGGGCCTGCACCACGGGAGCGCCAAAATTACCAGCCAGCACGGGAGGAGCACCCACCGCAGAGGAGAGGAAACGGGCTGAGCAGCCCGCATGCCCGCCGCGGCAGGCGTCAGGACCAGGCGGCGAAGGGTCAGCCCCCAAAAAAAGAAGCCAGCCGGCGAGGCGCTCCGGACGAGCGACGCTCCGGCTGGCGGAAAGCTTATGATTGCCAGCTCTACTTTTTGATCAACGGGGAATCCCCCGCGCCGCCGAACTGGCCCTTGCGGCCTTTCGGATCGCGTCCGAACTGGCCGACGGTCTGCGCCGCGCTCT
>DATGMB010000131.1:0-51028 GCA_035293845.1 Bryobacteraceae bacterium
CGGCCGCGCTCTCCTACGGCGAGCTGGCCTCCATGCTGCCGCACGCGGGCGGCATGTACATCTACCTGCGCGAGGCGTTTTCCCCGCTGTGGGGCTTCCTCTACGGCTGGACCCTCTTTACCGTGATCCAGACCGGCACCATCGCCGCGGTGGCGGTGGCCTTCGCGCGCTTCCTTTCGATTGCCTTTCCGCCGGTCTCGGAGAGCAGTTACGTGATCCCGCCGATCCACATTTCTTCGGGGTACGCGCTCTCGCTCTCCACCGCGCAACTGGTGGCGATCGCGGTCATCGCGCTGCTCACGTGGACGAACACGCGCGGCCTCGAATACGGCAAGATCGTGCAGAACCTGTTCACCAGCGCCAAGACGCTGGCGCTCGCGGCGCTGATCGTGGCCGGCCTGTTCCTCGGCTGGAACGCGACGGCGGTCCACACGAATTTCACGAACACGTTCCGGCTGGGCACGTTCGACAGCTCGCTGGGCGTGGCGGCGGGCAGCATCTTCGGGCTGATCGTGGCGCTCGGCGTGGCGCAATCGGGGTCGCTGTTTTCGGCCGATTCCTGGCATGACGTGACCATCGTGGCGGGCGAGGTGCGGAACCCGCGGCGCAACGTTCCGCTGGCGATGGCGCTGGGAGTGATCGCGGTCATCGTGCTCTACCTGCTGGCGAATGTCGCGTATCTGGCGGTGCTGCCGCTCCCGGCGATCCAGCATGCGCAGGACGACCGCGTCGCGACGGCCATGCTGCAGGCGATCTTCCCCGGCTACGGGCCGATGCTGATGGCGATCGCGATCATGATTTCGACGTTCGGGTGCGTGAACAGCCTGGTGCTGGCGGGAGCGCGCGCCTACTACGCGATGGCGCAGGATGGCCTGTTCTTCCGCCGCGCCGGGGTGCTCAACCGCGCGCGCGTCCCCGGATGGTCGCTCGTGGTGCAGGGCGTCTGGGCGGCGGCGCTGGTGCTGCCGCGGACGTACGATCCGGCCACAGGCAAGTACGGCAATCTGTATAGCAACCTGCTCGATTACGTAATTTCGGCGGCGCTGCTGTTCTACATTTTGACGATTGCCGGCATTTTCCGCCTGCGCCGGACGCGGCCGGACGCCGAGCGGCCGTACCGCGCGATCGGGTACCCGGTGGTGCCGGCGATTTACATTCTGGGCGCGACGGCGGTGCTCGCGATCCTGTTCGCCTACCGTTCGTCGACCACATGGCCGGGGCTGGTCCTGGTGCTGATCGGCGTGCCGGTGTATCTGGCCATTCGCGGCCGGCGGCAAAAGAAGGAAGCATACCAATGAGCGGCAAGTGGCTTCTCGGAATTACCGTTTGCGTTTGCGCGGCCGCGCAGCCGCGCTTCGGAACGGGGCATTCGATCGGGACCATCTCGACGGAGGGCAACCTCATCGTGATGACGCTCAACGACGGCGCGCTCGGCCGGGCCAACCTGTTCGACCTTGCGGGCCGCACCGTGCGGTTCACGCGGAAGGGGTCGGGGTACACGATCGAGAACCGGCCGCTTCAGTGGGACCCCGAGTTCGGCGGCGAGCTGAGCGGGCCGCAGGTCACGCTGCATCGCTTCGCGTTTCCCTTCTCCGGCAAGGAATGGGATTCGTTCTCGGCGGGCGTGACCGGCTCGATCGCCTTCGGCGCGGCGCTGGCCGGCGGACGCGGCGGGCGCGGCGGCGTCTCGGTCGACCGCTTCGCGCAGTTGCAGCAGGCGGGCCGCACGCTGATCGGCACGGTTCCGGCGATTTGCGTATTCTTCAAGCCGCGCATGTCCGGCCAGCGGTACTTCAAAGAACTCGAGGACCGCGCGGTGCTGACCTGGAGCCTCACGGAGCCCGCGGGCGGCATCCAGGATTTCACGTGGACCCCGACCGTCAACCGCTTCCAGGCTGTGCTGCACAAGGACGGATCGATCGAGATGTCCTACCAGGAGATGGCGGCCAAGGACGGGATCGTGGGCGTGTATCCGCTGATCGCGGAGGGCAAGGAGAAGGAGATTGCGGCGATCGATAGCGCCGGCGATCCTTCCGCGCCCGCTCACCTGGATGTGCGGAAGGTGCGGATCGCGGCGGTGGACGGGCTGCTTCTGAAGGTCACGCTCGAAACGCGCGGGCCGCTGCTCGCGGAGGGCGATCCGGCGCTGGCGGGCGTCACTTATCGCGTCTCTCTCGGCAGCGCGGTTTGGACGGTGGCAGGCGGCGGGCGCGGCGGGCGCGGGCGGTACGTCGCGTTCGGACCCGGCGTTTTACCCGGCGTGCAAATCGAAGGCAACCGGCTCACCATCCAGGGGACGCTACCGCCGGGGGTGCGCGAAGGCGAACGCCTGGCGATTTCCGCCGCCGGCGCGCGGCCGCGCGAGGTCATGCTCGCCGGCATCCGCAGCCCGGAGGTGGATCTTTCCGCCGCCAGGCCGCAGGATGGCGCGTTCCCGATCGCTTACGAGGCATTCCATTACCTGGCGCTGCCGGATCCGCGCGACCTTTCCTGCACGGTGATTCAGGCGCTCGGCGATCGATTCGACATGCTGGCGTATTATTCGGATTTCCGCGTCGATAACCAGGAGGCGGGGACACCGAGCAACGGGCCGCTCGGCGGCGGTCCGGCGGGCGGCGCGGTGACGGGCATCGGCGCGACGCAGCGCGGCCTCGAGAGCTATTGCAGCCAGGGGCGCTTCCAGTGGGAGTTCATTCAACCGGTCTACGTGGGCTCCAACCAGATGCAGGAGCGGCCGCCCGAAGGGCTGACGGACACCAATACGCATAACATCGCGACCTATGCGCGCGAGATCGGCGAGCGGGCACCGGACGGCCGCATCCTGCCCTACGATTATGCGATGTCGCAGATCGGCCACGAAATGGGGCACCGCTGGTCGGCGTTCGTTTCGGCCAAGGTGAACGGCGAGACGATCCCGCTCGGCCCGACACACTGGGCGCGCGGACTGCAGGCCCCGGCGGCGTTCCCGTACCAGCGGCCGGTCGAGGCTTCGGCGATGGGCGGCGGAGTCTGGCAGGACAACTACGACGGCACGTTTACGCAGCTCGACGACGATTACTACGTGCCGGCCACCGGATATTCGTATCTCGATTTGTACCTGATGGGACTGATCGGGCCGGCCGAAGTGCCGGACTTTTTCATTTTGCGGAATCTCCAGCCGGCGGGCCGCGACCGTAACGGGCATCCGATGTTCCGGGCGGACCGGACGAAGGTGACGATCGAGGACGTGATCGCGGCGGAGGGGCCGCGCCTGCCGGACGTGGCCCATGCGCAGAAAAAATTTAACACCGGTATCGTGGTGGTGGTGGAACACGGGGCGAAGCCGAGCCGCGAGCTGATCGAGCGCGCGAACGGCATCCGCGAGCGGTGGATGGACTATTGGGAGACGGTTACGGGGCACCGGGCTTCGATGACGGCGAGCCCGCGGTAACCGGGCGGCGGCAGTTGCGGCGGGCGATTGCCTCTTGACAACTGTTAAAACTCGGCCACAATAATTTAAGCGATTCACTCATCATCTTTTCGGGTCTTTTGGGGAGGTTGGTATGACGCGTCGCGTAGCGTCGATCGTTCCGGCGGCCCTTGCCGCGCTCTTGCTTCTCGTCCCGGTCCACATCGCCCGGTCGCAGACCACAACAACCGGAAGCCTGACTGTCACGGTCAGCGATTCCTCGGGCGGCGCCGTTCCCGGCGCCGAACTGGAAGTGCAGGACGTGGCTACGAACGTCGTGCACCGGACCACCACCGGTGCGAACGGGGCGTACACCTTCCCCAATCTGACGTTCGGCACGTACAGGCTGACGGTCTCCGCCAAAGGATTTCAGAACCAGTTATTCGAATCGGTGCAGGTGCAGACGGCGCGCGAGACCGCGGTACACGCCATTCTGAAAGTCGGCGCGACGACCGAGACCATCACCGTCTCGACCAGTGAAGCGCCGCTGGTCGAGCCGGACACGAGCGTCATCGCCGATACGATCGACACCAAACAGGTAGTGAACCTGCCGCTGCAGGGCCGCGGCATGTTCGCGCTGGCCTATCTCATTCCCGGATGGGCCACCACCCAGCCCGGCATCAATGGCGGGACCTGGAACAACATGCCGGGCGGCGCGATCGTCAGCGCCGATTTCGACGGCACGCAGGCAATCAGCAACCGATTCCGCAGCGGCGGCTTCACCTACGGGAACTCGGTCGTACAGCCGCGCATCGAGGACATCGCGGAGATGACCGTGCAGACCGCGCAGCTCGATCTCAGCGGCAACGGCACTTCCGCGATGAAGATCGCGATGGTCACGCGCCGCGGCGGCAACGACTTCCACGGCCGCGTGTTCGAAGATTTCCAGAACACCGCGCTCAACGCTAATTCGTGGTCCAATAATGCCCGCAACCTGCCGCGGAATATCGTAAAGCTGAACGATTTCGGTTTCAGCGTGGGCGGGCCGATCCTAAAGAACAAACTTTTCTTCTTCGGCACGTACGCGGAATCGATCCAGCCGCAGAGCATCAGCGCCTCGACCACCGTGCTGAGCCCGCCGGCGCAACAGGGAATCTTCCAGTACAAGGCCGCGAACGGCAGCATCCAGAGCGTGAACGTGCTGCAGATGGGCGCCGGCTTCGGCGGTCCGGGAGCGGTCAATGCCAACATCGGCTCCCAGTTGCAGGCGATCAACGGCGTACTGAACGATGGCGTGCTCACGCCGACCTCCGACCCGAACATCTCGACGCTGAGCTGGCAGTATGCGGCGCGGCGCACCATCTACTACCCGGCGCTGCGGTTCGACTACAACCTGACGGACCGAATCCGGCTGAACCTCTCGTACACGCAGCAGAAAACGGTCTACCCCGGCGCGAATGCGGCGGCTTTTCCGGGTAATATCGACACCGTCGATCTGACTTCCAGCAACAGCAATAACAAGATCGCGGGCTTCGGCATGGATTACACCATCCGGCCCACGCTGATCAATCAGTTCCACGCCGGGTACATGTATCAGTACAGCATCTTCGATCCGGAGAATCTCGGCCTGGATCTGACCAAGATCTTTCCGCAAGCCTGGGCTTACGGCACGAGCCTCTACAACAGCGGGATCTATCCGCGCCAGGCGATCTCCTCCTACTATCCGATGCTGAGCTGGACCGACAGCCTGAACTGGCAGCGCGGCAACCACAGTTTCATTTTCGGCGGCGGCTGGTTCCACGAACAGGACCACTACTGGAACGGCCCGGGCGGTTATCCGATCACCAGCCTCGGCCTCGCCAGCAACGATCCGATCCTGGGGAACTTCAGCTCCGCGCTCAGCGCGGCCGGGCTCAACACCACGCAGCAAAGCAGTGCCGAAGGCCTCTATGCCACGCTGGTGGGACGCATCCGCTCGGTGAGCATCGGCGGCGGCGGGCGCCCGCTCGATCCCAAGACCGGGCAGTACCAGCCGTTTGGCGCGTACAACCTGGATGAAGTGCAGCAGGCCGGCAACCTGTTCGCGCAGGACCGGTGGCGGCTTACCCCCACGCTCACGCTGAACTACGGCCTGCGCTGGGATATTATTGGTGACGACCACGACCTCAACGGCGCCTACTCGAGCCCCGCTTCGATCGGCGATTTCTGGGGCCCGACGCCCGTCGGCGCGATCTTCCAGCCCGGAAACCTGGGCGGCGTGCAGAACCCGGAATTCACGGCCAAAGTTCACGCCTATCATACGCAGTGGAAGAACTTCTCGCCCGCCGTGGCTCTCGCGTGGGCGCCCGAAACCGGCGGGTTGCTGGGCAAGATCTTCCCCAGCGGCAAGACCGTGATCCGCACCGGCTGGTCCATGCGGACCTACCAGGAAGGCGCGCAGAATTTCTGGGCGTTCGCTTCCAACTCAGGCAGCTTCTTCTTCCAGCAGGGCAGCCTTTCGCCGGACACCACCGGCGCGGTAGGGACGTTCCAGCCGGGCTCGCTCTATCTGGGCCAGCCACTGCCGCCCTACGCGCTGTTCCCGACCGCCTGGGCGTCGACGCTCCCGGCATCCACTCTGACTTTCAACAGCAGTTTCTTTGCGATGAACCCGAATATCCGGCAGCCATATGTGGAGCAGTGGAACTTCGGGATCCAGCGGCAGATCGGAAACAGCAGCGCGATCGAGGTGCGGTACGTCGGCAATCTGGGATTGCACACCTGGTTCAGCGAGAATCTGAACGAGGTCAACATCTTTGAAAACGGCTTCCTGCAAGAGTTCAAGAACGCGCAGAGCAATCTGGCGATCAACCAGGCCAACGGCAAAGGCAACACATTCGCCAACAACGGCCTGCCCGGACAGGTGCCGCTGCCGATCTTCGCCGCGGCCTTCGGCGGCGTGACGACCGGAGCGCCTTATACCCAGTTCCTCACGCAGCTCCAGACCGGCGCCGCGGGCTCGGTGGCGGGAACGCTCGCGACCACGCAGAGCGACATCTGCAACATGTACGGCGCGAAGTTCGCGCCATGCGCGGCGCTGAAGCTCGGCGGCGCGGGCACCTCTTATCCGATCAACTTCTTCGAAGTGAATCCGTTCACGGCGGGCCGCTCCCTCAATTACCTGGACGCGATGGGGAGCTCGAATTACAATTCGATGCAGGCGGAGTTCCGCCAGCAGCTTACGCACGGCATGCAGTTCAACGTGAACTACACGCTCTCCAAGTCGCTGGTCCTGGGCCCCGTGAACGGCTATCAGGCGAACGCGGGCGGCTCATTCCTGACCGACCGCAACTTCCGCCTCAGCTACCGGCCGAGCACGTACGACATCCGCCACATCGTGCACGCCAGCGGCACCTACGATTTGCCGTTCGGCAAGGGGCAGAAGTTCTTGAACAGCAGCAGGCTGGCCGACGAAGTCCTCGGACACTGGACGCTGGGCACGATTGTGATCCTTCAGAGCGGCTCACCGACGCAGCTTTCGGGCGGCTATCTCACGGTGAACGGCAACGATAGCGGCGTGCTGCTCGGGCCCGGGGTCACGGCGAAGACGCTGCAGCACGCCGTGGGCGTCTACCGTACCGGCAATCCCTGGGTGCTGACCATGAACCCGGCGCTCATCGGAGCCAACGGCGGCGTCGCCTCCAGCGTTTATACGCCGAACAATATTCCTGGCGTCTGGGGCGCCAACCCATACATCTACGGCCCACACTGGTTCAACGCGGATCTTTCGGTGAACAAGAGCATTCCGCTGCGGGAATCGGTGCGGATGACGCTCCAGGGGCAGTTCCTGAACGTGTTCAACCACCCGGCTTTCGGGCTGGGCTCGCTGAATGCGACGAGCCTCAGCTACGCGCAGACGAGCGGCACGCTGACGACGGCGCGGCGCATCGAAATCCGGGCGAACATCGAGTTTTAAAGCCTGACTTCCACCGGGCGGCCGCTGAACGTGACCGCCCGCGCTTCACGGCCCGCCGTGCGCACGCTGAAATGCCGCGGCGGGCCGATCATTTTTGAGCCCGGATCGAGGCGCAGCGAAAGCGACCTGCGCCGCTCGTTCCACGCCATCCGGATGCCGGTCCATTCACCCTTGCGGTAAGCGAAGCTCGCGCCGTCATCATCGTAGAGAAGGAATGCGCCGTCTGCGCCGGGGTACACCGTCACCTCGACCGGCGCATCCACCTTCTCGCCGGTGAACTGCTTCACCGGACCGAGCGGCAGCACCGCGCCCGCCCGCACGTAAAGGGGCATCGTCTCGAGATCCACCGCGCGCGTGACCTCGCGGCCTCCGGCCATGCGCTCGCCGGACCAGAAGTCGTACCAGTCGCCGCGAGGCAGATAGAGGCGGCGTTCGGCCGCGCCCTGGTCCACCACCGGCGCTACGAGCATGTCGCGGCCCCAGAGATAGACATCGCCGCGCGCCACCGCGGCGGGATCGTCCGGATAGTGCAGCCACAACGCGCGCATGATGGGCATCCCGGTCACGGTCGCCTCCCGCACTGCGCTGTAGACATACGGCAGCAGGCGGTAGCGCAGCTCCAGGTACTTGCGGCAGATCGGCTCGACGGCCGCGTTGTGCAACTGGCTCGCGTCGGGGAGCGCGGCGCCGTTGTAGTTGCTGGTCTCGATGGGGCCGGGGTCGCCGGTGTTCCATCCCCACGGGAGGCGCAGCGTCCAGTTGCGGCCGTGCGAGCGGAACAGCGGACAGAACGCGCCGAACTGGAACCAGCGGACGAACAACTCCGCGGTGAACTCCTTCGTCGGCACGAAGCCGCCGATATCGGTGCCCCAATACGGGATGCCGCTCAGGCCCGTGTTGATCCCGATGGCGACGTGGGTGCGCAGCGTTTCCCAGGTGGAATACACGTCGCCCGACCAGAGGAACGCGCCGTAGCGCTGCATGCCGGGGTAGCCGTTGCGGTGCAGCGCGAACGGCCGCTCGTTCGGCCGGTCGAGCTGCGGGGCTTCCCAGTACATGCGATTGCGCACGAGGCGCGAGGGGCCATCGAGTGCGTCGCCTTCATCCGGCCACCAGCCATCGACCCCGAGCTTCCACACCGGCTTGTGCATATCCCAATAGCAGCTCGGCTGCTGCTCGGCGCGCTTTTGCGGGTCGCACGGGTCCTTGACCGTGCCGCTCATCTGGCTGATGCGGACCGGATACGCCACATGCAGCACGACGCGGAAGTGCTCGCGATGGAATTCGTCGAAGATGGCCTGCGGATCGGGAAAGACCCTCTGGTTGAAGGTGAACTCACCGTTATTGGTGTTCCAGCCGGAAGGGCAGAAGCCGGTGCCGAGAAAGATCATGGTGTCGCAGGGGAGGCGCTTTTCACGGAACATGCGGGCTTCGGCGAGGATGGCGTCGCGGCCGAGGAGTGTGCGGTGCGATTGCTGATAGCCGAGCGTCCATAGCGCCGGCAGCTCCGGGAGCCCGGTGAGGCGCGCGTACTCGGCGAGGAGCGTGGCAGGCTCTCGCGCGGCCACGAGGAAGAGGTCGAGCGCGGCCGCGGGCGCGGCGGGCTGGAAGCGGCTCACGGGGCCGGTGAAGTCGAACGCGCCCGCGGGCTGGTGGACGAACAACGCCCAGCCGGAGGCGCCAATGATCCAGGGGATCGGCACCCGTCCGCCGTTGGTGCGCAGCCGGTAGCCGCCCTGGCCGGAGCGCATGCGGTCCTGCGAGCCGCGGCGGTCGAATTGCGGGCCGCCTTCACCCAGGCCGAGGAGCGGGGCGTCGCCGGTCTGAAACGAGAACGCGCCGGCCACGCGGTCGATCGCGATGCGCTGGATCTCGGCGCCGCGGGTGTCCAGAATGCGGAACGTGGCGGGATCGGGCGTGAAGGCGACGCGCAGGCCGGCGTGACGGAGCTCCTGGGCGGGCGAGGACGGCCGCAGCGTGGCGATGGGGGCGGCCCATTCGGCGCGGACAAGCGCACCGTCATCGGGAACGGCTCCTAGCGTGATCCGCAGGGTGTGCTCGCTGACCGGCGACACGCGAATTTCGAACTCGCCCGCGGCGGCGCGCGCCGCGCGAACCAGCGCGGCCGCGCTGAAGACTTTTAACACGTCACGCCGATCCATTTCGCCTCCCTGGAGAGAATCCTTATTGTCGCTCAAGAGTGGATTCACCGCCGAGGCGCAGAGACGCCGAGGCCTTCTGTGGCGATGGCAAGAATGCCGTGGCGGCGGCAGGCTTCGGCGTCCGCACGCGGCAAGGTTGGGACAGCGCGGATCAAGCCGGCCAGCCCGGCGGATCCGGTCGGCGTCGTGAAGATGCCGTCGGCGGCGAGGCATTCGGCGGCCGCGACGGCATCCTCGCCCGAGATAGCGGTGCACGCGCGGAGCCCTGTGCACAGCACCGGCCAGGCGGTGCACGATGGGCGGCCGCAATTCAGGCCGGCCATCCGCTCGTCGTATGGCCCGGCGAGGCTTACCAGCCGGCCCGCTGCGATCGAGCGCCCGACGCAGTCCGCGCCAATGGGTTCGACGCCCAGGACCGGCATGCCGCCGTGCCGCACGGCCGCGGCGGCGAGCGATCCCACGCCCATCTGCACGGCCAGCAACGCGGGTTGCGCCCCGGCGGCGGCGAGTTGTTCGCGGATCTCGCAAAACAGCGTGGCGTAGCCCTCGACGACATCGGTCGGGCTTTCTTCGTTGCCGGTCACGCCGGTGTCGCTGATCAGCAGATGCCGGTCCGCATCGGAGTAGCGGAGCGCCTGGTCCACGGCATCGTCGTAGGCGCCGTCGACAACCGTCACTTCGGCGCCCTCGCCGCGGATGCGGTCCACGCGCCATCGGGCGGCGCTTGCGGGAACGAAGATGCGCGCCGCGACACCGAGCCAGCGCGCGGCGCGAGCGACCGCGCGGCCGTGGTTACCCTCGCTGGCAGCGACCAGTTCCACCGCAACGGACGTGCCGGGCGGCAGGGGCCCGAACCGCCGCTCGACGGCGCGGACGGCGGCCCACGACGCGCCGAGAATCTTATAGGCGCCGAGGTCGAAGCGGTGGGATTCATCCTTGACCCAGAGTGCGGCCACGCCGAGGCGCGCGGCTGTTTGCGCGGCGTTGATGAGGGGCGTCGGATTGTATCCCGGCAGCGCGCGGTGGAAATCCAGCGCCGTCACGGCCGGGACTTCGCCTCGGCCGGCGCCTGGGCGGCGCGGTAGGGCGGCGGCACGGAATACACGAGGCCTTTCGCGTCCCACGCCAGAATGCGGCCTTCGTAATCGCCGGCGATTCCGAGCTTGCTATCGGCGGAGGCGGCGACCTTGGTGAGCGGGCACTCGTTGGGCACGCCGGCTCCGATTCGCTTGCCATCCGCGGTCCAGGTGCGGAATGTGGAATCGCGGCCGACGCTGAAGAGGTGGCCGTCGGGGCTGAATTGCACGTCCAGCACGCCGGCCGGACCGCTCTTCGGCGCGTGTGCCTTGGCGATGGTGGCGAGCGGAAAGCCATCCGCGACGTTCCACACGATGATCTGGCCGTCTTCGCTGGCGGAGGCGAGCAACTGGCTGTCGCCGCGCCAGCTCAGCGCGGTGATGGCGTCCTTGTGCTCGGCGAGCGCTCCGGCCGCGGCTCCGGTGGCGCTCTCCCAGAGCAGGATACCGCCCGCGCGGTCGCCGGTGGCGAGGCGGGAGCCATCGGGCGAGAATTCGAGCGCGGTGATCCAGTCGGTGTGCTTCTTGCACTCGTAGAGCAGCTTGCCGTCGGGCACCGAGAAGACCCTGACGATTTTGCCGGGGCCGCCGAGCGCGATGCGCTTGCCATCGGGGCTGAGATCGGCGGCGAGCACGATGTCGCGCTCGTTGCCCGCAGTGGCGAGCCGCTTGCCCGTGCGCACGTCGTACAGCACTGCTTTGCCGGACTGCACGCCGCGGCCGCCGGCGGCGAGCAGCAGGTCGCCATTGCGGCTGAAGCGCAGCGAGTACGGGATGCCCTCTGGAAACGCGAGCTCGCCCGCCGAAGCGCGCGTTTGCAGGTTGAAGAGATAGATGCGCTCGTGCCCGGCGATGGCGAGCAACGGCGCCCAGGGACTCGCGGCCAGCGCGGTCACGGGATTGGCGCGCGCGGGTTCTGGGAGATCCACGGGCGGAAGCGATTCGGGCATCGCGGGCGGGCCGGCGGGACGGTTCAGGCTCGACGGCGTGTACGCAGCCGAGGGGCCGGCCGGGGCTTTGAGGGCGCTGGCGTCGTTTTCGGGCAGACCCGCGGCGATCCAGTCGCGGATGGTTGCGATTTCGGATTCGGGGAGCTTGGGGAGGCCGAGGGGCATCTGCGGCGCGCCTTCTTCCCGCATCACGGCTTTGAGCAGAAGGCTGGCTCCGGGACGGCCGGGCACGACATCGTTGCCCGATGCTCCGCCCCGCAGCACCGCGGCGTAGGATTCGAGGCTCAGGCCGGAGCGCATTTCGCTCGCGTTGTGGCAGCCGAAGCAGCGGCGCGCGAACAGCGGGCGGACGTCGTCGTCGTAGTTGGGATGGGCGGCGAAGGCGCTCACCGCAGAGACACAGAGGACGCAGAGGAGGCGCGGAGTCATCAATGGTTGAAGGAAAACTCGGTGGAGTTGAGCAGCGCCCATAATACGTCATCGTAGGGCTTGCGGTCCTTGGGGTCGGCTGCGAGGAGCGGCAGCAGTTTCTTTCGCTCCGCGTCCGATGGCTTGCGCGCCAAGGCGCGGATGTAGAGTTCATCGAGGATGGCCTCGGGCTTGCGGCCGGCCTGAATTTCGCGCGAAATCACTGTGCTGCGGGCGAGCTTGCCCTCGATGGTGTCGCCGTTCAGCAGGTGAAGGGCCTGCGCCAGTGTGGGCTCGAGGCGCGTCTCCGAAACGTTCACGGATTCGCGCGGGCAAAGGCCGAACGTCTTGAGGAAATAGTTGTTGGAGCGGTTGAGGCCTTCGAAGAGCTGCACGGCGCGCCAGCCGCGCGGAGTTTCGTTGAAGTTGGTCGGCGTCGCGGTGACCTCGGAGATGGCATCGAGCAGCACGTCGGCGCGGATGCGGCGCAGACGCGCATGGGAAAACTGCGTCTCGTCGTCGCGGTTCGTGGCGTTGGGCACGGCGGAAAGCTGGTAGGTGCGGGAGAGGCAGATATCGCGGATGAGCCGGCGCGCGTCGAAACCGTAATCGGCGAGATGGCGGCCGAGGGATTCCAGCAGCTCGCGGTTGGAGGGAGGGTTGGAGATGCGGACATCATCGACCGGCTCCACGATGCCACGGCCAAAAAAATGCGCCCAGATGCGGTTGGCGAGGTTCTGGCGGAAGAGCGCGTTGTCGGGCGAAGTCAGCCATTCGGCGAGCGCCTGGCGCGGGTCCTTACCCTTGACGTCCGGCGCCTCGCCCCCGAGGAAGTGCGCCGGCACGGGCTGGCCGGTGAGCAGATGCTTGGCGGGCGCGGCATTGGGATTATCGGAAATCCAGAATTCGCGCTCCTCGGACGCCATCTTGCGCGTAACGCCGGTGAAGAAGCTGACGAAGCCGTAGTAATCGTCCTGGGTCCAGCGATCGAAGGGGTGGTTGTGGCACTGCGCGCACTGCACGCGGATGCCCGTGAAGAGCTGCGCGACATCCTGCGCCACCGCCTTGGCATCGTACTGGCCCTGCGGCAGCATGGTGTAGAGATTGACCGCGGGGTTTTGGAGATTGCTGCCGGTGGCGGCCACCTGGGCGCGCACGAAGCGGTCGAGCGGCATATCGCTCTTCATCGCGGCGCGAATCCACTCGTAATATTCGTAAGCCGCTTTGCGGTCGGTGCCGAAGGCGGAGTTGTTGTCGCTGCGGACCTTCAGCGCTTCGGCCCAGTACGTCGCCCAGAGGTCCGCGAATTCGCCGCGCGCCATGAGCTCGTCGACGAGCCTGGCGCGCTTCTCGCGGTCATGATCGCGGAGGAAGCGGTCGTATTCCTCGGGCGTAGGCAGCGTGCCGGTGAGGTCGAGCGAGGCGCGGCGGAGGAACTCCTCGTCCGAGCAGAGCGCGCTCGGGACGATGCGCAGGTTCTTGAGCTTCGCGTAGACCAGGTCGTCGATGTAATTGTTCGAGGCGAGCTTGGGCCATTTGAAACGGCCGGGCGGCAGCACGATGATTTCCGCGCCGGTGGTGAACTTGGCGAAGCGCGCGAAAACGAAGGTATCGCCGCGCTTGCCGGGCGTGACGACGCCGGCGTCGCTGATGGCGGCGGTGCCGGGATTATTCGTGAGGTACAGCGCGAGCTGATTGACGACGCGGGTGCTGCCGTCGGAATATTTCGCGATCACCTGCAACGGCTTGGGCTTGTCCTTGGGGTTGAAGACGACTTTGTCCGGAACGAGCGAAAGGCCGGTGACCTGCGGGACGCCGGCGGGATCGTCCGGGGCGCCGGCCTCGATCCAGCGCAGGAGCGTGGTGTAGTAGGCAGAGTCCTTGGGGAAGCGCCGCCCGCCGGAATGCGGCACCATGCCGGTGGCCTTGAGCAGCATGAGGCTCTGGGCGGGCGCGGCGAGGTCGATGCGGCGGCCGAAGATCTGCCGGGTGAGGCGGTAATAATCGCCTTCGGGGTCGTAGCCGAACAGCGAGAGATGGAAGCCATCTTTGCCCGCGGCGGCGCCGTGGCAGCCGCCGCTGTTGCAGCCGGCGCGGAAGAGGACGGGTTCGACGTCGAGGCGGAAGGACGGCGCCTTGGGCGGCGGCGGAATGGTCGCGGCGGAAAGCAGGAGACAGAAGACAGGAGACAGGAGCAGCGGGCGCCTCATTTTGCCACCTCGGCGGTGCGGGGCGCGTCCACGCGCAGGATGCCGGAGCCGGTATGCTGGCGCAGCGGCTGGCCGTTTTCCATGAAGGTGACCTCGCACCGGATGTTCTTGTAAAGGCCGGCGAGCGCATCGGCATCGGCCGCGATATGGAAGACGACCTGCTTATCCGTGGACGAAATCTGCGGCGCGGGATCGAGCATGGTGACGCCTCTGGGGAGCTGCTGCAGCCGGACCGTGGCCGTGCCGTCGAACGGATGGTTCTGTTTCAGCACGCCGATCAGCTCGGCCTGGCGGCCGCGCTCGACGGAGGTCCGCTGGAGATCGACGGTCAGGTACGGCTCCACGATGCGGAGCTCGACGAACGGCGACGAGACGCGAATGCGGCCGACGCCGCTGTAGGCATCGCCCACACCGCTGGTGGAGGCGTTCATGGCGATGCGGTAGGTGCCCGGTGCGGCCTTGGCGTCCGCCTGGAGATGAAATTGCGCTTCGTCCTTGCCGGCGGGAATGGTGACCGTGCCTTCCTTCTGCACGCCGGGCGGAACCCAATCCGTTTGGATTTCGACCGGGCCTTTGAAGTCTCCGTGGCGGACGATTTTCGCGTGCAGGAGCAGCTCACCGTTTTGCGCGAGGGCGGTCGCGGGGGCGTCGAGCGCGATATCGAACGGCGGCGGATCGGTGACGGCGAGCGCGTAGCGGTCGAGGAATACGAAATGCCAGGGCAACTCGCCGGGGCGGTTGGTCAGCGCGAACGCCTGGCGCGAAGCCGATTCGAGCGGCGTCTTGCGGTCCACGGGCCGGGCGAGGATTTCGATGAGGGCGGCTTGCGGCTCGGCATCGGCATCCGCGACGAATTGGACCGGCAGGCGATTGACGCCTTTGCCAAAGCGCGGGGCGATCATGGTGACGCCTTTGGGCAGGCCGCGGGCTTCGAGCTCGAGCTCGGCATTCAAACTGCTGCCGAGGCCGGGCGCGAGCTGCACGTCCACGGTCCAGCGGCTGCCGCGCGGAATAATCAGCCCGGTCAGGCGCGGGATCTGGTAGCCATCGGGCGCGGTGATGTGGGTGTAGACGGTGTTTCGGACGGGCTCGATTTCGATGCGGTAGACGTGATCGGGGCCGCCGAGGCCGCGCGAGTCCTCGATGCCGAGGATGTAGTCGCCGTCGGCGGGCGGCTTGAACACGGCGACGGGATCGAGCTGGTCCTTGATGTGCCAATTGCCGCGGGCGGAGGGCAGGCCGAGATCCTGCAGGCGGGCGTCATCGGCGTCGAGGACATGGCGCGGGCCATTGACGGAACGAACCCAAATTTTGGGGTCGACCGGCGCGCCGAGGGTCCGGGAAAACACTTGAATGTGCCACTCCTGGCCCTTTTTGGCAGCGAAGCGATACGTGTGGACTTCGCCTGGCTTCGCCAGGATGCCGTTGAGCGCGGCAGGGAGCTGCGCGGGCGTATTCTCCTGGGTGTAAAGCACGTTGGGGTACGGGGAGACCCGCAGTAGATTCGCGGAAGGGGCGTTGCCGAAGTACTCGAAATTCCCGGGTCTGCCCGGGAGAGCGATCGATTCGGCGCGCTCGCCCGCGGGATCGCCGAGAATTTTGGCTTCGATCGTGCCGCCGGCCGGTCCGCCCGCGGGGAAAATCGCGGTGGGGCGCGAGAAATCGCCGATGTGCGCGCGGTACCAGGCCTGCCGGGGCGGGTCGAAGATCTGCTGCCGGATTTCGATGAAGTACGGGCCGGCGCGCGGAGCGAGGATCGAGAGGACGGGATCTTGAACGTAGAGCGCGCTATCGTCGTTGCGGGCGATCTCGGCGCCCGCGGCATCGAGGATGCGGACAGCGAGATCGTTTTCGCCGCCGAAGTGCAGCGTGCCGAGGCGCGCGGCTTCGACTTCGACCGAGATCCGCTGGCCCTGCCGCGCTTCGACGCGGTACATGTCGATATCCATGTCCGGGCCGGGGAGGATCTGGCCTTCCACCGTGACGTTCATGGGGATCGGCTTGGCGCGTTCGATGGTGTCGTTCTGACCGATCTTGTCCTCCCATTCGTAAATCGTGGGAAAGCGGCTGACCCAGAACGTCACGGCGTCGCTGAGGGCCGTGGCGGTGCGGACGCGGAGGACATGCTCCCCGATCGGGCAATCGGCGGCGATGTGGAATTTGACCTTAAAGCCGTCGCCGGGCTTGGCGTAGGGGACGAAATCCGACGCGGTGATGCCGGGCCCGTAGAAGAGCACCTCGCGCGGGTTTTCGAGGGACACGCCATGGAATTCGACTTCGACCGTCGCGCCGCGGCTGCCGCCGCGAGGCAGCAGGTAATCGATCATGTAACGGGTGTCGGCGTGGAGTGGGAGAAGGGCATTCACCGCGGAGACGCAGAGAGCGCAGAGGAAACGCAGAGAAAACCATTGAGGGAGGTGCTCTCCGCGGTCTCTGTGTCTCTGCGGTGAAGTAGGGCGCTTCACGCCAGCAGCCCTTGAACCACCTTGCCGTCGCGCACGATGTCGATGGGCCTTCCGCCGGGCGCAAGCAGCCGATCGGTGGAATCGATGCCGAGCTGGTGGTAGACGGTGGCCAGGAAATCTTCCACGCTGACGGGATTCTCGTCGGGCTCGCTTGCGGTGGCGTTGGATGCGCCGTAGATCGCGCCGCGAGCGATGCCGCCGCCGGCCGCGGCGTAGGAGTAGACGCGCGCCCAGTGATCGCGGCCGGCATTCTCGTTGATTTTCGGCGTGCGGCCGAATTCGGACGTGACCATCACGAGCGTGGAATCGAGCAGGCCGCGCTGATCGAGATCGGCGATCAGGCCGGCGAAGGCGTGGTCGAACGCGGGCATGCCGTTGGCCACGGCATCCTTGATGCGGAGGTGGTTGTCCCAGCCGTCGGTGCCGTTGTACATGACGGTGACGAGGCGGACGCCGGCCTCGACGAGGCGGCGGGCCAGCATCAACTGGCGGCCCACCGAGATGACTCCGCCGCCGCGCGGATTGCGATATTCGCCGTACAGTTTCGTCATCGCCTCCGGCTCGCCTTCGAGCGAAAAAGCGCGGCGCGCTTCGGGCGAGCTGATGAGCTTGTAGGCCTGCTGATAGAACTCGTCCATGGCGTCGAGCTCGGCGGGGTTGGCCTCGGCCTGGCGGAAGTGGTCCTCGATGGCTTCGCGCGCGGTGCGGCGCCGCTCGAAGCGCGATTCATCGATGCCTTTGGGCAAGGCGATATCGCGCACCTGGAAATTCCGGCGGCCGGGATCGCCGCCGAGCTCGAACGCCCCGAATTTGGAGCTGAGATAGCCGGTGCCGGCCGCGGGCGGCACATTGGGCACGCCGACATAGGCCGGCAGGTTCTTGCGCGGGCCGAACTGGTTGGCAACCACGGCGCCGAGGCTGGGATGCTGGATGGCGGGCGTCGGCAGATAGCCGGTGAACATCTGGTAGGTGGCCTGGGCGTGATCGGGAATACGGCCGGTGATGGAGCGGACGATCGTGATCTTATCGGCGATTTGCGCGGTGCGCGCGAGGTTCTCGCTCAACACGATGCCGGGGATTTTCGTCTTCACGACGCCGAGCGGGCCGCGGTATTCGATGGGCGCTTCGGGCTTGGGATCCCACGATTCCTGATGCGCCAGGCCGCCGGGGAGAATGATCTGAATCACGCTCTTGGCGGGGCCTTCAGGGCGGTTGACGCCGCCTGTTGCCGGGCGGACGACGCTGGCGCGCGCGGTGGCGCGGAACAGCTCGGGCAGGCAGAGCCCGAGGCCGCCGAGGACCCCGACCTGAATGAAGCTGCGCCTTCCGAAAGCAGTGAGGTAACGCGGCCCTGGGCAGGAACAGGGCTTCCGGTTCTCCATGCAGGTCCCTCCTGGCGGCGATCCGCTATCTGGCAGCATATCGCCAAACGTGTATGCTTGGCGAACCCGCCGGGAATGAGAAAGTTGCGGATGTTTTTGTGCGCCCACGCGCATCCGCGCGGGTTATCGTACCGCCATGCGTTTGCCGCACGAGCCGGTGCTGCCGCTCATTTCAACGGCAGTAGGTGCGCGCGGGTGGCCAGACAAGTCAACGGAAAGAATGGCCCCGCTCGTCAGGGCCTCCGCCCAGCTGGCAATCATTCGCAGCAAACTTGGCCCTCTCGCTTCCGGCGTCAATGGATAGCCCCTCAGGAGAATGACACTCGGCCCTGCGGCGCGGGTGCACGCGAGGATTCGGGGAAAGTCGAGGTCATTTGTAATAACCACGAGACCACTGTGCGCTGCGAACCCGTCCTCTGCGTCGATCGGGCCGACCGTTGACCAGTGAACGGCGTCGTGTCCGGCCGCGGAGAGATATGAGGTCCACCGGGGCGTCAGGTTCATATCGACCAGGAATCGCATCTACGGAGCGACCAGCACGTCGTGCCCCTGCGCGAGCTCGGCCGCGTAGGCCAACGCCTCGCGGATATCGGCCTCTTCGATATATGGAAAATCCGTGAGCAGGTCTTCGATACTGCGGCCGGCGCCGAGTTCGCCGACAATCATGCTGCGACGTCGATGAAGGGGAAACAGCGGTCATTGTAGGTGCCGCGGGCGCCACGAAAATTGCCCGTGTTTGTGTGCCCGCGCGCATCCGCGCAGCCCGCCCGGATTCCGATCTGATAGGATGACTTCGCTCGCGGCGGCGTATTTTCCGGCGGAGCCCCCCCACCGTTGGCGTTTTTGCGCTGCGCGAACAAGGGGGATTGGTATGCCAACGCGGCAAAAGGTGGTTCTGGCGCTGCTGGGCGCTTACCTAGCGGCGGGTTTGGGGACGGTGCAGGCACAAAAAAAGGCCGTCGATCCAGGCGTTCGCACCGGCGCCGCGGGAGCGGGCGGTCCTTTGACGGGCCTGAGTGCGGTCGAAACGGCATTCTTTCAGGATGGGCGCGCGCGGTTCGCGGAAATCGAAACCGTAACGGGCGGGCCGAATAACGGACTGGGTCCGCGGTTCAACGCCGACCAATGCATCTCCTGCCATGCGCAGCCGGCTGGCGGCGGATCGAGCCCGGCGGCAAATCCGCAGATCCCCCTGGCCACGCTGAATGGGGCAAGGAACATCGTGCCGTGGTTCATCACGCCGCGAGGCCCGGTCCGCGAGGCTCGCTTCAAGCGCGGAACGAACGGAGCGCCGGATGGCGAGGTGCATGCGATTTTTGTGATCAGCGGACGGCGCGACGCCGCGGGGTGCAACATCGACCAGCCCACCTTCGTGCCCGCCGGCAACCCGATCACCGGCCAGGGCGGAAATCCGAACCTCACGTTCCGGATTCCGACTCCCATATTCGGTGCGGGACTGATCGAGGCAATTCCCGATTCCGAGATCCTGGCGAATATGCGGGCCAATATCGCGGTGAAATCGCAATTGGGCATCGGAGGCCGGCCGAACGCGCACCTCAGCGGCAACGTGAACCTCAGCGCCAACGACGGGACCATCACGCGCTTCGGCTGGAAGGCGCAAAACAAGTCCCTGCTGATCTTCGCGGCCGAGGCGTACAACGTGGAGATGGGGGTCACGAATCAACTGTTTCCTCAGGAGCGCGATGAGTCCGCGGGATGCGTGTTGAACGCCACGCCCGAAGACACGCTCAACTTCACGGCCGCCTCTAATTCGGGTACGGCGGTGGTTTCCGATATCGAGGCGTTTGCCAACTTCATGCGCATGCTGGCGCCGCCCACGCCCGCGCCGGAGACGCCCTCGACGCAGATGGGCCGGGCCATTTTCGTAAGAGTCGGCTGCGCCCATTGCCACACGCCTTCGATGACCACGGCTCCAAGGGTCGCAAGCGGCGGCGGACCCGGACCGAGCGCCGCGCTCTCGAGCAAGACGGCGAATCTCTACTCCGATCTGCTGATCCACCACATGGGCAAGGGACTGGCGGACGGCATTACGCAAGGCGCGGCGGGTCCGGATGAGTTTCGCACCGCTCCGCTCTGGGGCGTGGGGCAGCGGATCTGGTTTCTTCATGACGGGCGGACGAGCAACCTGCTGGAGGCGATCGACGATCATCGCAGCCCGGGGAGCGAGGCGAGTCAGGTGGTCGAACGCTTTCACAAGCTGAAGCCGAAGGACCAGCAGGATTTGATCAACTTTTTGCGCTCGCTGTAAGTGATAGTGCTTAGGGTAAACGGTCCGGCTGCTGTGACATAATCCCATGCCAGAGGAGGTGTCATGGACACGTTTTTCCGTCTGGGCTGCCTGTTGACGGCCGGTGCTGCGGTGCTCGTACCGGCCCTCTCGACTCCGGCTAACTCTGCCACTCTTTGCGTCAACCCCGCCGGCGCGGGCGGGTGTTACGCCAGTATTCAATCCGCCGTGAATCACGCCTCGGCCAACGACGTCATCAACGTGGCGCGCGGCATTTATAAGGAGGGTGTGGTGATCGGCATACCGCTCTCGCTGAACGGCGCGGGCGGCGGCGGGTCCACCATCGATGCGGCGGGGCACCCGAATGGTGTGCTCATCGACGGCTTCAATCATCCCGGTCTCAGCAACGTCACGGTCAAGGGGTTCACTGTCGAGAATGCTCTCTTCGAGGGCATCCTGGCGGTCAGCGCCAATAACGTCATCATCAGCAACAACCAGGTGATCAACAACGACACCAGCCCAGGGCTCAACTTCACGGGCGAGTTGACAGGGTGCCCCGGCCAGCCGGCTTACGAGACGGATGAAACCGGCGACTGCGGCGGGGCCATTCACCTGATCGGCACCTCCAACAGCACGGTGTCCGGCAATACCATCGCCGGGAACGCCGATGGCCTGCTCCTCAGCGACGAGACAGCGGTCAGCCAGAACAACCTGGTCACGCAGAACACCGTCGTCGATAATCCGAAGGAATGCGGGATCGTGCTGGCGTCTCACCCGCCGGTGGGCGCCGCCCCGCCGAACCTTCCGGCGCACCACGGGGTCATCGGCAACACAATCCAGTTCAACCTCTCGCAAGGGAACGGCGTTCAGGTGGGCGGGTCCGGCGTCGGCCTGTTTTCGGATGGAGCCGGTCCGGGAACGGTCGCGAACAACACGATCCAGTACAACATCCTGGTGGGCAACGGGCTGGGCGGCATCGCGCTGCACACCCATGTCGGACCCGCGTTCGGAGCGCCGGCCGATAACATGAGCAATAACAAAATGATCGGCAACTATATTGCCGGCAACCTCGCGGACCTCGACGATACCGCTACTCCCGGCAGCGTCGGCATCAATCTCAACAGCGGCGGCGGAGGCTCGCCGATCAACGGCACGGTGATTACCGGCAACATCATCAGCGATGAGGATGTGGATGTCGCGATCAACACGCCGGCGCCGGTCGCGCTGCACCAGAACAGTCTGCTCGGCCGCAAGATCGGTGTAGCCAACGTTTGCATGTTCGATCACGCCACCATCTGCACCGGCAGCATCGATGCCACGAACAATTATTGGGGATGCCCTGGCGGGCCGGGTGCGCCGGGGTGCACTTCCATCAATCCCGCCTACAGCCAGAACATCACCTTCACGCCGTTTCTGACGCAGCCGCCGCCGTTTTAGCGCTGGGGGACGTACCGACGCCCCGTCGGAAGCCGGTCTTGGGTCCGCCGCCGCGCCGGATATATACTAGCCACCGATCTGGAGGACGCCATGCGGAAGCTCCTTTACGTGCCTGGCGCGGCGGCTGCTGTGATTGCGGCGGGTCTGATTGCCCCGCGTAGCGATGTCAATGCGCAGTCGAGCGCGGTCAAGGTCAAGCCCACCGAAATCGGCGGGGTGGTGGCGAGCGCCAGCGGGCCGGAGGCCGGCGTGTGGGTGATCGCCGAGACCACGGATCTGCCGACTCGCTACATCAAAGAGGTCGTCACGGACGACCGGGGACGGTATCTCATCCCGGACCTGCCGCCGGCCACCTACACCGTCTGGGCGCGCGGGTATGGCCTGATGGATTCTCCGAAGGTCGCGGCGAAGCCCGGGAAGGCAGTCGATCTGAAACCGCCGGCCGCTCCGGACGCCGGGGCGGCCGCGCAGATTTACCCGGCGAACTATTGGTACGCGCTGATGAAGGTTCCGGAGAAGAGCGAATTTCCGGGCACCGGCCCTTCCGGCAACGGCATCTCGCCGAACATCAAGACGCAGGGCCAATGGCTGCATCTGGTGAAGACCGATAGCTGCGAGTCCTGTCATCAGCTCGGCAATCAATACACGCGCACGATTCCGGCCGTCTTCGCGAACCTGGATTCGCCGGCGCAGGCGTGGCTGCGGCGCGTGCAATCGGGCCAGGCCGGCAATGCGATGGTCGGGGGACTGAACCAGTTGGGCCCGCAGCGCGCGGCGGCGGAATTCGCGGACTGGACCGCGCGCATCGCGAAGGGCGAACTGCCGGCCGAGGCGCCGCCGCGGCCGCAGGGGGTCGAGCGCAACATTGTGATCACGCAATGGGACTGGGCTGACGAAAAGGCCTACCTGCACGACGAGATCTCGACCGATAAGCGCCACCCGTCCGTCAACGCCGACGGACCAATCTACGGGTCGCCGGAGGAAAGCCGCGATTATCTGCCGGTGCTCGACCCGGTGCTGAACACGGCATCGCGGGTCGCGGTACCGTACCGCGATCCGGACACGCCGGGTCAGCCGAAGCCGCTCCAGGCCTCGCCCATCTGGGGCGATGAAGCGATCTGGGACAGCCACACCACGGTCCACAACCCGATGTTCGACCAGCGCGGCCGGCTCTGGTACACGTCGCGCATCCGGGCGGCGGACAACCCGGCCTTCTGCAAAGCGGGATCGAGCCTCATCTCGGCGATCCTGACGCCGGTGGAGCGCTCGGGCCGGCAGTTGGCCGTCTACGATCCGGCGAGCGGCAAGACGGAGATGATCGACACCTGCTTTTCGACGCATCATCTGCTGTTCGCGGAAGACGCGAATAATACGCTGTGGACGAGCAGCGGCGGCGGCGGCGGAGTGGTCGGCTGGCTCGATACGAAGATGTGGGACCGGACCCACGATGCGGCGAAATCGCAAGGCTGGACGGCTTTGGTCCTGGACACCAACGGCAACGGCCGGCGCGATCCCTATCTCGATACCGAACAGCGGGTGCCGACCGCGCCGAGCGGCGAAAGCCTCGGCACGGCGGCGGCCCTCAGCGGACCGGCGGACCCGGCGCGGGATACGCGATTGAACGCGGCGTTTTACGGGATTGCGATCGGCACCGACGGAATGATCTGGGGCAGCGTGCTCGGCTTCCCCGGCGGGATCGTGCGGCTGAATCCGGGGCCGCATCCGCCGGAAACGGCGCTGGCGGAATATTACGAAGTGCCGTTCCACAATCCCAAAGCCTCCGTTTCCGGATTTTCGCCGCGCGGGCTGGATATCGACCGCAACAACGTCGTGTGGGTGGCGCTGGCGAGCGGCCACTTTGCAAGCTTCGATCGCCGCAAGTGCAAGGGACCGCTGAACGGCCCGCAGGCTACCGGCCAGCACTGCCCGGAAGGATGGACCCTATACCAGACGCCCGGCCCGAATTTCAAGAATGTGACGGACTCGGGGAGCGCGGACTCGCACTACTATGCGTGGGTCGATCAGTTCGACACGCTGGGATTGGGGAAGAACACGCCGATGATCACGGGCAACGGCTCGGATTCGCTGATGGCGCTGGTGAATGGCAAATTCGTGGTCCTGCGCGTGCCCTATCCGCTGGGCTTCTTCGCCAAGGGTATGGACGGTAGGATCGACGATGCCAGAGGCGGCTGGAAAGGGAAGGGCGTCTGGACCACCTGGGGCACGCGCACGCCGTTTCACGCCGAAACCGGAAAGGGGACTTTGCCCAAGGTGGTGCATTTCCAAGTCCGGCCCAATCCGCTGGCGGATTAGACGGTCTTCACCGGAGCGCCTCCAATACCTTCGCGTGCAGCGCCGGATTCGCCGAGGCCACCAGGTTGGGCTGCCACACCACGTCCGGGTCGCCGGCGAGCGACGTGAGCACGCCGCCCGCTTCGCGGACGCACACCGCGACCGCCGCGATATCCCACGGGTTCATACGGGGATCGATGGCGACATCGATGCGGCCCTGGCACAGCAGCGCATAATTGATGCAGTCTCCCGACCAGCGGAAGCGGCGTGCCTGCGTGTATAGCCGCGAGAGGCGGATGGGCGACTGCGGGCAGTGCGGGTCGAGATCGGTGCGTTCGATGGCG
Organism: Bryobacteraceae bacterium; assembly: GCA_035293845.1. Taxonomy (GTDB): domain Bacteria; phylum Acidobacteriota; class Terriglobia; order Bryobacterales; family Bryobacteraceae; genus DATGMB01. The sequence goes on from DATGMB010000131.1 coordinate 24,318, forward strand.
GTCGAAATGATGTAGGCCTGGGCCGGATCGTCGACCTTCGAAGTGTGCACGCGGCGCGGCGCGCGATCGCCGCTCTGCAGCCAGCAGCCATGGCCGGCCGCGGCATAGACCGTTTCGCCGAGCGCATGCGCGGCGATGATGCCGGCTCGCTGCTCGCCCCGGCGGAGATATGCGATGAGCGTGCCGAACAGCGGCAGACCGATGGCGAAGGAGGCCGTGCCGTCGATGGGATCGAGCAGCCAGAGGTGCTCGGCGTCGCGGGCGCTATCCCCGCCGAATTCCTCGCCCATGATGGCGTGAGCCGGGAAGCGCCCGGCGATGCGGCGGCGCAGCAGTTGCTCGGCTCCGCGATCCGCCTCGGTGACTTCCGATCCATCGGCTTTATGATCGACGGCCACGTTTTTCCAGAGGGGAAGGATGAACTGGCCGGCTTCGCGGGAGAGCGCCAGGGCGAACTCGATGATCTCGGGCAGAGGCGTATCGGGCATAGTTCTATTCTGCCGAGTTGCACCAGCCGCTTCATGGCCGAAAATGGCGCACAATCGTACCTCTTGCGATAGAATGGGTGGCATTTCACAGTGATCATCGATCGGGCTCCACTACTGGACTTACTTCAGGCTTGTCTGGATTCGAAGGCCGAATGGAATGAGTTCATCGGCGCGGCGAAGCCGGTCATCCAGGCCGCAGTTGCCCACACGCTGCGGCCCTGGCGCACGCCGACCGCGGGCGAAATCGAAGACCTCACGCAGGATGTGTTCGTGGCTCTCTGCGCCGGCGATTTCGACCGGCTGCGGCACTTTCGCGCAGAGCGGCCGGAAGCGCTGCATGCGTACTTGCGGACCATTGCGGCATCGGTGGCGATCGACTCGCTGCGGGCCTCCCTCGCCCAAAAGCGCGGCAGCGGGCGGCTGAGCCAACTGCCCGACGAGCCTTCCGGCATGGCGAGCTACAGCGCGGAAGAAAACATCAGCCGGACGATTCTCCTGGAACAGGTCGACCGGTGTTTGAAACGGAATCCCGAGGTCAAGGACCGCGACCGGTGGATCTTCTGGATGTACTACCGCGACGGCCTGACGGCGCGCTCGATTTCCGCCATCCGGGCCCTGCAGCTCACGCAAAAGGGTGTGGAGAGCATTATTCAGCGCATGGTGCGGCACGCCAGGGAGTGTGTGGAAAAGCGGAGGGCCGCTGAAGGAAAAACGGCCCAATCTCCGATCTAAGAGAGGTGATGCGTTTTTGAAGGAAAGGAACGAGAGACACCTCACCACGCGCGACATGGAGCGCGCCGCGGCGGGGGAACTGGAGCCGGACCGAATGGCCCACGCGCGCGCCTGCGAGGAGTGCGCGAGCGCGGTCGAGGCGTATCGGGTTTTGGCGGCGGAGATCGGGCGCGCTCCCCATCCGAGTGACATGGAGCCGAAGACAGCATGCGCAAGTATCGAGGATCTCAGCCGTTTGGCGAGCGGCGGCCTGGCTCAGCCGGCGGCCGCGGCCGTTTTGGAACATGTGAGCGGCTGCGCCCGATGCGGCGCGATTCTGCGGGGCGCGTTGGGCGAGGACTCGCTAGTCATCGAAATGCCGAACGCGAGCCGGCGGCGGATCTGGCGGATGGCGGCATTGGCGGCCGGTGTCGCAATCGCGGCGATCGGAGGCGGGCTCTGGCTCGCGCAGCGAAACGCGCCGGAGCGCTTGCTGGCGGCCGCTTACACCGAAGAGCGGCCTTTCGATCTGCGGCTTCCCTCCGAGGGATACGGCCCGGTCCGGCAGCAGCGCGCGGGCGCGGTTTCGGCGCTCGACCGGCCACGGGCTTTGGCGAAGGCGGAAGTGGAGATTCAGGGCCTTCCGGAGACGCCGCGAAAACTGGCGCTGCGCGGCCGCGCCGAGCTGCTCGAAGGCCAATTTCAAAATGCGATCGAATCGTTATCGAGGGCGCAGGAGGCCGAGCCGGACAACGCCGGGCTGCTCGCGGATCTGGCCTGCGCGTATCTGCTGCGCGGCGATGCGGAGCACCGCGCGATCGATTACGGCCACGCGCTTGATTTGCTGCGCGCGGCCTCCAAGCGGCAGCCGAACGATCCGCGGACGCTATTCGACCTGGCGCTTGCTTACCAGCGCGCGGAGCTGCTGGAGGAAGCAATCGGCGCGTGGCAGCGGTATCTTGCGGCCGAGCGCGATCCGGGCTGGATCGCGGAGGGGAAGCGGCGGCTCGCGGACCTCGAAGCGCGACGAAAGAAAGCGGCCGCGCTGCGGGGCGGAGTCCGTTCCGGCCCGCAGGCGTTCCTGCTCGCGGCCAAGGGCGGCGGCGAAGTGATCGACCCGGAGCAGTTCGAGGACATCGCCTGGCGCGACTGGCTTCCGGCGCTCGACCGGTCCCCGGAGGCGGGGGAAGCATTTACCGCGCTGGCGCGCAGCTTCATGGAACGGTACGGCGATACCTCGCTGCAGGATGCCGCGCAGGGGGCGCGGGCCGGGCTGGACGAGCTGGCGCAGGCGATCGCGAAGAATGCCGCGGGCGAATACGATGAGGCGCTGCCGCTCGCGCGCGAGGCGGCGCACCTCGCGGTCCGTGCGAACCGGGCGGCAAGCCTGCGCGCCCGGCTCGAACTCAGCTACGCACGGCAGCGCGCCACGCCGGCGGAATGCCTGGAGATCGCGTCCGGGTTGCGGCGCGATCTGGCGGGGACACGGTACCGCTGGATGAGCGCGCAGGCGACCATGCAGGAGGGGATTTGCCGGCTTCGCGCGGGGGAATCGGGAGCGGCCGGAACCCTGTTTCAGCAGGCGGCCCGGATGGCCGAGGCTGCCAATCTGCGGGTGCTCCGCCTGCGAGCCGTGGGGCTCGAAGGGAATCTCAAGTACGTGACCGGGGACCTGGCCGGCGTGTGGAATGCCTCGGAGGAGTGCATGCGGGAGGCGTGGAGCCTGAGTGCTCCCGCCGCCCGCTTTTACCAGGCAGAGATGGACCTGGCCAGGGCGGCGAACGGAATGGAATGGCCGCAGGCCGCGGCGGCCTTCGCGGCGGCGGCGGCGCGAAGCGTCTCCGAAACTGGAAACAAGCTGGTCGGCGCGGGCGGGCACGTCTATGCCGCGGCGCTGTTGCGGCAGGCCGGCGAGGAACAGGAGGCGCGCCGGCAACTGATGGAAGCCGAGGGCCTGTTCGGGCAGACGCCGCAGACGCCCACGGTGCGCTCGATGCGGGCGAACGCGAGGCTGGGGCTCCTGGAGCTCGAACCGGCGGCGGGAACTTCGCTGGAGCCGCTGCGTCAGGCCATCCGCGATCTCGATCGCGCCTCGTGGGATGCCCGGTTCCGCGCGCAAGAGGCGCTGGCGCGCAGCCTGGCCGCCGTGGGACAGTCCGGCAGCGCCAAGACGGCGTTCGAGAACGCAATCGCCATCTATCGCTCGGAATTGCGTTCCTTCTCCGACCCCGCGCAGCGGATCGCGGGCGCCGATCTGGCCGCCGGCGCCTTCAAGGGATTAGTGCAGATGCAGATCGGCCAGGACGCTCGTATGGCGCTGGCGACGTGGAAGGACTTCCGGGGCGCGCAGAGTCCGCGCGAGAGCGAACCGGGGCCCGGCGTTGCCGTGCTGCACTACGCCGTGCTCGACCGCGGCATCGCCGCATGGGCGGAACGTGACGGCGCGATCGAGGGCCGCATGGTAGCTGAGCCCACGGAGAGCGTTCACGGCGCGCAACGCCGAGTGCTGCGCGCCTGCGCGTCGCCCTCGGACGACACCTCCGTTCTGCGAACGGAAGGCCGGCGGCTGTTCGGGTGGCTGGTGCAGCCGTTTCTGCAGATGCTCGCCGGCGCGCGCACGGTGGTGGTCGATGCCGACGATTGGCTGGCGGGCATTCCCTGGGCGGCGCTGACGGACGAGCACGGCCGGTTTGCGGTCGAGACGTGGCCGTTCGCGATGGGCCGCGCCGCCGCGGGACCGGCGAAGATGCCGCGCGTGGTGGCGATTTCGGCGGCAGCGCCGGGCTCAGCGGACGGCCGCTTCCCACCGCTCGAAACCGCGGCGGAAGAGGCGCGCGAGGTGGCGGCCGAGTCGCATGGCGGCGAGATCGTGTCTTCGGCCGCGGAGATTCGCGCGGCCATGGCGCGTGCTCCGAAACAAGGCGCGATCCTCCATTTCGCGGGCCACGGCTGGAGCAATGCGGGAGATGGCGGGCTGGTGCTGCCCGCCGCCGAACCCGGCGCGGGACCCGAGTTCCTGGGAGCAAACCAGATCGCGCGGATGGATTGGCGCGGCTGCCCCCTGGTGGTGCTCTCCGCCTGCATGACCGGGACGGGCGAACTACGCGGGCCATTCAACCCGCGCAGCCTGGTGCGGGCATTTCTGCTCGGCGGAGCGGATGGAGTGATTGCATCGAGCTGGAACGTCGATGGCGCGGCGACCGCCCGGCTGATGCGCACGTTTTACCGGCGCCTCGCGGAGACGGGAACAGCCGAAGCCGCGCTGGCGCTCGCCCAGCGCGAACTGATCGGCGCCGCCGGCCTTTCGCACCCGTATTACTGGGCTGCGTTCGCCGTATTTCGGGGTAACTAAAGCACAAACACAGCAGGAGGACACTTATGGAAGAGAGAGGACCACAAACGCTTTACGTGATCTTCCACGGCGCGATCGCGTTTTACCAGACGGACAGCAGTATTTTGGCCCTGATTGCCGACCTGGGTTCGGACCATCAGTATCTTGCGGGCTCCTGGTTGGCCGAGCAGGAGTTGGAGCGCGGCTCGGTTCATGCGCTCACGGGGGTGGCGACGACGGGAAAGGACAAGTTCAAGTATCCGATATTCGCGAAGGCGGACGTCGACTGCACGGGCCACCATTGCGACGCAATGGGCTCCATGGGGATGGGGAACGCGCCTTACGCGATTCTGCAATTTCCCCTGCCGGAGAAAGCAATGGGAATGTTTGAAGTGGTAATAAGAGATGGGAGCATCCAGGGCGTCAACGGAGATGTACGGATTCCGTTCACACCGGTGCTCCAATACACGATCAGCGGCAAACCGCGCCTGGGTTCGCATTGGCCGGGTGACGGAATCGATCCCAGCAGTGAAGCCGATCTGCCATACCGGACCCTGCATGTATTCGCGGAAAATCCAGTTCCCCTCGGGATTTTCAGGCAGGCCCACGTGTCCACGGCGTTCGGCCGCGCTTGCGGGCTTCTCAGCCAGACAGCGTCGTTCACGGATAAGCTGAGCGTCGCTCTCCCGGATCCACTGCCGTGTCTGCCGTGCGGACTGGAAGACCGGATTTTCGAGTTTCAGCCGCTCGGCCAGCGGATTCAGGCCTTACACCAGATCGGCCTGTCAAAACAGGAATGCCCGGACCGGATTTACGATCCGTGGAAGGATCGGCCCTCGATCAAGGAGGCTTATTGCCAATATTTCAACGTGGGTTGTCCGCCGAGCCCCTTGTTGGGCGACGACATCACCTGCATTCCCGCCACCGCTTCAGGCGGCTCCAACTAAGGCAGGCCGGGCCCGCGCTAGCTTACGCCGGCCGTGCGAAGTTGCCGGGGCTCTGCGCCGTCGCGCGCCACGCCGGCTGGCGTTCCGGCCTCGCCTCGGCGAGCGCGCGGCGGACGCCGGCCGCATCGAAATCGGTCGCATATACCGGAGTGCCCGGCTGCTGACGCCAGGATTGATCCAGGCCGCCGGCATCGACGGCATCGAATCCGAGCTGGTCGACGAGGCGCATGACGACATCCTTCGCCCGCTGGTCGTCGCCGGCCACGGGCAGCGCAATCCGGCCGGGAGTGCCAGCGGCGCGGCCACGCTCCATCAGGTGCTGGGCATAGATGTTGTTGAACGCTTTGACGACCGGCCGGCCAAGCTGCCTGGCGACCCAGCGACTTTCGACCATCCCGTCCTCGATTTCGGCGATCCGGCCGTCCCGCTGCTGCGGGTAGTAGTTGCCGGTATCGACGACAACGACGCTCTCCGGAACGCCGGCGAACAGGTCCTTCGGCAGCTCCGGGATCTTGCCTTCGGGAATCGTAACAATGACCACTTCCCCGGAACGGGCCGCTTCGCGCACGGTCACCGCCTTGGCGCCGGTCTCCCGAGCCAGTCCGGCCAGACTCTCGGGCCCTTTCGAGTTCGCCACGAATACCTGGTGTCCTAGCGCGGAGAGCCGCCGGGTCAGCGTCCCACCGATGTTGCCTGCGCCGATGATGCCGATCTTCATTGTGCTTCTGTCTCCTTCCACGGTTGGATGCGGAACGGGCAGCCGCGTCGCAGTTTCGTGCCTGCCCGGGTGCGGCCCGGCACAATCCCGCGGCGGATGGGCTATATTGATCGAAGCCCCTGAATGGCCGCGATGCCGACCCAAGATCCCGAGGTCCACAGTCTCCCCTACGGAACCGGATGGCTCCCGCTCGGCGCGGCCGCGGCGCGCCTGACGGCGCGGGCGGCCGCCCCGATCGCGGACGAGCGGCAGGCAGTCGCGGACGCGCTCGAAAATCCGATCGGAACCGAGCCGCTCCGCCGGATCGCGCGGCCGGGCGAGCGTGTGGCCATCATCGTGAATGACATCACGCGCCTGACCCGCACCGATCTCATGCTGCCGCCCATCGTCGAGACACTGAACGGCGCCGGCATTCCCGACCGCGACATCTTCATCGTGTTCGCGCTCGGCATCCACCGCCGCCAGACCGATGACGAACGGCGGCAGATCGTGGGCGATGAGATTTACCGCCGCATCCGGTGCTTCGATCACGTAGCCACGGATGAGGCCAGCCTGGTCGAGATCGGCGTCACGAGCTTCGGCAACCGCGTCGAGATCAACCGGGAGGTCTGGGAGGCGGACCGGATCATCCTCACGGGCGAGATCATCTATCACCTTATTGCCGGGTACTCCGGGGGCCGCAAAAGCCTCGTGCCGGGCGTCGCCGGCTTCCGCACCACCACCTTCAACCACCGCATGATTTTCCACCCGGACTGCCGCTCCGGGAAGCTGGACGGCAATCCCGCGCATGAGGACCTGCTGGAGGCCTGCCGGATGGCGGAGCCGGACTTTCTCGTCAACGTGGTACTCAGCCCGGAGGGCCGGCTGATCCGCGTGGTGGCCGGCCATTACGACCTCGCGCACCGCGCCGGCTGCCGCACGGTGGACGAGATGCTGCGCGTGCCGCTCGCGGAGCCGTACGACGCCCTCATCGCCTCCGCGGGCGGATTTCCGGTCGATATCGACCTGCGGCAGGCGCACAAAGGGCTGGAGAACGCCTGCCACGCGCTGCGGCCGGGCGGCTCGATTCTGTTCTTCGCGGAATGCCCGAACGGCGCCGGCATCCGCAGCTTCGAGGAATACATCCGCCGCTACGCCGATTATCGAGAGATGCAGGCGGCGCTCGATCGCGAGTTCGTTGTGGGCGGCCACAAGGCTTACTGGGTGGCGCGGCTGGGCAGCCTGTATGACGTGCACCTGGTTTCCGCGCTCGATCCGGAATTCGTCCGGCGGTGCCATTTCACGCCGGTCGAGCCGGGCCGCCAGCAGGAAGCCTGGGAGCGGATCGTACAGAAGGCGGGACCGGGCGCGCGGGTCGCGGTGCTGCCCTATGCCGGCTTCACACTTCCCGCGGTAGAAAAAACGAAGGAGGCCACGTTGCCATGACGCCGGGCGCGCAACTGCAGACGGTTCACGGAAATTACATCGGAGGGGAATGGGTCGATACCCCGCAGCACGACCCGGTGCTGCTGCCGTACGACGGCACGCGCGTGGGCGAGATTCCGCGCGCCGGGCGCGACCTGCTCGACCGGGCGGTCGCGGCCGCGCGGCGCGGGCACGCCGCGATGCGCGCGCTCTCCAATTACGAGCGCGCCGACCTGCTGCTGCGCGTGCGCGAGCTGGTCCGCCGCGATCTCGCCGAGTACGCGCAGCTCATCTGCGCGGAGACCGGCAAGCCGATCCGCGAAGCCAGGGTGGAAGCGGAGCGCGGGTTGCAGACACTCGAAGCGGCGGCGCACGAGGCCCGGCAGCTTCGCGGCGAAGTCGTGCCGATGGATTTCTCCGCCACCGGCAAGGGGCGCATGGCGATCACGGTCCGGGAGCCCCTGGGCGCAATCGGCTGCATCACGCCGTTCAACGTGCCCTTCAACCTTGCTCTGCACAAGGTGGCGCCGGCGCTGGCGGGCGGCAACGGCGTGGTCCACAAGCCGGCGACCAAGACGCCGTTGAGCGCGCTCCGGCTGGCCCGCACCATCGAAGAGGCCGGCGCGCCCGCGGGCGCCTACAACGTAATCACGGGCAGCGGCGCCGAGATCGGCATGGCGATGGCGGAGCATCCCGGGCTCCAGATGCTCACGTTCACCGGCAGTGCCGAAGTGGGGCGCGCGATTCGCGCGCGCGCGGGCTTCAAGAAGGTCACGCTGGAGCTGGGCAACAATTCCGCCGTGATCATCGAGCCCGGCTCGGATCTCGACACCGCAGCCGCCCGCACGGTGCAGGGCGCGTTCGCGCACAGCGGCCAGGTATGTATCTCGGTGCAGCGCGTGTTCGCGCACCGGTCGATCGTGAGCGGTTTCCTGGAGCGGCTGAAGGCCGGCGCGGAAGCGCTACGTATCGACCATCCTTATGAGAACTCGACGGACATCTCATCGCTCATCGACGAGCGCGAAGCCATCCGCATCGAGGAGTGGATCGGCGAGGCGGCCGCCGGCGGTGCGCGCGTGATCACCGGCGGCGCACGCAGCTTCGCGACCATCCGCCCGGCCGTGCTGACCGATGTACCCGATGGCTGCCGCGTGGCGTGCCAGGAGGCATTCGGCCCGGTGGTCGCGGTGTATCCCTACGACGATCTGGAAGAGGCCATCGAGAGGGCCAACGCCACGCCGTACGGTTTGCAGGCGGGAATCTTCACGCAGGATATCCAGCGCGCGTTTCAGGCGGCGCGCAAGCTCGAAGTCGGCGGCGTGATGATCAACGACATCCCGATGTACCGGGCCGACCACATGCCCTACGGCGGCATCAAGGAAAGCGGCGCGGGGCGGGAGGGCCCGCGGTACGCGCTCGAAGAGATGACCGAGATGAAGCTGATCTGCTGGAAAATCTGATGCCTCCCGGATCGCCGGCTACCTCCGCCACCGCCGCCGCGCACGATCTCCCCGAGCGCACGCGCCGCCGCGTGACCCGCCGCCTGATTCCGTACCTGATGTTTGTCTACTTCCTCGCGTACCTGGACCGCGCGAATCTGGGCGTCGCCAAGCTCCAGATGCAGCGCGACCTGGGCTTCAGCGACGCGGTGATCGGCTTCGGCGCGGGCATCTTCTTTCTCGGCTATCTCCTGCTCGATCTTCCCGGCAGCCTGATCGTGGAGCGCTGGAGCGCGCGCAAATGGATCACGCGCATCATGATCTCCTGGGGCATCGCAGCGGCGGCGATGGGCTTCGTCGCCACGCCGCTGTTCGGCGCCCTGTTCGGCAACGCCCGGCCCACGACGCAGTTCTACGGGCTGCGGCTCGCGCTCGGCATCGCGGAAGCGGGCTTTTTCCCCGGCGTGATCGTCTATCTTTCGCATTGGTTCCGGCCGGAGGACCGCGCGCGCGCCAAGGCGTATTTCATGGTCACGCAGCCGGTGGCCGTCGCGCTCGGCGTGCCGCTTTCGGGCTGGATTCTGGAGCATGTGCACTGGGCCGCGCTGGCCGGGTGGCGATGGGTGTTCATCCTGGAAGGTCTGCCGCCCGTGCTGATGGGCTTCGTCACTTGGTTTTACCTGACGGACCGGCCGCAGTCCGCGCGCTGGCTGCCGGAGGACGAAAAACGCTGGCTGTGCAAGGAACTCGAGGCCGATACGGCGCGCAAGAGCTCGGCGCACCGCATCGACATTCGCGACGCGCTGCGCAATCCCCAGACATTTCTGCTCATCGCCATCTTCTTCCTGATCGTCACAGGCAATCAGGCGCTGATCTTCTTCCTTCCCTCGATAACCGGAAAGATGCACGCGCTGCCCGCCGCTTTCCGCACCGCGGCCGCCGGGCTGCCGTACGCGTGCAGCGCGGCGGGAATCCTGCTCAACGGCATGTGGGCGCACCGGACCGGCGCGCTGCGCTGGCACACGGCGGTTCCCATGCTCGCCACCGGCGTCTCGCTCGGTCTGGCGGTGCTGGCGGGCGACCGCGCCTGGCTCGCATTGGGCATCTTCTGCCTCGCGGGCTTCACCTCCCAGGCCTACTTGCCGGCCTTTTTCACGCTTCCCTCGACGATGTTCGGCAAATCGGCCGCGGCGGCCACGGTGGGCCTGGTGTGCCTGGGGAACCTCGGAGGATTCGCCGGCCCGTGGCTGTTCGGCTATCTGAGAACCGCCACGGGGCGCTACGATGCGGGCCTGTGGGTGCTCGCCGGCTGCATGCTGCTCGCGGGAACTCTCGCGACGCGCATCCGCATTTCGTCCCCAACCCACGATCCCCAACCCCGAATCCCATGACTAAGAAACCCGAAGAGCTTCGCAGCTTCCGCTGGTTCGGCCCGGACACCATGCGCGGCTTCAGCCACCGCTCGCGCATGCTGCAACTCGGCTACCGCCGCGAGGATTTCACGGGCAAACCGGTGATCGCGATCGTCAACACGTGGAGCGAGATCAACCCGTGCCACGCGCATCTGCGCGAACGTGCCGAAGCCGTGAAGCGCGGCGTGTGGCAGGCGGGCGGCTTCCCGGTCGAGATCCCGGCCTTCTCCATCACCGAAACGTACATGAAGCCCAGCCCGATGCTCTACCGCAACCTGCTGGCGATGGATACCGAGGAGGCGCTGCGCAGCCTGCCGGTCGATGGCGCGGTGCTGATGGGCGGGTGCGACAAGACGACGCCGGGGCTGCTGATGGGCGCGATCAGCGCCAACCTGCCCGCGATTTTCCTGCCGGCCGGCCCGATGCTGCGCGGTAACTGGAACGGCAAACCGCTCGGCAGCGGCACCGACCTCTGGAAATATTGGACAGAGCGCTGTGCCGGCACGCTCGCCGAGGAAGACTGGCGCGCCATCGAGGCCGGCATTGCGCGCTCCCCCGGATTCTGCATGACCATGGGCACCGCGGCCACTATGACGGCGGTCGCCGAAGCGCTGGGAATGACGCTGCCCGTCGCTTCCTCCATGCCCGCCGCCGATTCCGGCCATCCACGGCTCGCGCTCGAAAGCGGGCGGCGCATTGTCGAGATGGTGTGGGAGGACGTGAAGCCCGATGCGATCCTTACGGCAGCGGCCTTCCGCAACGCGATCGCCGTGGATCTGGCGATCGGCGGCTCGACCAATGCGATCATTCACCTGGTGGCGATGGCGCGCCGCCGCGGCATCGATCTCCCGCTCGCCTTGTTCGACGAAATCTCGCGCTGTGTCCCGGTGCTCGCGAATATCCGGCCTTCCGGCGAATTTCTCATGGAAGATTTCTACTACGCCGGCGGCCTGCGCGCTCTAATGTCCGAAATGCGCGATCTGCTCGACCTCGGCTGCCTCACGGTGAACGGCAAGAGCCTCGGCGAGAACCTCGACGGCGCGCGCATCGTGAACCGCGAGGTGATCCGCCCGCGCGAAGCGCCGCTGGTCGCAAGCGGCGGCACGGCGGTGCTCTACGGCAGCCTCGCGCCGTGCGGCGCGGTGATCAAGACCGTCGCCGCCGATGCGCGTTTCCACCGCCACAACGGTCCCGCGGTCGTGTTCCGCGATTATGCGGACCTCGACGCGCGCATTCACCGCGACGACCTGGCCGTGGACGAGAACTCGGTTCTGGTGTTGCAGAACGCCGGACCGCTCGGCGGACCGGGGATGCCGGAATGGGGCATGCTGCCGATTCCCGACGTGCTGCTGCGCCGCGGTGTGCGCGACATGGTGCGCATCTCCGACGCCCGCATGAGCGGCACCGCGTACGGGACCTGCGTGCTGCACGTCTCGCCCGAAAGCTACGTCGGCGGGCCGCTGGCGCTCGTCCGCGACGGCGACCCGATCCGCCTCGATATTCCGGATCGCCGGCTGGATCTGCTGGTGCCCGAGCCGGAACTGGCGCGGCGGCGCGCGGAATGGCGGCCGCCCGCGCAGGCAGACAGCCGCGGTTATCTGGCGCTCTACCGCGAGCGCGTCACGCAGGCGCATGAAGGCTGCGATTTCGATTTCCTGGCGCGGCCGGGCAATTCGGCCGAGCCGGAAATCCATTGAAGGCCACGCGATACCTCGGCCGCCGATGGCCTAAACTAGAAGCGAGGGCAGAAGGTCATCGTGGACGCCTTGGCGGAGAAACTGGACGCTCGACTGCGCGACTGGAAGCCGGAGACGGCGGCTGAGGCGCGGAAGCGCATCGCCGAGGTGATTGAACTCGCCGATCACGACGTGCTCGACGTCGCACGCTCGCGTGCCGCCGAACAGGAGGTCCTCGACCTGCTCGATGAAGACCCGGCCCGGTGAGATCTGGCTGGCGGACTTGGGACTCGCCGCCAAAACGCGTCCCGTCGTCATCGTCTCCCGTGAAGACCCCGACCCGCCACGATCCCTCGTTTTGTACGTCCCCCTCACTACGCAGCAAAGAGGCAGTCCGTATGAGGTGCGGCTTCCGTTCCTGGATCCCCAACCCGCTGAGTTGAAGCGGCCAGCTGAACTATTTCGGTGAATTCGAGCCCCCTCGTGGCCTTACCTCCTCTTCGCCCTCCGTAATCGCCAGCCGCCGGTTCGCCGCCACATTCCTCCACGTCTGCACCTTCCCGCTGGGCCAGCGGACTTCGATCCGGTCCGCCGCGGATGCCTGCCCCAGCCCGAAATACAGCGCCATTTCGTTCTGGGAATAGAAGCTGCCGCCGCTCATCACTTCATCGACCTGGCGCCCGCCGCCCGCTTCCACCGTGACCCGCGCGCCGATCGCGCTCCGGTTCGATTGCGTGCCCGTCAGCGCGACCGAGAGAAAGTTCTGCCGCGCTCCAGTGTTCTTGAGCAAACTGGGCGTGGCATTCATGTTGACGATGACGATTTCCGGCCGCCCGTCGCCATCGACATCCCCGACCGCCAGCCCGCGCGCTGGACGCAGCACATCGAGCGCCGGGCCCGCTCTCTCCGTCACATCCTCGAAGCGGCCGTTCCCCAGGTTGCGGTAGACCAGCGTCTTCTGCCGGTAGCGGTCGCCGACCGGCGAGCGATCGACTTCGGGATACACGTGGCCGTTCGCCACAACCAGGTCCTTCCAGCCATCGTCATCCAGATCCACGAAGGCGATGCCCCAGCCCAGCAGATGGTGGGTCGCGAGTCCCGCGCGCTGCGCCACATCCTCGAAAAAGCCGCCGCCCTCGTTGTGAAATAGCGAGGGAATATCGCCGGAGAAATTTGTCTTGGCGATATCGAGCAGCCCGTCGCCGTCGTAATCCCCGACGGCCACGCCCATGCCGGACTGCAACTGCCCGTCGAAATTGTAGGCCACGCCGGCGGCCGCGCCCCGCTCCTCGAACGTGCCGTCGTGCCGGTTGCGATACAGGAGGCTCGGGGTCTGATCGCAGGCGACGTAAATGTCCGGCCAGCCGTCGCCATCGAAATCCGCTGCGGCCACACCCAGGCCGTACCGCGCGCCCGGCTTCAGGATACCGGCGGCGGCCGATACGTCGGTGAAGGTGCCGTCGCGGTTGTTGTGATAGAGGACGTTGGTCGCGGGCGTCAGCCCGTGCGGGCCGCACCAGACCGGCAGTCCTTTCCAGTTGCACGCCGGATCCTGGCCCGGCTTCGGCGTCTTCGCCAGGTCGAGTTCCAGATAATTCGCTACGAACAGGTCGAGCCAGCCGTCCCGGTCATAATCGACGAACGAGCAGCCGGCGCCGAAGCGAACGCCCGTGACGGGCAGGTGCGCCTCAGCGGTCGCATCGGCAAACCGGCCGTTGCCGAGGTTCTTGTAAAGGCGGTTGTGGCCGTAGTAGGTAATGAGAAGGTCCGGCTTGCCGTCGTTGTTGTAGTCGCCGGCGCACACTCCCTGGCCCCAGCCCTCGACGGTGAACCCGGCCTGCCGCGAAACATCGGTGAACCGGCCGTGGCCGTCGTTCCGATAAAGCTGCACGGTGCGCGGCGGAGCGCCGCCGCCCTCGATCGTGGTCCCGTTGACGATGAGGATATCGTTGGCGCCATCGCCGTCGTAATCGAAGATGGCGGCGCCGTTGCCCGTCGATTCCAGAATGTAGGTTTTGGTGTCCTTGCCGCCGAATGTGTTCGGCAGGTTCAGCCCCGCCTGCGCCGCCACATCGACCATGCGAATCGCGGGGAGTGTGCTGCCCACGACGGCGGCAGCCAGCAGCAGACTCCAGGCCGCGTATAAGGCGTAAACACGCATCGCTGTGAACTCAAACTCACCTAACTCACGGCTACTAAACCCGCCATCCTGAAGAATTTCCTTGACCTCGAAACCGGGCTGTCATATTCTACTCAAAAATCAGCTCTTGTGCTGTCCACCAGGAGCTAGTGGTCTCTAATCTTTTAGAAGGCTTGTTCGTAGGAGGGGCTATGAACCACGTAACGCGCCTTGCGGTCCTTTCGATTCTCGTCCTGTCGTGCGCCTTCGCGCAGCGCGATCTTTCCACGCTAGCCGGTACGGTCACGGATAGCACCGGAGGCGTGGTTCCCAACGCCACCGTCAAAATCACCGATCAACAGACCGGCGAAGTCTACCAGACGGTCACCAACGCGGCAGGCGAATTCGTCCGCCCGGCGCTGCGTCCGGCCGCCTATTCGGTCGAGATCAGCGCGCCGGGATTCCGCAAAGCCGAGCAGAAGGATATCCAGCTCCTGGCGGGCCAGCGCACCGGCCTGACGTTCACCCTTACGGTCGGCGATGTCGGCCAGACCGTCGAGGTCACGGCTGCCGCGCCGTTGCTGCAGACCGAAGGCACGCAGGTCGGCGCCAACGTTGATACGAAATCGGTCGAAGATCTGCCTCTCGGCGGCAAGCGCAATTTCGCGTACCTCGCGCGACTCTCGCCCGGCGTCGTCCCCGCCGAGCCAGGCGCTCGCGACGCCGCCAACGGCGGCTTTTCCGCGAACGGCGTCCGCTCCAACGGGCAGAACAATTTCCTCCTCAACGGAGTTGATAACAACATCAACACCATCGACTTCCTGAACCAGACCGCGTACGCGATCGGCCCCTCGACGGAAGCCATCGCCGAAATGAACATCATCACCAACGGCTACAACGCGGAATACGGCCGCGCCGCCGGCGGCGTGATCAACGTCAACCTGAAGTCCGGCACCAACGCGCTGCACGGCGAACTTTACGAGCTCCTCCAGAACCGCGCTCTCGATGCGAACCGCTGGGAGAACAACCTGGCCGGCGTTCCCAAGGGCCCGTTCATTCAGAACCAGTTCGGCGCCAATGCGGGCGCGCCGATCATCAAGAACAAGCTGTTCATCTTCGGCGATTACCAGGGGACTCGCATCGCCAGCTCCGGCGGCTCGGTGCAAAACCTGGGCTACGGCGGCTTCTACACCATCCCCACGGCGGCGATGAAGCAGGGGAATTTCTCGAGCGAGCTAGGCGGGCAGATTGCCACCGACCCGATCACCGGCGCATCCATCAACCAGGGCGTCATCTACGACCCGGCTTCCACCGTCTACCAGAACAACGTTCCGGTCTCTCGCACGCCGTTCCCCGGCAACATCATCCCGCAGAGCCGCTGGGATCCCGCCTTCGCCAAGATCCTGCAACTGTATCCCGCCACGAACCAGCCCATCAAAACCGGCACCTTCCCCACCAACGACTATTACATCGTCACTCCCGGCAAACAGGTGGTCGACCAGGGCGACGGCCGCGTCGACTACAAGCTCAGCGAACGGGACAGCCTGTTCGGCTCGCTGAGCTGGTCCGATACCGTCAGCACTTCCGGTGTGCCCTTCCCCGGTCCGCTCGATGGCTCTCCGTTCCAGGGCGCCGGCGAAACCGACCTGGCGCGCAACGCGCAGATGAGCTACACGCGCGTGTGGAGGCCCACGGTGGTTTCCGAAACCCGCGTCGGCTTCACGCGCCTGGTGACCTCGCGCATCGGCGCGAACCCCGGAACGGATCTCTTCCAGCAGTTCGGCATCGGCGGCTATGATCCGACCGGCGCCACGGCGAATAACGGCGGGCTCCCGCAGTTCGGCATTAGCAACTACTCGCAGATCGGCGCCAACGACTGGATTCCCACCAAGGAGTTCAACAACGTCTGGGATTTCATCCAGAACGTCGCGATCAGCAAGGGCTCCCACGCGCTCAAATTCGGCGCCGAATACCGGCCCATCAAATTCCCGTTCTTCCAGGTCCCCGATCCTCACGGCAATATCGGTTTCAGCACCAATGAAACGGCCTTCCCGTCGACGGCGAAGGGTTCGGCCGGAGCCGCCATCAACACCGTGACCGGAGACGCCATCGCTTCAGCGCTGCTGGGCGTGGTGGACAGCGGCAACATGTCCACGACGAACTTTGTCTCCTCGCAGAAATCCGCGTGGGCCTTCTACGCCCAGGACGACTGGAAGGTGAGCTCGCGTCTCACCGTCAATATCGGCCTGCGCTATGAGCTGTGGTCGCCCATCGATGAGCGCTTCGGACGCCAGGCGAATTTCGACCTGCAGAGCCTGACACTCTACATTCCGCGCGGCCCCAACCAGGACGCGCCGCTGCCGCCGAACTTCTCGACCATCTTCCCGGAGATCCACGTCTCCCGCGGCCAGGTGCCCAGCACACTGGTGCCCTGGGATAAGAAAGATTTCGGACCGCGCCTCGGACTCGCGTACCGCTTGGGCGAAAAGACCGTCATTCGCGCCGGCTACGGCATCTTCTACGGCGGCGAGGAAAATCAGGGCGGCAGCCCCAACCGCGGCGAAGGCGTTCCGTTCAATGAAACCGTCAACCTCAACCGCGCGGCGAATATCAGCGGCTTCATCGGCGTTTCGCAGCCGGAGTGCACCGGTTGCGATTTCTTCCCCGGCGGTTTCGCGGGCGGCTATCCCCTCAATGTCTTCAGTCTGCCGGCGCCCGTGTCCTTCCGCGGCGTCCAGAGTGATTTCCGCAATCCGCTGGTCCACAAGTGGAACTTCACCGTGCAACGCGAACTGAAGGGCAACATGTCGCTCGAAGTCGGCTATGACGGCAACCACTCCGCCCACCAGGTCATCCTGTGGAACTCCGATCCAGCCGTCAACACTCCGTCGACGGCCGCCATCTCCTCCGACAGCGTGCGCTACATTCTGCCTCCGGCCGGATGCTCGGCGTGCGCGTCCATCGGCAACGGCCTCTCAATGACTTCCTCCTTCGGTTTCGGCAACTATGCCGCCATGCATGGCAAGCTGGAGAAGCGCTTCTCTCACGGCCTGCAGTTCCTCACCTCGTATACCTGGGGCCATTCTCTGGCGAACAGCGGCACGCCGCTCAGCGGTTCCAGCAACCTGGGCGCGCCCGATCCCACCAACCTGGCATCCGAATACTCCAGCGCGTCCTGGGATGTCCGCCACAACTTCACCAGCGCCTTCGTCTATGATCTGCCCATCGGCAAAGGCAAGGCGCTCGGCAGCAACATGGGCCGGGCGATGAATGCGTTGGTGGGCGGATGGCAGGCCAACGGAATTCTCACGCTGCGCACCGGCCAGCCGTTCACCCTCGCCTATAACGGCTGCCAGGGCGTCTGGGGACGCTGCCGTCCGGACTATATTCCCGGCCTCGATCCCAACGCCGCACCGCCCGGAGGCCGCAATCCCAATGAGTGGTTCAATATTGCCAATGTCGCCCCGGCCGCGGCCCTGACCGGCGGCAATCTTGGCCTGCAGACCAACTATGGCCCGCCGACCCGCACGCTGGACTTCTCGCTGTTCAAAGATTTCGCGTTCACCGAGCGCTGGAAGGCGCAGTTCCGCGCGGAATCCTTCAACATCGCGAACACGCCGCAGTTCAGCCAGCCCGATGCCAGTCTGCAGGACAGCAAGGCCCTCGGCGGCAACGGCAACTTCGGCAAGATCACCAGTACGCAGGCCGGACTGGAGCGGCACATCCAGTTCTCTCTGCGGCTGTACTTCTAAGCACCGCGCGGGGCCGGCCCGGCCGGCCCCGCGTCCTCCTCTTCCGGGCCCCATGCCTCCCTGTGCCTCTGCGCCGAAATCCATCCTGCCGCTCCTGCCGCTCCTTCTCTTCGGCCAGCAGTTCGACGCCGCCTTCCGCGAGGGCCTGATCGCCCTCAATGCGAATGACCTGCCGCTGGCCCAATCGCGCCTGGAAACCGCGGCAAAAATCGAGCCGCGCAATGCGCGCGTCCAGGTCGCGCTTGCCCAGACCTACTGGAAGCTTCACCGGCCGCTCGCAACCGAGTCCGCCGTGCGCGCCGCGGAGGCCCTGGCCGGCGGCGATGCCGTGGCCGGACGCACGCTTTCGCTATTTTTTTCCGAAGCGGGCGACCGCTACTATTTCGAAGTCGCCCAGGCGCATCTCGAGCGGCAGGAATTCGCCGCCGCCCTCGACAACCTCGATACCGGCTGCCAGAAATTCCCCGCGAGCGCCCAGCTCGTGCTGGCGCGCGGCGTCGCGCTGTACGGCCTCCGCCGCTTTCCGGAAGCGATCGACGCCTTCCTCCGCACGATCGAACTGGCCCCGGATGTCGAGCAGCCCTACGCCTTTCTCGGCCGCATGCTCGACCAGGCGGAAGACCGCCTGCCCCGCATTGCACAGGTCTTCGCGGCCTTCGCGCAGCGGGCGCCGGGAAATTACCTGGCGAGCTATCTCTACGGCAAGGCGCTCGCTCTCACGGGCGATACAGCGGCCGCCGAAAGCTGGCTCCGCAAATCGCTCGCTGTCAACGACAATTCGCCCGATGCCCATTTCGAGCTCGGAGTCCTGCTCGAATCGCGGCGCCAATTCGACGCAGCCGCCCGCGAACTCCACCGCGCCGCCGCGCTCAATCCGCGCGATCCGGTCCCGCACTACCACCTCGCGCGCATCTACGACCGTTTGGGCAAGCCCGCGGAAGCGCAGGAGGAGCGCGAGATCCACGCCCGCCTGTCTGCCGCGGCGCCGGGTGTAAAATGAGGGTCCGAATGCACCGCCGCCGTTTCCTTGCCGCCGCCGCTGCCTCTGCCGCCTGGCGCGGGCAGGCTCAACAGCGCGCCGGCAATCTCCTGCTGCCGAGCGATGAGCCGGACGAGCTGCACTTCCGGCTGATGTGGTACAACCCCGTGCCGCCGCTCGACCCCGCGCGGTATGAGCTCAAGATCCATGGCCTGGTGGAAAAGGCGGTCTCGCTTTCTCTCGCCGACCTTCGCCGTCTCCCGCAGGAATCGCAGAACTCGCGCATGAAGTGCGTGCAATGCTGGTCTTCGCGCACCGTCTGGGGCGGTTTCCGCTTCGGCCATCTGCTCGAAGCCGCCAGGCCGCTGCGCACGGCCCGCGCGGTCCGCTTCGATTGCGCGGACAAGTGGTACGAATATTTCTCGATCGAGGATCTGCTGAAGCCTCGCGTCATGCTGGCGCTCGATATGGCCGGCAAGCCGCTCGCGGACCGCCACGGCGCCCCGCTGCGCCTGATCGACCCGTCGCGCTACGGCTACAAGTGCGCCAAGCTGATCACATCGATCGAATTCGTGGCCGAAGGCAAAGGCAGCATGGCTTGCGACATCGGACCCTATTACTCGCCCGACGGCGACATCAAATCCGGCTACGACCACCCCCTCGACCTCGGCTCCAACGTCCGCCGCAGGATCTCCGGCGGCGAAATCACGGATTACTGAGATGCCGCGCCTCACCAAGCGCCGCTTCCTGCAACTCGCCGGGCTTTCGATCTCCAATCGCGTCGCGGGCCAGGTCCGACCGGCCCCCGCCGCCCGCCCCGCCAGCAAAGTCATCCTCGTCACGTTTGGCGGTGGCGTCCGCTACTCCGAAACCTTCGCGCCCGATGGCCTGCGCAACATTCCGCGCCTCGTCGCGATGCGCCCGCACGGCTATTTTTTCGCGTCCTGCATCAACTCCGGCGTGCTCTCGCATTTCAACTCGACCGCCAGCATCGTGACCGGCAACTGGCAGCGCGTCGACGATTTCGGCTTCCAGCCGCCCGCCGGCGCCACGCTGTTCGAGCAGTTCCGCAAGCAGACCGGCGCCGGTCCGCTCGATGCGTGGACCGTCGCCACCAACAAGAGCTTCGCCCTGATGGGCGCCGGCTCCGACCGCATGCTCGGCCAGCCTTACGGCGCTAATGTGGTCCTGCCGAAGCAGCTCCTGCTCGAAGCCGTGCAGGACGTAGTCAGGAAGGGGACCGCCGGCGGCGTGGCGGATCGCGACGCCGTCCTCCAACGCCTCGAAGGCATCCTCAGCGAAGGCTACGAAGGCATCGGCTGGACCATTTTTCAGGCCGGCCGCAAGCTCGACCAGCACGTCCGCGAAACATTGATCCGCGGCCTCGCCGATTACATCAACGGCCCCGAAGCCCCCACCTCCGGCGACGAGCTGACATTTTTCATCGCGCGCGAGATCATGCGCGAGTTCGCCCCGCGGCTGCTGCTCGTTAATTTTTGGGATATGGACGTGGCACACTGGGGCTCCTATTCGCTGTACCTCAACGCGATCACCAAAACCGACCGCCTCACCGGCATGCTGTGGGACGAAGTGGAGGCGAATCCCGCCTACCGCGGCCGCACCACCATGCTGGTCCTCCCGGAGCTCGGCCGCGACGGCGACCGCAACGCGGCCAACGGCTTCCTGAACCATCGCAGCGGCGACCCCTCCTGCCGCAACATGTGGATGCTCGCGATGGGCGCCGGCGTGCCGGGCGGCGCGACGGACCGCCCCGTCCATCACATCGATGTCGCGGCCACCGCGGCCGAAATCCTGGGCGTGCATCTGCACGGCGCCGCCGGCCAGCCCTTACGCGAGTTGCAGCTCTGATGCCCGCCGCGCCCCGAGTCTCGCCCGCGCTGCAAGCTTTGCTCGATAAGGGCCTGCTCGACCGCCTCCCCGCTTCCTTTTCCGCCTTCTGCTTCGACCAGATGAAGGAGTGGGAGCTGCTCTTCCCCGCCGAACGGAGCTACTTCGAGCGCCTCTTCGCGTTGCTCGATCGGACTCCTCCGCAGGAGTTCGACGAGACATTCCGCCGCCTCCGCGACGTGGAACAGCGCATGGGCGTCAACGCGAAGACGTTTCCCAAGGCGCGCTTTTCGCTGGAACAGGTCGACTTTCTCAACCGCAGTCCGTTCTACGCCGAGTGGCGCACCGCCGTGGCCGAGGTATTCGGGCGCATCGATCCCGCGCTCGATGCCGAAATCGCCCGCGCCGGACACCCCCGCCTGGTGATGGTCGTCGCACCGGCGCAACTCCCCGCCGATCCCTCGCGCATGTGGACGCGCATCGCGGCGCGCGGCCGCCGCATCGCGCTCGATCCGCCCGACGATCCCGCCGCCTATCTGCCGCAGCTCGGCGCCACCAGCATTCCGCAGCTCTACGCGGCGAAGCACGCGGAGCCGTACCATTCGTGGGTCATTCAGGCGGGCCGCTCCCTTGCGCCGGACCATCCGGCGGTCGTCCACTACAGCTACGAGGCGCTCGCAAGTTACCGCAAGCGGCTGATGCGCGAAGTGCAGTCGATCGTCGAGGCGAAAGAGGTTCCCGGACCCCGCCAGCTCAGCGGCCGCCTGAAGCAGCTCAAGATCCTGGCCTCCGAAGGCGCCGCGGCGGGCGACCCGATCCTCGCCGAGTTCGCCCGCGCCATTCTCCTCAGCGGCAACGGCACGCTGCTCATCAACAACACCTTCGTTGAATGGGCCGCCATGCAGGCGGTGCGCCGCGCGCGCCCAACCGTCGCCGCCATCGGCTTCGGCATCCGCAACAAGGTGAAGCCGTTCAGCAGCCTCCTGATCTACGAGGACCAGGACGCCACCAATCCCATCCCGAGCCAGGCCGATGTCCTTGGCTCCTACGTCGATCTCGAAATCTTCTATCAATACATCTGGCAGGAGTTCGAAAAGTACGCCGAATACCGCACCAATACGGTCTACGCTTTCCTCGCGGACGGCATGGAAGAGATGCTGGTCATCGCGCCGCCGGACTTCTCGCTGCCTGCCGGCCCGCTGAAGCTGCCGGCCGTGGCGCAGTGCCTGAAGGACTGGGTGGGCGTGTGACATGAACCGCCGCCATTTCCTCGGCACGCTCGCCGCACCGCTCGTCCTTGCGCCGCGCCACGCCGCCGCTGCGCCGTTCCCCGTTCACTTCCGCAAGCCCGCGCCGTATGAATCGCTGGAGCGCTTCATCGCGCCAGGCAATGACGATTTCCCCGCCGAAAAGACCGCCGCGGAGATCCCGGAGAAGCTGCGCCGTCTCCCCGAAACCCGCGCGCTACCCCTCGCGCCCGGCTTCCACGGCGTTTCGCCCGTGCCCGCGCGGTACCGGCCCGTGGCCGGCGACTGCTTCGAAGCCGAGTTCGGCGCCGCGGCCTTCGATGGCTACGACCAATGGCTCGCGAGCCTCGGCCCGGTCCGCGCCGCGCGATTCTACGTGCTGCCCGGCGATCGCATCCGCTACGAGATCGCGACCACCGATTCCTATCGCGTCGGCCTCTGGCGTCAAGTCTGGCGCGATGGCCGTCTGGCCGAATTCCAGCCGCTCTCGGAAACGCTCACGCGGTCGCCGCGCCCGCTGTTTCGCGATGCCACCGCCGAGCTGTTCGCCGGCTGCGAGTCTTTCCGCGAGCAGATGCTGCGCGGCGTCCCGTACTGGCGGGCACGGCTCGACTCCGCTTCGGGCATCGATATCTACGGCAGCAACGGCATCGCCGTGGGCGATATCGACGGCGACGGCGTCGACGAAGTCTACGTCTGCCAGCCCGGCGGCCTGCCGAACCGCTTGTACAAAATGCGCGGCGGCCGGTTCGAAGACATCACGGAACGCGCCGGCGTCGGCCTGCTCGATGACACTTCCTGCGCGCTGTTCGCCGATTTCCGCAATACCGGCGTGCAGGATCTCGTGGTGCTGCGCAGCGCCGGCCCGGTTCTCTTCCTGAATCAGCGCGACGGCTCATTTGCGCTCCGCGACGATGCCTTCCTGTTTCATGGCAGCCAGCAGGGGAGCTTCACTGGAATGTCCGCCGCCGACTACGACCGCGACGGCCGCCTCGACCTGTACCTTTGCACCTACACCTTCTTCCAAAGCGAAGACCAATACCGCTACCCCACGCCGTACCACGATGCCCGCAACGGTCCGCCGAACTTCCTCTTCCGCAACCGGCTCGCCGCCGATGGCTCGGGCTGCTTCGAGGACACGACCGAAGCCGCCGGACTGAACCAAAATAACGACCGCTTCAGCTTCGCCCCGGCCTGGTGCGACGCCGATGGCGACGGCTGGCCGGATCTCTACGTGGCCAACGATTTCGGCCGCCACAATTTCTACCGCAACCGCGGCGGCCATTTCGAGGACGTCGCCGCCGCCGCGGGCGTGGAGGACATCGGCCCCGGCATGAGCGCCGCCTGGTTCGATGCCGATGGCGACGGCCGCCCCGATCTCTACGTCTCGAACATGTGGAGCGAGGCCGGCCAGCGCGTCGTCGCCGATCCCACATTTCGCCCCGCCGCGACGCCGGAGTTGCGTGAAGCCTACCGCCGCCACACGAAGGGTAACTCGCTATACCACAACCGCGGCGACGGAACCTTCGCTGAAACGCCCGGCGTGGAGATGGGCCGCTGGGCGTGGTCCGCCGGCGGCTTCGACTTCGATAACGACGGCGTGCCGGAAATCTACTGCACCTGCGGCATGCTCACCGGCCCGAACCCGGCCGACCTGATGAGCTTCTTCTGGCGGCAGGTGGTGGCGAAATCGCCCGTCGCGGCGCAACGGTCCGAAGCCTACGAGAACGGCTGGAACGCCATCAATCAGTTCATCCGCGAGGACTACAGTTGGAACGGGCGCGAGCCGAACGTGTTCTACATCCGCCGCAACGGCCGCTATTTCGACGCCTCCGGGATCAGCGGCATCGACTGCGCGCTCGACAGCCGCGCCTTCGCGGTTACGGATTTCGATGGCGACGGCAACCTCGACCTGCTGCTGAAAAGCCGCCTCGCCCCGCAGATTCAGGCGTTCCGCAACGGCTGCGCGGGCGGGCGGAAGGCGATCGCCTTGCGGCTCACGGGCACGAAATCGAATCGCGATGCGATCGGCGCGCGGGCGGAGGCGGACGGCGTCGTGCGCTGGCTCGAAGCCGGCTCCGGCTATCTTTCGCAGCACACCAAGACGCTGCATTTCGGACTCGGCAATGCGGACGAAGTGCGCGCGCTGCGGATCCTGTGGCCCTCCGGGGAGCGGCAGGAGTTCCATGGGCTGCGCGCAGGGTTCCGCTACGACATCACCGAGGGTTCAGCGGAGCTCCGGAAGCAGCCGTTCGCGGCCCCGGCATCGCCGGCCGCGAGCGAACCCTACGCCGCCCCGGACAATCAGACCCGCGTGCATGATACGTGGCTGCTCGATCCCGTACCGCTGCCCGACCGCCGGCGCGGTCCGGGGCTGCTCTACATCGGCGCCGGCGAACGGCCCGCCATCACCGGGAACGTCGAGGTCGTTAACCTCTCCGGCGAGCCGGACGACACCGCCGCCCGCTACGCCGTCTTCCGCCGCTATCTGCTGGACTGGCGGCCGCCGCTCGATTTGCCCCTGCTGCTATTGATCGACGGCCAGTCGCGCGCGCACAAGCTGTACGCGGCTCCGCCGTCCGCGGCTGCGCTGGCCGAAGACCTCCGGCTGATGGACGCGGCCGGCCGCAAACGCTTGGCGCTGCCTTTTCCGGGCGATTACGTGGGCCTGCCGCGGCGCAACTATTTCAAATTCGGGGCGGCCTTCTACCAGGCGGGCTACCCCGATGAAGCGCTGCCGTACCTGGAAGCGGCGGCGCGCCAGTCGCCCGCTAACGGCAAGGCGCTGAACGCTATCGGACAGATTCACCTGGAGCGCGGGAGGCTCGCCGAGGCGCGCACCTGGCTGGAGCGCGCCGTGGCAATCGCGCCGGCGCTGGGCGAAGCCTGGAATAACCTCGGCGGAGTCGAGATGCGGTCGGGCAATCTCGAAGCCGCGCTGCGCAATTACCGGCGCGCCATGGAACTGCTGCCGAATGCGGTCTATCCGCTTGTGAATGCCGGACAAGTCGAGGCGCGGCTGGGCCGCAATGAGGCGGCAGTCAAACTCTTGAAGAAGGCGATCGAGATCGATCCCGCGGACGGCGGCGCCATCAACGATCTCGGCGTATTATATTCCCAAATGGGGCAGACCAACGACGCCATCGCGGCCTTCGAATATGGCATCCGCGTGGCGCCGGATAACGAGATGCTGTATATGAATCTGGGGCGTGTCTACGTCAGGCTCGGCGACCGCACCCGCGCGCGCGACGCCATGCTGCGGCTGCTCGAACGCAAACCCGGCAACGCGGCCGCCGCCAATGCCCTGCGCGAACTGGAGGGGCGATGACGGCGCTCGGCCTGCTGCGTCCGTCGTCCGCCGCGGGTGAGCCGGCGGACAGCGCCGGCCGCAAGCCCGCCAACGCCGCCGCCAACGCCCTGCGCAAACTGGAGGGGCGCCGATGAGAGCACTCTGGCTGCCGCTCCTGCTGTTCGCGGCCGGCGAGCCCGCGGACCTGGTGGAACAGGTCGCGGCTTCCGGGCAGGTCGCGGAGATCGCCGAGCCTTCCTCGGCGCGCCTCGCGCCGCCGGGAAGGATCGCGCCGGGGCCGCCGCCCACGCTGGGATTCCGGCTGATCGAAGGGCGGCTGCGGCATCGATTTGGAAATCTGGACCTGGTGCTGGACGATGCGGGGCATTAGCACACGCGCGGCGGCGATTGCGGCGCTCTGCGGCGGGATCGCAGCCGCGCAGACCGCAGCCGATGGCATCGCCGCGTTCCGCCAGGGCCGGTACGCCGAGTCGCGGCGGATCCTGGAAAAGCTCGCTTCGCCGGATGCAACGGCTCGCACCTTCCTGGCGCTGAGCCGCGCCGCGACCGGCGATTGCGCCGCGGCCCGCCCCGATCTGGAACGGCAGTTCGCGAACCGCAACGGCGGAACCCTGGAGCGCCTGGCCGGAATCGCGCTGGTGCAATGCGATCTCGCCGCCCACCGCACCGCGGAGATCTGGCCGGTGCTGGAACGGCTGCAGCAGGAATTTCCGGCCGATGGCGACGTACTCTACGAGGCCGCCAAAGCGCACCGCCAGGCGTGGGACGACGCGGTCTTCCAACTGCACCAGAAGGCGCCCGGCTCCTACCGCGTCAATCAAATGTCCGGCGAGATTTTCGAAATCGAAGGCCGCTACGCCGAAGCCGCGGCCGAATACCGCAAGGCGATCCAGAAGAATCCGGCGGCGCTGAACCTGCATTTCCGGCTCGGCCGCGCGCTGCTGCTCGCCTCGCACGAGCCCGCGAGCCTGACGGCGGCGCGCCGGGAGTTCGAAGCGGAGCTGGCGCTGAACCCGTCCGATGCCGCGGCCGAATACGAGATCGGCCGCATCCTGGAGGCCGGGCAGGACGCCGGGGCAGCCGCGCACTTCGCCAGGGCCGTCGCGCTCGATCCCAATTTTGCCGAAGCGCTGATCGCGCTGGCGAGAACGAAATCTTCCGCCAGGCAATACGGTGAAGCGATCGGGCTGCTCGAGCGCGCGGTGAAGATCGAGCCGGAGAGCGAGGCGGCGCACTATGCGCTCATGATGGCCTACCGCAACGCCGGGCGCTCCGCGGAAGCGCAGCGGGAAAAAGCCATTTTCGACAAACTGAACCGGCCTCCCGAGGG
>DATGMB010000132.1:0-17876 GCA_035293845.1 Bryobacteraceae bacterium
CGGTGTGGAGGCGGAGCATCTGATGTCGGCGGCGAAATCGGAGCCGCACCGAATGACGAAGTTTGCGCGCGTGGAAGGGCAGATCGTCACGTATCCGCCCGAGGAAATGGAGTTGTTTTAAAGCCGGCAGACGGATACCGCGGAGTTGCGGTACGGGCACTCCAGGCCGCGCGGGGGAGTGGAGGTGAGAATCCAGGTGACCGGGAATTGCGCAGCGAGACGGCGATAATCGGACAGGCGGAAGCGGTCGAGCCCGCGGGTGGCGGCGACTTCGCGAGCCCATTCGGGTGCGAGCTGAGGAAACAGGGATACGGCGCCGCTATCCTTGACGCTATCGGCCAGCACACTGCGTTCGGCTACGGCGCGGAAGCCGTGGGCATCTTCGCCGGTCCGGGCCATATACTCCGGGTCGAGAGCGAAGACGGCGGATTTCGGCGTGTGGCCGCGGATCCAGAGGAAGGCGGAAACCCATCGGTTTCTCGCGCTGCCGCCGGGCCACTCGATGTGGCGGCTGGCGGGATAAGCCGCGCATGCCGCATAGGTCATGAGCACTGCTGCGGGCGCGAATACCGCGACCCAGCGCAGCGGCTTGGCGCGCAGGACATGCTCGCCGAGCAGACCGCCGAGTAACAGGAAGAAGATGGCGTAGAGCAGATGAAAACTGCGCATTGGTTGCAGGCGGGTGTACGCCTCCCAGCGCGAATCGAGCCCTAGCACGGCCGCGGCCGCGATGGACACAATTCCGAAAGGGAGGAGGCCGCCGGCCAGATCCAGGAATGCGGGACGGACGCCGCGAGGGCGGGCAACGCGCCACCAGGCCAGTAGAGCGAGCGGGGCAAATACGCCGATCCACTGATACCACGTCCATGTGGCAACGAAGAAATAGGACCGTGAAAGCAGGCACTCACGCGCCGGCCCGCTCACCGGGGCGAAGCTGATGCCGAAGGGCAGCGCGGCGGCCATCGTGAGGGCAGGCTGGGCCGCGCTGCGCCAGGCGGCCACGCGCCGGAGCGCGGCGATCGCGGCGACCAGCAGCGCGGCGTAGACCGCCATTTGAGGATGGAGTGCGGTGGTCAGGAGCAGGCAGGAGGCGGTGGCCGCCGGGTTTCCCGAAAGGTAGTAGCCGATGGCGAACAGGGCGGAGGGCGTCGAAAGGGAACGAGCGGTAAGGTACGGGTCCATGATGACCAGTCCCGTGCCGGCGACCGGAACGCCGCACGCCGCGGCGAGCGCGGCGACACCGCACCAATGGGCGCGGGAGTGCACAAAGCAACGGGCCAGCAGGCGCCAGGCGGCAATCAGGAGGAGCAGCAGGGACACCGCGTGCCAGGCGAAAATCGCCGCGTCGGTGGGCACGTGGAGCAGCCGCGCGGAACCTCCGATCAGGTTGGGGAAAACGGAAAGCCGCGCGTGCGCGAGAAAGAATTCACCCCCGTAGGGATAGAGAGCGGGATCGGCGGCGCGCTTAATGGCGGGGACGTAGATTGCGGCGTCGTCGGCGCCCAGGTGATAGCCGTGAATCAGGACCGCAGCCGCGGCGAGGAGAGCGAGGCCGGCCAGCGGGATCCCGGCGCCGCGATCCCTGGAACCGGTGCGCGCATCGGGCCGGCTGCCTCCGTGCGCGGGGCGGCTTTGGGAGGGGGCGGCGGGCATTCGCGGTTGTGACGCGGGCGATGCGCGCAGGGTTGCCGGTTTGTTGGGGAGACGTGTGGAACCCGGTACCGAGCGGCGCAGCGGGACAGGGATCGAGGCCGGGCGCGCGTCGAAAAGGAAAAATTGCCGAGAATCCGTCCGCAGTGATATTTCCGACGCTCAAACATTCACCATCGCGCAAAGCGGTACACTGACAGGCGTCGCGGTCGAGCTCCGGAATTCACACCTTGCCGCGGCATCGCCGCTCACGGCGGATATCCGGACGGTTGAAGGCAACGGCGTGCCGTACGAGCCGGATTCCGGCGTCGGCATTGTGACATCGGAAGCCATTCCGGGCAACACCGTGCCGGAACCGTCCGCCGCAATTCTGCTGGGCGGCGTTCTCCGGCTGCTCGGCCGCGGAGGCGGTAGTGGAGCGGTAGCGCGGGCGCGTGCCTTGGGCCTGCGTTACGTCACCATGCCGCGGCGCACGGCGCTCAGGACGAGTTCCGCGGTGCTGTGCAGGTCCAGCTTTTCCATGATGCGCCAGCGGTGGGTCTCCACCGTGTGCAGGCTCAGGTTGAGGCGGCGCGCGATTTCCTTGTTGCTGTTGCCCTCGGCGAGGAGCTGGTAGACCTGGCGTTCGCGGTCGGTGAGGAGCTCGAAGCGGTCGCTGACGGTGTTCACGTCCCGCAGGCGGGCGAAGCCGTTCTGGAAAATCTGGGCGACGGCCGCGCTGAAATAGGCCATGCCTTTCTGCACGGTGAAGATCGCCTGAATCAGCTCGTCGCCCGCCGAGCTCTTGAGCAGGTATCCGCGGGCGCCAGCCTTTACGGCGCGCAGCACGTAGCGCTCATCGCTGTACATGCTGAGGATGAGGACGGCGGTGTGCGGGGAATGCTTCAAAATCTGGGCCGTGGCCTCGATGCCGTTCAGTTCTTTCATGGCGACATCGACGATCGCGACATCGGGTTTATGCTGGCGCGCGGCCTCGACGGCCTCGATGCCGGAGGACGCCTCGGCCACGATATCGATATCGGGGTGGCCTTCCAGAATGAAACGCAAGCCCTGGCGCATCAGGGTGTGATCATCGGCGAGCAGAATTCGTACAGACATCAGACCGGGGCCTCCTTTTGCGCGGGCGCGAGCGGAATGCGCAGAGCGATGCGCGTGCCGCGGCCGGGCGCGGAGTCGATGGTGAGGGCGCCCCCGGCGGCGGCGGCGCGCTCGCGCAGGCCGAGCAGGCCCAGGCCCTTGCTGCGCTCGCCCGGGGAAAAGCCGCGGCCATCGTCTTCCACTTCGGCGATCAGACAATCCTCCGCTTGCCGGACCTCCACCCGAACGCTGGTTGCGCCGGAGTGCTTTTCGCAATTGTGCAGCGCCTCCTGCACGACCCGGTAGACGCATGTCTTGACGGCATCGGGAAGCTGGTCGGAGACGCCCTCCTCGACGAAATCGCAGCCGATGCCGCTGCGGCGCAGGAAGTCTTCGAGCTGGAACTGGAGCGCGGGAGTGAGGCCAAGATCGTCGAGAAGCGTGGGGCGAAGCAGCAGGGAAATGTTGCGGATGGTCTGCACGGTGCGCTCGGCCAGTTCGCGGGCGCGGCGGAGCCGCTCGCGCGCGGCCTCCGGCTGTGCCGGAAGTAGCGCCTGCACGTGGGAGATTTCGATCTGCAGCAGCGCGAGCGTCTGGCCGATTTCGTCGTGAAGCTCGCGGGAGAGCTGGCGGCGGCCTTCCTCTTCAATCTCCAGCAGGCGCGCGGAGAGGCGCTGCAACTCGCCCCTCGCCTGTTCGACTTCGGTGTAGTGGAGCTCGGCTTTCTGCTCCAGATGTTCGGCGTGGCGGAGGCTCAGGCGCGCCACCATGATGCCGAGCAGAACCCCGACCGCGAGCATCATGAGCAGGCGCTGCGCCGCGTGGCGGCGGGTGGCGGCGAATTCGCCTTCGCTCTCCTGCAGCCGCTGCTGGTCGGTAGCGGCGAGATGCAGCAGCGCAGCGTAAAGCTCGCCGCGGCGGGGCACGACCTCACGCTGCAGGAATTCGAACTGGCGCCGGTTGTCCACGCCAAGCATCGTCTGCGGGACCGGGCGCACCACATCCCAGAACTCGCCGAGGCTGCGGCGCAGCCGCGCGACCACATCGGCGCCGATGCCCGATTGGGCCAGCCGATCGAGCGCGGTATTGTCCTCCGCTTCGAGCGCCTGCAGTTGGGAGTGGAGCGATGCGGCCTGCTGCGGCGTGTTCTGAATAAAGAAGTCGCGGATATCGGCGCCCGCCTGCCAGAGATTGCGGCGGAGCGTGGCGAGCTCGGCATCCTGCTCGACGTAATGCCGGTAGATGCCCAGGTGCTGCTCGGAAACGCTGACCTGAATACGGTACGCCTCGAACGCCGAGAGCACGAGCACGGCGATCATCGCGCCGTACCCCATTCGCAGCACGGCGCGCTTGCTGAGGGGCCCAGTCACTCTGAATTTATCTTAACGCCCCACAAGTGCCCGAAAATACGATCTTCCCTGTATGGGCCGGGGATATCCCTTAGCCTATGATCGAAGACACAGCAGTTCCGGTCGTCCGAATGGCGCCGGGCGATTCGGGACTCATGAACGATTGTCCTTCCCGGGCAATCCCACTCGAGGGCAGGGTTACCTGCCCTTTCCTTTTTCCTGCCCATTTCCGCCTGCCCCATGCCATCCCCTAGACTGGAGAGGCAAAGTCAAATATGAACATCCCTCTCTTCTCTGCCGTGGTGTTCGCGGCCTCGGCGCTGGCAGGCTTTCTCGGCGCGCTGACCGGCTTGGGCGGCGGCGTTGTTGTCACTCCGGTGCTGGCGCTGCTGCTCGGCGTGGACCTGCATTACGCCATGGGAGCGAGTCTGGTTTCGGTGATTGCGACCTCATCCGGCGCGGCCGCGGCATACGTGAGAGAGGGCTTCTCGAATATCCGGGTGGGGATGTTCCTCGAAATCGCGACCACCATCGGCGCCGTGGCAGGCGCGCACCTCACTTCGGTGGTGCCGGCATCCGCTCTCGGAGTGATCTTCGGTGTGGTGCTGCTCTATTCGGCCTGGCAGTCGCTCCGCGAGCACCGCGACCATCTGACGGCGGACTGCGACCCGCTGGCGGACCGGCTTCGGATGAATGGCGCCTTCCCGGAGCGAGGCCGCAGCATCCGCTACTGCGTGGCGCGCGTGAAATCCGGGTTTGCCCTGATGTTCGGCGCGGGACTGCTTTCCGGGTTGCTGGGCATCGGCTCGGGCGCCATGAAAGTGATCGCCATGGACCAGGTCATGCGCATCCCGTTCAAGGTTTCCACTACCACCAGCAATTTCATGATTGGGGTCACTGCGGCGGCGAGCGTGGGGGTGTATCTGCGGCGCGGCTATATCCGGCCGGGCCTTGCGATGCCGGTGATGCTCGGGGTCCTGCTCGGGTCCCTGCTGGGCGCCCGGCGTTTGATCGGCGCCAGGACCCGCGCTTTGCGGCTGGTGTTCGGTACGGTCGTGGGCGTGATGGCAGTCGAGATGATCTATAACGGCTTGACGGGGAGGCTCTGATGACGCGCATGACGGACGAGTTGCTGGACCTGATCATCTCGCGGATTCTGCAGTTGGGTGTACTGATCTCGGCGCTGCTGGTGCTCGCCGGCGGCGTGTGGTATCTCGCCGGGAGCGCCGGAGTACCGCAGCCCTTCGGACATTACCAGCATGGCGGCGGAGTACGTGCATTGCTCGCGCTGCCGCGGTCCGAGGTGGTGATTCTGGCGGGTCTGCTGCTGCTGGCCGCGACGCCGGTCGTGCGTGTGGCGTTTTCGCTGTTCGCCTTCGCGGTTCAAAAGGACTGGACGTACGTAGCGGTGACGGCGGTGGTGCTCGGTGTGCTGCTTTACAGTTTGCTGATGGGGGTTTAAGTCAAAGCGGCCCGGCCGCGGTCATTTTGCAATTCGGTCACATCACGGCGACATATCTCCCGCACGCATCGGCCATGATGGCATTGGTTCCAAACCATCATCTGAGGTAACTCTCCGTGCAAACCAAGAAGCAAGCGACCAGTTTACGCCGCCGTTCCTTTCTGTCGGCAGGCATGATGGCAGCGGCCGGCGAGGCACTATTGACGGGGCCCAGGGCTTCTGCGCAATCGACCGGCTATCTGAATGCGGGGGATGCCGCCATTCTCAAATTCTTAGCGGCAGTCGAGATCCTGGAGGCGGATCTCTGGATACAGTACGCCGAGCTGGGCGGCACCCAGACTCAGAAAGATACCGAGGTGCCGGGGCTGAGCGGCGGCAATCCGCTCTACACCGATGCGCTCACCATCCTGGATATGGATATGCCGCAGTACATTCACGACAATACGGATGACGAAATTACTCACGCTGCATTCATTCACGCTTATCTCGTCTCCCTCGGCGTCAACGTTTCCGAACTGGACCTGCTGAACGGGCCGCATTTCCGCACCATCAAGGGGAGCACGGCGCAGGGCTCTTCGGGCAAGATGCGGCTGACCAACCTCACCCAACTGACGATCGACACGAGCTTCTGGGGGCGCTACCGCGCCGATAACGCGAATCCCGATTTGGGCGACATGAAATTCGCCCAGGCCGTGCCGAGTTTGAACATCGGTCAGCATCCGGCCATCCCGCGGAGCGACGACGACACGAAAGGCAGCACGATCGGCAACCCGACGGATCACCTCAAAGCGATCGCGTTCACGGCCGGGTTCCACTTCGCGTTTATTGAGCAGGGCGGCACCAGCCTGTATCCCGCGCTGGCGCAGCGGGTGAGCAACCCGGAAGTGCTGCGCATCCTCCTCAGCATCGGCGGGACCGAAATCATGCACTTCCAGACCTGGCAGGATAAGGCCGGCAACGCCACGCCCGTGACGGACACGGATCCCATTACCAAAGCGACCGTCACCTTCGTGGATCTGACGATGAACCAGCCGGAGACCTTGCAGGCGAACCTGATCATGCCGGAGCCGTGCCCGTTCCTCAACCGCAAGTTCCCGATCTGCTCGATCATCCGGCCGACCCAGACCAATGGGGCGGCGATGGGCGCCGTCGCGGCATTGACGGCGGACGGATTGTTCCGCGGCCAGAGCGACGAGTTCTTCGACCTGCTCGCGGATCTGGCGGCGGACGCCGACCGGGCGAACCGGTTCGAGTAGAACCAGAGGCGCGCCGCGAGGGAGCGGGGCGGTACATTCCGCACCCTCGCGGCCGCGGGTGATCGAGCATCGTGCCTCAACGCGTGACCACCCGCCCCGGCAGGGCGTTGGTCATCTTTCCCTCCTCGATCACCGGGACGCCGTTCACCAGCACAAACCGCATGCCTTCCGATAGCTGGTTGGGTCTTTCGAACGTTGCCAGATCGCGGATGGTGGCGGGGTCGAAGATCACCACGTCGGCCCACATCCCGGCTTTCAGGACGCCGCGGTCGGCGAGGCGCATCCGCTCCGCCGGGAGGGCGCTGAATTTGCGGATGGCGTCTTCGAGCGTCAGCTTATGCTCCTCGCGCACGTACTTCCGCAGGATGCGCGGAAAGGTGCCGTAGGCGCGCGGGTGCGGGTGCTCCTGGCCGAGCAGGCCGTCCGGCGACGTTCCCTGCGAATCGTTGCAGATCGAGACCCACGGCTGCTGGAGCGCCAGCGTGACGTCCGGTTCGGACATGGCGAACATGGCCACTTCCGTGAACGCCTGGTCTTCAATTAGCAGATCGAAGACCGTGTCGATCGGGTCCTTGTGCCAGAGCCTGGCGATCTCCGCGATCGTCTTGCCCTGGAGCGGCAGCA
Organism: Bryobacteraceae bacterium; assembly: GCA_035293845.1. Classification (GTDB taxonomy): domain Bacteria; phylum Acidobacteriota; class Terriglobia; order Bryobacterales; family Bryobacteraceae; genus DATGMB01. Next base: position 7,419 of record DATGMB010000132.1, read on the forward strand.
GTTTCGGGTTTTGCACTGCGCTCACCAGGATGGCTTCCGGGCCGGGGACCTCCTGCCATTCGTTGTTCCAGTTGCCGCCGGGCGTTTCGAGTTCTTTCCGGATGCGCGCGCGCATCGCGGGATCTTTCAGGCGCTCGATCAGTTTGGCGTCGCCGCCATCGTGCGCCCACGGCGGAATCACCGCGGAGAAAGAATTGAACCAGGCGGTGTAGGCGTAGGTATCGGCGGCAACGTCGATGCCCGCGTCGCGCGCCGCCTGAATGCGCCGCACGATCTCCGGCATGCGGCCCCAATTGGCTTTGCCCGCAGCTTTGAGATGCCAGATCTCGACCGGAGTGTGGGCCTCGCGGCCGATGCGGAAGGCCTCATCCAGCGCCGCATCGATGCCGTCGCCCTCATCGCGGATGTGCGAAGCGTAGATGCCGCCGAACTTCGCGGCCTCGGCGGCGAGGGCGATCAGCTCGTCCGTCTTGGCATACGGCGCGGGCGCATATTGCAGCGAAGTGGAGAGGCCGATGGCGCCCTCACGCATCGACTGCCGCACCAGATCATTCATGCGCGCGAGCTCGGCGGGCGTGGGTGCGCGGTCATCATCGCCCAGCACCATGCGGCGCACCTGCGTCGCGCCGACGTAGCTCGCCAGGTTGATCCCCATGCCCTGCTGGCGCAGGCGCGTGAAATATTCGCCAAAGGTGTGCCAGTCCGGCAACACCTTGTAGTGCTCGTAAGTGACGCGGTCGGCCTTTATAATAGACTCATTCAGGGGAGCGATGGAGTTGCCCTCGCCCGTGATTTCGGTCGTGATGCCCTGGTAGATTTTGGAAGGCAGGTGCGGATCGACCAGGATCGTCAGCTCGGATTGCCCGAGCATGTCGATGAAGCCGGGGGCGACCACCATGCCGCGGGCATCGATCGTCCGCTTCGCCGGCGCACCATCGAGCTTGCCGATGGCGGCGATGCGGCCGTTGCGGATGGCGAGGTCGGCGGCGTACCAGGGCGAGCCGGTGCCGTCCACGATGTGGCCGTTGCGGATGACCACGTCATACGGCTGCGCGGCCGCCGCGAACAGCAGTACCGGAAGGAGAAAAGGCATGTGTCGATTATGGCGTAACCGGGAAGCGGCAGTAAGCATCCAACGGCTCTTGAAAAACAAGGTTCTCATTCCGCTCCTGCTGCCGGCTGTCGCGCTGGCCCAGACCGTCACTTACACCATTTCGACCGTGGCCGGCAACAACGGCAACGGGGCCGGCTATTCCGGCGACGGCGCGCCCGCCGTGAACGCACAGCTCTGGCAGCCGACCGGCGTGCTGGTGGATAAGAGCGGCAACATTTTCATCGCCGACCAGGTGAACAACGTCATCCGCGAAGTCACTACCGATGGCAACATCAAGACCGTCGCAGGCAGCAACATCCAGGGCTACAGCGGAGACGGCGCGGCGGCCACCAAGGCGGAGCTCAATCATCCCGTGGCGCTCGCCATCGATTCGGGCGGCAACATCTATTTCAGCGACATCAGCAACGACATCGTTCGCAAGTTTTCGGTCGGCGGCAACATCTCGACCGTTGCCGGCAGCTACACCGTGTATACACAGACCGGCAACCCGCTCGGCGGCTACGCCGGGGACGGCTCGACCGCAACCAACGCGCTGCTGAATCTGCCGTACGGCGTGGCCGTCGATAACTCGGGGAACATTTACATCGCGGACACGCTGAATCACCGCATCCGCAAAGTCAACGCTTCCAACGGAAACATCGGCACCATCGCGGGCAACGGCACGCAGGGCACCGCCGACACCGGCGCGGCACTCAACGCGCATCTCAACAGCCCCCGCGGTGTCGCGGTGGATGCGAGCGGCAATGTGTACATCGCGGATACCGGGAACAACCGGGTCCTGAAGCTTTCGAACGGCGCGCTCACCACCGTCGCCGGCACGGGCACGGCCGGTTTCGCAGGCGATAACGGTCTCGCCACCAACGCCCAACTATGGGGGCCCCGCGGCGTGGCGGTGGATACCGCCGGCAATGTCTACATCGCGGATTACACCAATCAGCGCATCCGCATGGTCTCGAGCAACGGCATCATCACCACGATCGCGGGTAACGGCCATACGGGCTACAGCGGCGATGGCGGCCCCGGAACCGGCGCCATGCTGTACCAGCCCTCCGGCGTCGCCGTGGATTCGAAGTTCAACGTGTACGTCGCGGATACGAGCAACAACGTCATCCGCATGCTGACGCCGTCGAGCGCCCCGAACGGCGGCGGCGCGCCGCCCGCAATTCGCACGAGCCAGGGCGTGATCGGCGCCGGCGGATTCGGCGGGCTCAGCGGCACAGCGCCCGGTTCGTGGATCGAGATTTACGGTAGCAATCTTGCGCCGGCCGGCGATTCGCGCACGTGGAACGGCTCGGATTTCAGCGGGATCAATGCGCCGAACCAGCTCGACGGCACCACCGTGACGATCGGCGGCGTGCCCGCGTACGTCTCGTACATCAGCCCGGGGCAGGTGAACGCGGAAGTGCCCGCCGGCGTCGGCACCGGGCCGCAGCCGGTTACGGTGAGCACGGCGAACGGCACCAGCGCGGCCGCCAGCATCACCGTGAGCCCGCTCCAGCCGGCGCTGCTCGCGCTGCCGGCGTGGAACGTGGGCGGCAATCAATATGTGACCGCGACGTTTACGGACGGCCAGACGTTCGTCGGCCCGGTGGGCGCTTTCGCGGGCGTAACCTCGCGGCCCGCCAAGCCGGGCGAGACGATCGTGCTGTACGGCATCGGCTTCGGCCCGGTGGGCTCGGGCGCGCAGTTCGGGCAGATCGTGCAGCAGCTCAATAACCTGGTCACACCGGTGCAGTTCCAGTTGGGAGGCACCGCGGCCGTGCTGACGTATTTCGGCCTCGGACCGGGGGAAGTGGGCCTGTACCAGTTCAACCTGGTCGTCCCGCCGATCGCGCCCGGAAATGCCGTGCCGCTGACGTTCACGCTGGGAACGCAAAACGGCGCGCAGACGTTGGTCACGGCGATCGGAAATTGAGCCCGCCAGAGCGCGCTCGGCTCATTTTGAGCCGAGCGCATCCGCCAAGTTGTTGATTCCGCAAGGGCGCCTTCCCTCGCATGGCTCATTTTGAGCCGGCGCGGCCCAAATCATGGGCACGTGCAGGTTCTTTTTCGGCCATCCGCAGCTAACAACCTCGCGCCGCACCCGTCCATATGTCCGACCGCCTTATATGGGAGCCAAACATATGGAAGTCCCTGACGCCGAATGGAAGAAAGGGAGCGCCGAGCTCCTGGTGCTCTCGTTGCTCGAAGACCAGCCGCGCCACGGCTATGACATCTCGAAGGCGATCGAGATGCGCTCCGGAGGCGCGCTGAAGTTTCACGTCACCTCGCTCTATCCCCTGCTGCACCGGCTGGAGGAACAGCAGTGGATCGAAGGGCGCTGGGTGGAGAAAGCCGGACAGCGCCGGCGGCGGTATTACCGGCTGACCGCGCAAGGGCGCAAGGTGCTCCGCTCGCAGCAGAGGAGCTGGCTCAATTTTGTGGCCGCGATCGGCCGCGTCACGGGGTTGGAAAATGCCTGATTGGAACGATCTGGTCCGGCGGCGCCTGGCGCCGCTCTCGCTGCCGGCGGCGGAAGAGGCCGGTTTGGCCGAGGAACTCTCGCAGCACCTGGAAGACCGGTACCGCGAGCTGCTGAGCGGCGGGACGGAAGAGGCCGACGCCTACGAAATCGTGGCCGCGGAACTCGACGACACCGCCCGGCTGCGGCGGCGCGCGGCACTGCCGGAGATGCCGCCGGCCGGCGGTCCGCGATCCGGCAGCTTCGGTACGGACCTGGCGCGCGACCTGCGATACACCTTCCGCACGATGCGCCAGAGCCCGCTCTTCGTGACTTTCGTCGTGGGCACGCTGGCGCTCGGGATCGGCGCGAATACCACGGTGTTCACGGTGGTGAACGGCCTGATCCTCAATCCGCTGCCGGTGCGCGATGCCGCGCGGCTGGTGGCAGTCGCCTCCGCTGAGGTTGCCGGCAGATCCCAATCGGCGACGCCGTTACCGCTTTCGTATCCCGACCTCCGCGATTACCGCGAGCGCAATCAGGTCTTCTCGGAGCTGGCCGGCTACACCTCGCCGCGCCTCGTGACGCTCGAAGAACACGGCGCCACGCAGAGCATGTTCGCCGAACTGGTGACCGCCAACTACTTCGCGGCGCTCGATCTTACGCCCGCTCGGGGCCGCTTCTTTCTATCCGAAGAGGACAGCGCGCCGGGCGCGCATCCGGTCGCGGTGATGAACTACGCCACCTGGCAGAGGCGCTTCGGCGGCGAGGCAATCCTCGGCCGTATTCTTCGGGTGAACGGCCTCGCCCTCACCGTGGTCGGCGTCGCGCCGCCCGGGTTCATTGGAGTGAATGCCGTCTTCGGTCCCGACCTGTGGATTCCCGCTGCGATGGCGGAGCCGCTGTTTCCCTCGACAATGCGCAATGCCTGGATCGACCGTGGCCAGGCCGCTTTTTTCGGGGTGGGACGGCTCCGTCCCGGCCTGACGCTCGAGCGCGCCAACGGCAACATGGCCGGCATCGCTGCGGCGCTGGCGCGCGAGTTTCCAAATATCGACCAGGGGCACGCCGCCACAGTCCAGCCGATCCGCGAGGCCATCCTCGCCACCGCGGGGGGCCCGGCATCGTCGTCCATTTTCTTCGCCAGCGCGGCGCTGCTGGCGGTGGTGGGCATCGTGCTGCTCATCGCGTGCTCGAACGTGGCCAATCTGCTGCTGGCGCGCTCTGCGGCGCGACGCCAGGAAATTGCCGTGCGAATGGCGATGGGCGCCAGCCGCGCGCGTCTGGTGCGTCAGATGCTGACCGAGAGCCTCCTGCTGGGCTTGCTCGGCGGGGCGCTGGGCGTGGCGGCCGGCTATGCCGGACTGCGGCTGGTCTATGGCATGCTTCCGGGCGGCGCGAATTTTGCCCCGCCGCGGCTGGACGCCACCGTGTTCGGATTCGCGCTTGTGCTCTCGCTGGCAACCGGCCTGCTGTTCGGCCTGATCCCGGCGTTTAAGGCATCGAGTGCCGGCGTGGCGGAAGCGCTGAAGGAAGAGGCGCGTACGATCGGCCGCAGCCGCCGCCGCGTAACCATCTCCAGCGCGCTGCTGGTGGGCCAGGTGGCGCTCTCATTCATCCTGCTGATCACGGCCGCACTCGTGCTGCGCAGCATCGGCCGCGCTTACCAGATGAATCCGGGATTTCAGACCGCGCATCTGGCGGTTTTCACCGTCAGCCCCGGCCAAGCCGGCTACTCGAAAGCGCAGACACGCGCGTTTTACAAGGACGTGCGCGAGCGCGTGGCGGCCCTGCCCGGCATTCAATCGGCATCCTGGGCGTCGAACGTGCCGCTGTGGGCGCGGCCGCTGAGCGGAATCGAGGTGGAAGGCTGGCAGAAGCGATCGCAGGCCGATACCGTTCGCGCGATCGTCAACACGGTGGACGTCAGTTATTTCGAGACCGCTGGCGTTGCGCTCGAGAACGGGCGCGAATTCACCGCACTCGACCGCGACACCTCGGCGCCGGTCGCCATCGTCAACGAAAAAATGGCCCGTGACTACTGGCCCTCGGGCGCGCTGGGCAAGCGCATCCGGTTGCCGGGCGAGACACCGATGCGAGAGATCGTCGGCATCGCGCGGAACGCCAATTACACTACGTGGGGCGAGCTGCCGCAGGCGTGCGTGTACGTGCCCCTCGCGCAGAACGATTCCGAAACGATGAATCTCTATATCCGGACGGCACACGACCCGCGCCTCATGATGGAGCCCGCGGAACGCGTGGTACATGCCGCCGGGCCGATGGTGCTGATGATGGGCCAGCGCACCGGCCGCGAGATCGTCGAGGGCGGGCTGTTCCAGGCGCGCGTGGTGGTGGTCCTGCTGACGGTCTTCGGGTTGCTCGCCCTCGGCTTGGCCAGCATCGGACTGTACGGGATCCTCGCGTACTCCGTGGCCCGCCGGCGGCGGGAGATCGGGGTACGCCTGGCGCTCGGGGCGAGCCGCGCGAGCGTGCTGCGGCTGATCATCGGCGAGGGAATGACGCTGGTCCTGGTAGGCCTCGCCATCGGGTTCGTGACGGCGTTGGCGGCCGGGCGGCTGCTGAGCCGCATGCTGTACGGCGTCAGCGCGAGCGACCCGCTCAGCCTCGCCGCCGCAGTGGCGGTCCTTTCGGCGGTGGCGCTGCTGGCGTGCTACTTGCCGGCGCGGTGGGCCACCCGCGTCGATCCGCTCACGGCGCTGCGGGAGTCATGAAGCCCGGGCCCACCACCGTGCGGCTCCTCTGGTCCGCCACCGTGCTGCTGGCGGCGATCGGTGTGGCGGCCGTGGTTCATCGCATGTTTTTGCTGCGATCGCCGGGGATGGATTTCGACGCCGGCTTCGCCCGGCATCCCGCGCTGACGCTGTTCCACATCGTCCCCGGCCTGATCTTCATGGTGCTCGGGCCGCTCCAGTTCGTGCGCGGTCTGCGCAGCCGCCGGCCGGCACTGCACCGGTGGGCGGGCCGGGCGGTAGCGGCATCGGCGCTGGTGATCGGCATCACGGCGCTGATCATGGGGCCGCAGATGGCGATCGGCGGCGTGAACGAAGCCTCCGCCACCACGCTGTTCGCTCTCGTGTTCCTGTTCGGCCTGGCGAAGGGCTGGATCGCGATCCGGCGCGGCAAGACGGCGGAGCACCGCGAGTGGATGATCCGGGCCTTCGCGATCGGCCTGGCCGTGGCGGGAATCCGGCCGATCGTCGGCCTCTTCTTCGCGACCAGCCGGCTCACGCATTGGTCGCCGCGCGACTTCTTCGGCGCGGCGTTTTGGATTGGATTTACGCTGCACCTGATGGCGGCCGAGGTGTGGATCGGCCACACCAGACGCCTCGCGGCGGCCGCCGGAACCGAATAAAAAAAGCGGCCTCCCTGCACTTCGGCAGGAGAGGCCGCCGGAACAGTTTACCGGCGCGACGGCCGGCATGCGGAGTTAGTTGGTGCTACCCCGCTTGGCGGTAAACTCGCGCGGTCCGCCACGGCCCATATCGACGGTCAGCTTCATCTCGTCGCCGTTGACAACGCCCTTGTAGTGCGAGGTTACGGTGTTGCCGTTGAACTCGCGCACCACATCGAACGTCACGGTGTCGCCTTCGACTTTGCCGTTGGTGATCTGGGTCTCCTGGCCGCCCATGCCGGGCACCGAACCGGTCAGGTTGTTGCCATCTGCCTTCAGCGTGATGGTCACCTGACGGGCGGGCCCGCCGTTGCGGCCGGGTTGTTCATAGGTCCACTTGCCGCTGACATCGGCCGCGAAAACGGCCATCGCCAGGGAAAGCAGAAGCGTGGTTACAAAAAGCAGCTTTTTGGTCATAGTGACCTCTTAGGCGTACGGAGTTTGCCGTACGTTACACCTGCCGCACTTGGCCGGGAACTATCGCGCAAAATCAATCAGTTCCCGAAAAGTTCCGCTTTTTACCTTCCGCCCTTCCAATCGGGCAGACGGCCGGGGGTGGCCGGAGCGCCGGCGGCATCGAGCTGCTTTTCGACGGCCTTAATGTCCGTTTCCAGCAGCTTCCGGAGCTTCGGCACCTCGGCAGCCAGCAGATCGGAGGCAATCTGATACTGCTCCTGCGCAGTCTTCGTAGGCTTGCCAGTTGTCGTGCGCACCGGGCTGGCCGCGGCCTGCACGTGCTCCGCGATGGAGGCCGGCACGCCCTCCTGGTGCGAGCGCATGACGCGGTCGCCGTTGAGCGCGCGGTCGATTTCATCGAGGCTGCGCTCCATCGCCACCGTCTGCTCCCGCAGTTTCAACGGCAGCGCGGGGGTGGCATCGATGGCTCGGCGAATGGCCGCGACGCGCGCGCGCGCCTCGGTCAGCGATTCCTGCGTGGCCGCGAGCGCCTTCTGCAGGCGGGAGAGGCGTTCGTTGAATTCGAAGAGCGCGGTGCGGTCCGGAATCGTCGCCGGACCTTCCGGCGCGACCTCGAACGTTTGCGAGCCCGCGAGCGGCGTGATCACGCCATCGATGCGCTTGGCCAGGGTCACGGTGTATTTGCCCGGCGGGACCAGCCCGCCCGCTCCGCCGCCACGGCCGAACATCGGCATTTCCTCTTCGCCGCCGCCCGCGCCGGCGCCCGCTCCGCCCCCGGCTCCACCCCGCCCGCCGCCTGCGCCGCCGCGGCCGCCGCCTGCCGCTGGAGTGGGCGCCGGCGGCAGCGTCGTGCCCTGCGTGCGGAGATCCCAGGTGACGCGGTGCAAGCCGCGCGTAGCCGGCGCATCGAAGCGGCGGATCGCCTTGCCGGATGCATCCGCTACCGTGACCACAATCGCCGGCGCTTCCTCCTCGGCTTCGGCGCGCAGTTCCTCCGCCGTGGGATAGGGCGGCACCTCGCCCCGCGCGATGGCGGCGCGCTCGCGCTGCTGCCGCTCCTGGCGCTTCGTGCGATAGCCGGTCCCGAGGTTGTACGTGATTGCCGCGCCGAACGGCGGGTTGGGCGCGAGCCAGAACGCCGAGCCCTCATTGTTTTCCGCGCCGAAGAAGGAATTCGGCAGGTACGAAAGCGCCGTCTTCACCGGGAACAGCGCGCTCTCCTTCGTCAGCATCTCCGGCGTGGCGTCGCGCAGCGGGCTGTAATCGTCGAGGATGTAGATTCCGCGGCCGAAGGTGCCGATGACCAGGTCGTCCATCTGCTTCTGGATCGCGAGATCCCGCACCATGATGGTCGGCAGCCCGACGTTCAGTTTGATCCACTTTTCACCGCCGATTTTCGTGAAATAGAGCCCGAATTCGGTACCGGCGAAGAGCAGGTTTTTGTCGACGTGGTCTTCCGCGATGGCGTACACGCCGCCGGTCTCGGGCAGGTTACCCGAGATATTCATCCACGTCCTGCCTTTGTCGGAACTCTTGATCAGGTACGGCTTGAAATCGCCGTTCTGGTGGTTCTCATAGGCTACATAGACAACGCCGGCATCGTGCTGCGAAGCGAGAATGCGCTGCACGTATGCGTCCTCGGGGACGCCGGCCGGCTTCTCGATCTTGCGCCAGTGCCCGCCGCCGTCCTCGGTCACCTGCACCAGGCCGTCATCCGTGCCGACGTAGATCAGTCCTTCCTGCTTGGGCGATTCCGCGATGGCGGAGATGTTGTCGTAGAGCGCGGTGGAGACGTTCTTCTGAATGGCGTCGACGGGCCAAATGCGGCCCATCAGCGGCAGTCGATTGCGGTCGAGCGCGCGTGTCAGGTCCGGGCTGATCGCGCGCCAGCTATCGCCGCGGTCGTCCGACCGGTAGAGCCGCTGCGCGCCGAAGTAGAGGCGGGTGTTGGAATGCGGACTGATGATCAGCGGCGCGTCCCAGTTCCAGCGCATCGGCGGATCGCCCTTCGCCGGCTGCGGCTGGATGCTGACGCGCTCGGCGGTGCGGCGGTCGTACCGCACCATGCCGCCGTTCTGCATATTGGCGTAGATGATGTTGGGGTCCTTGGGATCGACGCGCGAATAGAAGCCGTCGCCGCCCATGGTGACGAAGCATTCGGTGTAGAGGATGCCCTGCGCGCTCTTGGTCCGGGCCGGGCAGCCGAAGCTGTTGTTATCCTGCGTGCCACCGAAGACCGAATAGAAGGGCGCGTTCTCGCTCACCGCCACGTCGTACATTTGCGTGGTGGGCAGGTTGGCCTTGAAGATCCAGTTGGCGGCGCGGTCGAAGCTCTCGTACAGGCCGCCGTCGCAGCCGACCAGGTAATGATTGTTATCGGCCGGGTCGACCCAGATGTCGTGGTTATCGACGTGCTTGTTGCGCGTGGGCAGAGCGGCCAGCGTGCGGCCGCCGTCGTCGGAAACCATGATGTTGACGTTCATGATGTACACGCGGTCCGGGTTGGCCGGGTCCACCTGCACCTTCGCGTAATATTGCCCCTGCGAATCGGAGCTGTTGCGCTTCTCCCAGGTGACGCCGTTGTCGTTCGATCGGTACAGGCCGCCGCGGCCTTCCGGCCCTTCCACCTGCGCGTAGATGATGCTCGGATTCGACGGCGCGTAGTTGAGGCCGATGCGCCCCAGTTCGCCCTGGTTGGGGAAGCCGCCCGCGACCTTCGTCCACGTCTTGCCCGCGTCGACCGAGCGCCACAGCGCGGATTCCGGCCCGCCGTGCACCATGCCGAAGTAGCGGCGCTGCCGCTGGTGCGTGGCGGCAAGCAGGATATCGGGGTTCCGCGGATCCATCAGGACGTCCGAGCAGCCGGTGTATTCGCCGACTTTGATGAGGCTCTGGGACCACGTTTTGCCGCCGTCGGTCGTCTTGTAGAGGCCGCGCTCGCCGCCGCCCTTCCACAGCGGTCCCGGCGCGGCGACGTAGACCACGTTGGAATCGCGCGGGTCGATCGCGATGCGCGCGATGTGCTCGGTCCTGCGCAGGCCCATGTTGCGCCACGTGCGGCCGCCGTCCTCGCTC
>DATGMB010000133.1:0-15878 GCA_035293845.1 Bryobacteraceae bacterium
CTGATTCGCGCGGTGCCACTCGAAGATGCGCTCGGGCGTGCGGAACATCCGCCGGTCCTCGGGCGCCGCGCCCACAATGTGCCACCACGGCCCGATCCCGCCCGCGATGCCTTCGATCATCCACATCTGCGCTTCGGCCGCTGGCTTGGCGGCCACGCGTGACTGGTACAGCGCCATGCTTTCGATGATCGGCTTGTCCCAGCCGAGAATCCCGTGCACCAGTTTGCCGGCATCGCCGTTCTGCTGGAATCCGGCGGCATCGCTGCGCGACTGATGGTCGAGGAGCAGAAATTCGGAACGGCGGGCGATCTCGCGGAAATCGCGGAAGGAGTTGCTCTGGCTGGTGATCGACCCGCTGTTCATCCCGAGCCACAGGCAGTCGGGACCGCCAGCCGCGCGCGTGACGCGATTGTTCTGGTCCCAGATGGCGGTGCGCCGCGTATAGCTCCACTCGATCCAGCGCCGGTAGACGGGGTCGTCCCAGTCCTTCCGCGGCGGCAGAGCCTGTCCGGCGTGGTCGCGGAAGCGGCGGGCGCAGTTCTCGCAATAGCAGATGCTGTCGCGGCCGAGCCCGCTCCAACTGTTATCCGCGAAACCTTCCGGGTGCGAGCGCGTAGCGATCTCCTCCAGGATGCCCGGAAGGTACTCGTCGTAATAAGCGCTGTTCACACACGCCACATATTTATCGGCTGCACGGTACGGATCGCCGTTTGCCCGCCGGGCGAACCAGCCGGGATGCGCCCGATAGAAATCCTCAGCCGCGCGATTCGAATCCATGCGCGCGAGCACCGCGAGCCCATCCTGATGGGCGGCTTGCGCCAGCTCGCCGTAGAGATCGCGCCCGTTCAGAAATTCGGCGCGGTGGTGCAGGGGAAACTTGCTCGGATAGTACGCCACGATGCCGCCCGCGTTGATGATCACTCCCTGCACCGCGGTGCGCTTCCAGTATTCGCGCCAGAAGGCGACGTCGTAGCGCGGCGGGTCGGCCTCGGTGATGTTGGTTTGGCCCCAGCGCAGCGCGCGGCGATACCAGGGCACGGCGGCCGGGGCGGCGGGCGCGGGCGGCCCGCTGGCGGCGAAGGCGGCGGCTTGCAGGAACTGGCGGCGGTGCATTCGTATATTGTGCCGCGCTCGCCCGCTGCATCGGATGCTACACTCAAAAATCGCCAGTTCAAAATCATGGACCGCAGAAATTTCCTCTCCACCGCTCTCACTGCGTCCGCCCTGTCTGCCGCCGGCGCAGCCGTGGCGTCGCCCCAATCGTCCGCCGCGGGCAAAGCCGCGGCCGAATATTATGAGCTCCGGCGTTATCAGCTCGTGAGCGGACCCGGCACCAGGCTCACCGACAAATATCTCTCCGGCGCCCTCATCCCCGCGCTGAACCAGCTCGGTATCGGACCGGTAGGGGCTTTCTCGATCTACTTCGGCCCGGATACCCCTGCATACTACCTCCTGCTGCCGTCCAGCAGGCTCGAAACGCTGGTGACCGCCGATCTGGAACTGGCAAAGGACGCCGCGTTTCTTAAGGCTGCCTCGCCGTTCTGGGACGCTCCCGGCGGCGCGCCGCCTTATGCCACGATCGAGAGCACACTGCTGCGCGCCTTCGAGGGCTATCCGAAGCTCACGGTTCCCGCTGCCGCCACGAAGAAGGAGAAGCGCATCTACCACCTGCGCACCTACGTGTCCCCGACCAACATGGACCACGTCCGCAAGGTGGAAATGTTTCATCATGGCGAGTTCGGCATCTTCGCCAAGGCAGGCGCTGCCGGCGTCTTCTACGCCGATGCCCTGATCGGACCGCGGCTGCCAAGCCTCACCTATATGCTCAGCTTCCCGGATCTCGCCGCGCTCGAAACCGCCTGGGAGAAGTTCGGAGCCGACCCCGACTGGAAAAAGCTCTCCGCCGATCCGCGATTCAAGCTGGACCCGCCGACCGTTTCCAACGTGACCAGTCTCGTGCTGCGCCCGCTGCCGTATTCGCAGGTGTGAGCCCGGCGGCCGGCCTGCCGATACAATAGGTCTATGCATCTGTCCACAAAGGGGACCGGCATCGCCGCATGTTGCATTTTGGGAGCCTCCCTGCTGCTGGCTCAGACGGACTGGAAAACCGCGGTCAAGCTGCCGGGGCTGGATTTCTCCGGGATGTCGCCGTTGCAGACCCGCGTGCTGTTGCGGCTGCTCCGCACTCACGACTGCCCCTGCGGATGCGAGATGAAGGTGGCCGAGTGCCGCACCAAGGATCCCGGCTGCTCGTGGAGCAAAGGCCTGGCCCTCGCCATGGGGGATGCGATTCGCGCGGGCAAGGACGAGAACGCGGTGCTCGAAGCCGCTAAAGCCTCGAAGTGGGCCAAGGGGCCGGAGCCTCCCAAGCTTCTGGAAGATCCGGTGGCGATTCCCACGGCCGGTGCGCCGGTTCAGGGCCCGGCGGATGCGCCCTTGACTCTGGTCGAGTTCTCCGACTTCCAGTGTCCCTATTGCTGGGCCGCCGTTGCCAAACTCAACGCGGTGCAGGAAGCTTATCCGGGCAAGATCAAGCTCATCTTCAAACAGTTTCCGCTGGATATGCACTCACAGGCCGCGCTGGCCGCGGCCGCCGCCCTGGCCGCCCACCGGCAAGGCAAGTTCTGGATGATGCATGACGCCCTCTTTGCGCACCGGCGGGAACTGTCCCGTTCCACAATCCTGAACCTCGCCCGCACGGGCGGCCTCGATATTCCTCGCTTTGAAGCGGACCTCGATTCCGCGGAAGTCAGGCAGGCCGTCGCGCGCGACCTGGAAGATGGCGAACGCGCTGGCGTCGAGGGCACTCCCACGGTATTCATCAATGGCCGGAAATACAACGGATCTCTCGATTTGGCCGCTATCCGGCCGGTGATCGACCAGCAACTGAAGGACGCCAGATAGTCGCGCGCCCGATTCTGCCCGGAATTGACTAGATTAGAGGGATGCTCCGGCTTCCCGCCCTCCTGCTGATTGCCGCCTGCGCCTTCGCCCAGCCGGATTGGCCGTCCTTCGGCAACGATCCCGGAGCCATGCGGTACTCCACCCTGCGGCAGATCCGCGTCGATAACGTCGCGCGCCTGCGGCCGGCATGGACCTTTCGCACCGGCAAGCCTGGATCGGAGGCCATCCCGATCGTCGTCGGCGGCGTGATGTATGCCACCGCGCCGGACGGCGTGTATGCGCTCGTGCCGGAAACCGGCGAGTTGCTCTGGAAATTCCCCGCCGCGCCGGTCGCCCTCCGCGGCCTCGCGTATTGGAAAGGAACCGGCGGGTTGCCCTCGCGGATTTTCGTCGGCAACGGCCCCTACCTGCTGGCGCTCGACGCCCTGACCGGCAAGCCCGCGCCGGGCTTCGGCAACGAGGGCCGCGTGGATCTGAAGAAAGACATGCTCGGCGATCTGCCGGACGGCCGCTACGCGCTGCAATCCCCGCCCGCCATCTTCGGCGGCGTGGTCATCACCGGATCGAGCAACGGCGAGGGCTCGCCCACCGCCGGCGCCTACGGCGATGTGCGGGGCTGGGATGCCAGGACCGGCAAATTGCTCTGGACCTTTCACACCGTCCCGCGCCCCGGCGAGCCCGGCGCCGAAACGTGGCCGGCCGGCGCCTGGAAAAACCGCTCCGGAACCAATGTGTGGGGGTTCTTCACCGTCGATGCGCAGCGTGGGATCGTGTATCTTCCGCTGGGAAGTCCCACCTCGGATTTCTACGGCGCGGACCGCTTGGGCGACGGCCTGTACGGCAACTCGCTCGTGGCGCTCGATGCGCGGACCGGCGCCGTCAAGTGGTATCGCCAGCTCGTCCACCACGATCTCTGGGATTACGACCTCGCCGCGCCGCCCGCGCTGTTCGAGATCCGCCGCGAAGGGCGCGTCATCCCGGCCGTCGCGCAGATCACCAAGATGGGCCTCCTGTTCGTCTTCGATCGCGTCACCGGAGAACCGGTCTACGGCATCGAAGAGCGGCCCGTGCCGCAAACGGCCGTCCCTGGAGAGGCGACTGCCAAAACCCAGCCGTTCCCGGTGAAGCCTCCGCCCTTGGCGAAAAACAGCTTCCGCATCGAAGACCTGTACGACCGCTCGCCCGGGCAGGCGCAATTCTGCAAGGAATTGTTCGCCCGGAACCGGATGACCATCGGCCCCGCTTACACGCCGTTGCCCCTCGAAGGCAACGCGCTGTTCTTTCCGAGCACCCTCGGCGGCGGAAATTGGGGCGGCGTATCGGTCGATCCGTCTCTCGGTTTGCTCTTCGTCAACGTGATGAACGTCGGCCAGTGGGGCCACCTGGAAAAGCGCGGCGCCGAGTATGTTCGCACCTCCGCGTACGGCCCCTACGCGCGCTTCTGGAATCCGGAGACGCGAGTCCCGTGCCAGAATCCGCCCTTCGGCGAGCTGGTCGCCGTCGATCTCGCGACCGGCGATATCGCGTGGCGTGCGGTGCTGGGCCGGATCGAGGCGCTCGAGGCCATCGGCGTGCGCAACACCGGTACATTGAATCTCGGCGGGAGCATCGCCACCGCCGGCGGCCTCATCTTCATCGGCGCCACCAACGACTCGCGCATCCGCGCCTTCGCCTCGAAGACCGGCGAGCTGCTCTGGGAAGCGAAACTCGAAGCGAGCGGCCACTCCAGTCCGATCACCTATATGGGCCGCGACGGCCGCCAATACGTCGCCCTGATGGCGGAAGGAGGCGGCGCGTTCCTCGATGGCGGGATCAGCAATACGCTCGTCGCCTTCGCCCTGCCGGATGTTCCGCGCCGGCCGCTGCCGTCTGGGGTCCGCAAGGCCGCCGCCGAAGCTGCATCGGCGCACGCCCCGGCATCGCCGGCGGAGAGCCCTGCTGCCGCGCCGCTGCCGCCGGGTGCCGGTAAGGCGCTGGTCGAGAAAACATGCGGGACCGGCTGCCATACGCTCGAGGTCGTCAGCGGCCAACGGCGGAGCGCGGAGGAATGGAGTGCCCTCGTCGCGAACATGGTGGCGCGCGGCGCGAAGGCGTCCGATGCCGAGCTCCAGGCGATCGTGGACTACCTGGCGAAAACGCAGGGCCGGTGATGCCGCGGACTACGCCGCGCGTGGCGGCCACGTTCGCGCCTCCTCCGGCGCGCCGCTGAACGTGTCCGAAAACACGTCCGCCGATCCCGCGCCCCCGCGCATTTTCAGGAGCGCCGCGGCGGTCGGCTCCGGCAGCACACGCCACGGAATGCGTCCGTACACCGGCGCGACGGCGCCGTGCAGGTAACGAACTGATCGCAGCGACCGCTCGAGGTCCTCGCGCGAGAGCGGCCCCTGTAAGCAGTCCACCAGCCGTTCGAGCGCATAGGCGAGCGGAATCAGATCCTCCCGGTGAATCCGCTCGATCGCATCGGGCGTGCCCGTTGCGAGCGCCTGTTCCACCTCCGACCACGCCATCTCGGCCGAGGCCGGCCGCGCACGGCGCTCACGCGGGTTTCCGCGCTCCTCGGGCAACGTCAGGACGCCCGCGAATTCCAAATGCAGCCACGTCCGGTCCGCGCCCCGATCCCACACGCGGCCGCGCCAGCGGCGGCCGAAGAGCTCGATCTGCTCGGGCAGATGCACCGCTCCCCGCCATTGCGACTGATCGTCCGGCCACGGCGCCACCAGCCGCGCATGGTCGCAGGTGAAATCGATCTCCAGGCGGCCGCCGGGCCGGTACACGATGGCCGTTTCCGGCCCGCTCTGAAAGCGGACCGATTCCCACCAGCGTCCGTCCATCGTCACGGCAATCGATCCGATATGCACCGGGCGTTGTCTCAACAGGCCCACCGCCTGCGCGTCGTTGAGCGGCACGTGGAGTTCATCGCCGTTTTCCGATTGGACCAGCGCGGCCCGCTCCAGGGCATCGGCGAATCCGCCGAACAGAGGCGTCGCGGGCAGGACCGGCGCCGCCGGCGCCGCCGTTCGGCCCAGAAGTCCCAGGACGACCTCGCGGAAGATCTCGAGGTGCGCCGGATAAGCGTACTTCGGCGAGAGCCAGGCAGCCTCGAACAAAAGTTCCAGGGTCGCGGGCGAAAAATGTTCGCGCAGCAGAAGCTGCTCCAATGCCCGCGCCACCGCGCGCGCCGGCATGCCGCCATCGTTCGTACTGGCGAACTCCGCCTCGGCCGTGAGCTGCCGCGCGACCTCCGCCGGCAGCCATTCATTCAGCACGCGGCGGAGGTACGGCGCAGCCTGCTCAGGCGTCAGGTCGGGACGAAACGGCGGAACCAGGACCGTTTTGGCCGCCGGCGCCTTGAGCCGCGGAAGAATCGCCCGCCGGACCCACATCCGGATGCTCCGGACCGGCTCGGCCGCGATGGCGCTGAGCGAGTCGTCACGGAGAATTTTTCCGATCTCGGCATCCAGCTCGCCCCACCACGCCCGGTTGTGTCCCGCGGTATAGACGCTCTTGAGCCACGACGACGCCACCACAGACACACTTTCGGGATAGAGCGCCCGGCCGATTCTCTCGAGCAGGAGCTTCAGTTCGGCAGCCGGTTCCGACCGGCCGTTCCGGCCGAAGATGCGGGCGAGAGTGGGAAGTGATGCAGCAGACATTCCCGGCTTTGCCGGCGAGCCGCCGGCGCTCCTCGACCGGAAGCGTGCAACCGAACGTCCAAACCGCGCGGCGGGACGTTCGCGAACGTTTTTTACCGTCTTTTTTGCCGCCGGTCAGGCGAATGTCCGTGTCATCCTCTCATCTATTTTTGTATTGACTTAGGATTCCTCTCGCCATATAAATAGACCCAAGTCTTCTTTAGTGTCTGTAACCGGCCTGTAGCGTGGAATACCGGCAGGGGTTCGAGGGGGAAGAGTAAAAGGGTTTGGAGGGGGAATGCTACTCAAAAGAAATTCTCTACGGGTGTTCTTTCCTTGTCTGGGGATGCTGGCAGTTGCGTTTGCGGGGATCGCGCTGCGTCCCGCCGCGGCCCAGGTGCTGTACGGCTCGGTGATCGGCACGGTCACGGATCAGAGCGATGCCGTGGTTCCGAACGCCACGCTCACCCTCACGAATAAGGAAACCGGAGCCACCAGAAATGGCGTGAGCGACGACGGAGGGCGCTACTCGTTCGTCAACGTGCTGCCCGGCCGCTATGACCTCAAAGTGACCGCGAAGGGCTTCCGCACCTTCTCTCAGGCGGATCTCGAAGTCTTCGCCAACACCGTGGCGCGCTCGGATTTCAAGCTCGAAGTCGGTCAGGTGACCGAGACCGTTTCGGTCCAAGCCACCGCGGACGCGCTGCAAACCGAAAAGGCCGATACCCACACGGAGATCGTCAGCAAGCAGATCGAAAGCCTGCCGCTGAGCAATTACCGGAACTACCAGGAACTGATCAACCTGGTGCCCGGCGCGACCCCGGCGGCGTTCCAGAACTCCATCACGGATACGCCCGGCCGCGCCCTGCAGACCCACATCAACGGCGGCAACGCGCAGACCAACATCACCCGCATCGATGGCGCCACCAGCGTCAATGTCTGGCTGCCGCACCACGTCGGCTACGTCGAGCCCGAGGAGGCTATCGAGACCGTCAACGTCACCACCAGCGCGGCCGATGCCGAGCAGGGAATGGCCGGATCATCGGCGATCATTGTGACCACCAAGTCGGGGACCAACGAAATCCACGGCAGCGCCTATGAATTCCACGACGACCAGCACCTCAAGGCGCGCAACTTCTTCCAGGCGCCCGGCACGCCCAACCCGCTCAGCATCTACAACAATTTCGGAGCGACCATCGGCGGCCCCATTCGCAAGAACCGGCTGTTCTATTTCGTCAGCTACGATGGCACCCGCCAGCGCCAGGGATCGCCCGGCTTCTACACCGTGCCCACCGCCGATCAGCGCGCCGGCGACTTCAGCAAGTATTCGACGCTGATCTACGATCCCAACACCGGCAACCCCGACGGCACCGGCCGGACGCCGTTCCCCGGCAATGTGATCCCCGCCAACCGGCTGGACCCGATCGCGCTGAAGCTGCAGTCGTATTACCCGGCGCCCAACGTGCCCAGCGCGACCACGCTCAACAACTACACCGCTTCCGGCGGGCCGATCCTGAGCCGCAATTACCTGGATGCCAAGATCAATTTCAACCTCAATGAGCGGGAAGCGATCTGGGGCAAATACGGACGCATGTGGGCCATATCCGGCGGGCAGCCGCTCTTCGGTGTGGCCGGCGGCCCCGGCCTCGGCGGCGCCGATCCCGGCCAGGGCAACACGCTGATTCAGGTGGGCACCATCGGACACACCCACACGTTCTCTCCGCACGTGATCCTCGACGGCGTCATCGGCTACGAGCGCCAGGGCCAGCACGTCACGCCCAGCGATTTCGGCACCAACTACGGCCTCCAGTTCGGAATTCCGAATACCAACGGCCCCGATCCGCTGCAGAGCGGCTTCCCCGATATCGGCATTTCCAATTACACCGGCATGGGCGTGCCCAACTGGATGCCCCTGCAGCGCGTTGAGGAAAGCTACACCCATAGCGACAACCTCACCTACATTCATGGCGCGCACGAATTCCGCTTCGGCTTCGATCTGGTCCGCCACCACCTCAACCACTGGCAGCCCGAGATCGGCAACGGCCCGCGCGGCTACCTCGGCTTCGGCGGCAGCCCCACGGCGCTCAACGGCGGTCCCGCGCCCAACCAGTTCAACGCCTACGCCGATTTCCTGCTCGGCCTGAATACTTCCACCGATAAAAGCGAGCAGTACATCCTTTCGACCGGCCGCGAATGGCAGTTTGGCTGGTACGCGCGCGATCGCTGGCAGGTTAGCCGCAAGCTCACGATCGATCTCGGCCTGCGCTACGAGTTCTACCCGCTGATGACCCGCGCCGGCTACGGCATCGAGCGCTACAATCCGTTCAACAACACCGTGTATCTCGGCGGCCGCGGCAATACACCGGAAAATGCCGGCATCACCGTAAGCCACAAGCTGTTCGCCCCGCGCATCGGCCTGGCCTACCGCCTCAACGAAAAGACGGTGATCCGCACCGGCTACGGCATCAATTACGATCCCATCCCCTTCTCGCGCCCGCTGCGCGGCTGGTATCCGCTGGTGATCGATGCCGCCTTCACCGCGCCCAACGGCTTCTCTCCAGCGGGGACGATCGAAAAAGGCGTGCCGCCGGTCATCGGTCCCGACCTCTCGAGCGGCGCCATTCCGCTGCCCGGCAACGTCGCCGAGCGCAGCCCCTGGGGCGGCCTGATCCACCGCGGCTACGAGCAATCCTGGAACTTCACCGTCGAGCGCCAGTTGCCGAAGAACCTGCTGATGTCGGTCGGCTACGTTGCGTCCCACACCGTCCACCTGCTGGCCGATTACGACATTAACGCCGGCTATCCCGGCTCCGGCGTCGCCAACCTCCCGTACAATTTGGCCTACGGCCGCACCGTGGCGACCCAGATGTGGGATGGCTATCTCAGCTCCAACTACAACTCGCTGCAGATCGCGGTCACCCACTCGTTCGCCAACGGCCTGATGGTGAAGTCCGCCTACACCTGGTCCCACACCATCGACTACACCGATGACGACGGCTGGGCCAGCGTCGGCTGGAACTGGGCCCCGGTCTTCCAGCGCAACCGCGCCACCGCCGGTTTCGACCGCCAGCAGAACTTCCAGGTCGGCTTCCTCTATCAGTTGCCGATGGGCAAGGGCAAGATGCTGGCCAACTCCGGCGTCGCCGCGGCTATTCTCGGCGGCTGGAACGTCAGCGGCCTCATGCAGGCCTATACCGGCACGCCGTTCACGGTCGGCGATTCCGGCTCGCTGCTCA
Organism: Bryobacteraceae bacterium; assembly: GCA_035293845.1. GTDB lineage: Bacteria > Acidobacteriota > Terriglobia > Bryobacterales > Bryobacteraceae > DATGMB01. The sequence continues at coordinate 9,773 of DATGMB010000133.1, forward strand.
ACGCGCCGGACAACACGCAGACATCGAACCAGGTGGCGCCCGTGCAAAAGATCGGCGCGGTCGGCCCCGGCACCTACTACTATTCGCCCACATCGTTCGCCTCGGTGACCACGCCGGCCACCTTCGGCAGCACCGGCCGCAACATCCTGCGCAACCCCGGAGTCTGGAACACCGACCTGAACATCATGCGGGAGTTCATCACGAAGGAGCGCCTCCGCACGCAGTTCCGGGCGGAGTTCTTCAACTTCCCGAACACGTCCCACTTCAACGGTCCCGCCAGCACATCGGACACCGGCGGCACCAACTTCCTCAGCATCCGCAGCTCCTTTGGCGAGCGGCAGATCCGGTTCGGTCTCCGCTTACAATGGTGAGGTGGTGAGTCTCAAAAAGGGGCGAGTCGCATGGCGGCTCGCCCTTTTCTGTTTTCCGGCCCTGCTCCTCGCCCAAACCCCGGACACTCCGGCCTACTGGTACGCCGAAGGCCTGCGCAACCAGCAAATCGCCGAGCAGTCCTTCGCCCGGCTCCAATCCGCCAATCCCACTTCGCCGTACGTCGCCGCCCTGGTCGCCGATACCCGAGTGCAGCGCCGGCAGTATCGCAGCGCCTTCTTCTTCTACAACGAAGCCCTCAAGCAGCTGCCGGGCATGCACGGCATCCACGCCGGCATCGCCGAGGTCTACCGCAAGACCGGCCATGCCGACTGGGCCGCGCAGGAGGACGCCCGCGAGGCCGCGCTGCCGCAGCCCGATTGCAAGCTCCACGCCGCCGAATGCGAGTTCCTCGCCGGCCACGATGCCGCCGTGGTAAAAGCCGCGGCCACCACGCCCGAGGCGCTCTATTGGCGCGCCAAGGCCGCCAACGAGCTCGCGCTCCAGGCATTCTTCCGCCTGGGCCAGCTCCCGGAATCCGTCGAGCTTCACAAGCTCCGCGCCGAGATCGCCCGCGGCCAGGGCCAATATCTTGAAGAAGCGCAGGAATGGCGGGCCGCCCTAGCCATCCGGCCCGCGGACTCCGAGCTCCAGCGCGGACTCGCCGTCTCGCTGTTCCTCGCCGCCGATTACCGCGCGGCCCTGGAAGCCGCCCGCGGCCTGCCGCACACCCCCGAGACCGACTTCCTCATGGGCGATAGCCTCCTGCGCCTGGAGCGGCCCGAAGAGGCGATCCCGCATCTCAAAGCCGCGCTCGCCCGCGACCCCAAGCTGCTCGCCGCGGATGCCTCTCTCGGCCTCGCGCTGGCCCGCACCGGCAAGGCGGCCGAAGCCATTCCGCACCTCGTCAAAGCCCTCGCGCTCGATCGCGACGGCAGCCTCCACTTCCAGCTTGCCGGCGCCTACCGCGCCGCTGGCCAGGCGGAAAAGGCGCAGGCCGCCATGGCAAAATACCAGGAGCTCAGCAAACGCGATTCGGAAGCCAAGGAAGAAGCCGCCCGTGAAGCGCAGATCGGTCCTCCTCGTTAGCGCCGCCCTCGCCGTCCTCGCCCTGGCCGCCGCGACCGTTCCCGCGCCACCCGCCATTCGCTTTCAGGAAGTCTCCGGGCCGGCCGGCCTCTCCTTCACGCTCGAAAACTGCCCCACGGCCAGCAAGCACATGATCGAGACCATGCCCGGCGGCATCGCGATTCTCGACTACGATGGCGACGGCCGCCCCGACATCTACTTCACCAACGGCGCCGAAATCCCGTCTCTCGAAAAGTCCTCACCGCGATACTGGAACCGCCTTTTCCGCAACGAGGGCAACTGGCATTTCCGCGACGTCACCGAGTCCGCCGGCGTCGCGGGCGCCGGCTACTCGATGGGCGCCGCCGCCGCCGATTACGATAACGACGGCCGCCCCGATCTGTTCGTCGCCGGCGTCAATCGCAACACGCTGTATCACAACCTCGGCAACGGCAAATTCGAGGACGTGACCGAGAAGGCCGGCATCCGCAGCGGCGAGTGGGCCGTCGCCGCCGGCTGGTTCGATTTCGACCGCGACGGCAAGCTCGACCTCTGGGTGGTCCACTACGCCAAATGGTCCACCGCCTACGACCGCTACTGCGGGGACGCCTCGCGCGGCATCCGCATCTACTGCCACCCCAAATATTTCGAAGGCCTGGCGAGCACCCTCTACCGCAACCGCGGCGACGGCACGTTCGAAGACGTCTCCGGGCGCGCCGGCATCGCCAAATACGCCGGCCGCGGGATGAGCGTCGCCTTCGCCGACTACGACCGCGACGGCTGGCCGGATGTCTTTGTCACCAACGACAACATGCCGAACTTCCTCTTCCATAACCTCGGCAACGGCCGCTTCGAAGAGGTGGCGCTCGCCGCCGGGACGGCCCTTCCCGACGCCGGCAAGCCCGTGGCCAGCATGGGCACGGAGTTCAAGGATTACGACAACGACGGCCTGCCCGACATCTTCGTCACCGCGCTCGCCGGCGAGACCTTCCCCGTGTTCCGCAATCTCGGCAAGGGCCTGTTTGCCGATGCGACCTATGGGTCGAAACTGGGCGCCGCCGCCGTCCGGCACAGCGGCTGGGGCCTCGGCCTCTTCGACTTCAACAACGACGGCTGGAAGGACCTCTTCACCGCTAATTCACACGTCAACGATCGCGTCGAGCTCTTCGAGCCCGCCGTTTACCGCGAAAAAGATTCCGTGTTCCTCAACGCCGGCGGCACGTTCCGCGATGTCTCCGGCGAAGCCGGCCTCACCCTCGTCCGCGCCCACCGCGGCGCAGCTTTCGCCGATTTCGACGGCGACGGCCGCATCGATGCCGTCACTTCCTCGCTCGGCGAGCCCGCCGAGCTTTGGCGCAACGTCAGCCCCGCGGCCGGCCACTGGATCGCCCTGAAGCTCCCCATCGGCACGCAAGTGAAGATCGGCGTCCAATACGCCGAAATGACCACGGCCGTCGGCTACGCCTCCTCCGCCTCCACCCCGCTCCACTTCGGAGTGGGAGCCCAAAGCATCATCCCCAAAATCGAAATCCGCTTTCCCGACGGAGCAATCAAGACCCTCACCAACGTCAAAGCGGACCAGGTACTGTCACCCACCGGCCATTGACGGAGCCAAACGGGAATCTGAGCGATTTCGGACACTACCTCATCGATTTCAGACACTCGTTCGGGCGATCGCACGCAGTGGCCAAGCCTGCGAACCGCAATTTCAACACGTTATGGCCGGGCCGCGAATTGCATAAGGTGCCAGAATGCGGGACGTCCGATTTGGCTTGAAAATGCTGAGGAGCAACCCGGGTTTCACGGTTCTTGCGGTACTGACCCTCGCCCTGGGGATTGCTGTGAACACCACCGTGTTTTCCTGGATCTATGCGGTGCTCTTGCACCCGCTGCCGGGCGCGCACGATGTAGAGCATCTGGCCCTGATCGAAACCACAACGCCGAATGGCGCTAACTCGTACCTCGACTACCGCGATTACCGTGACAGTCTGAAGCAGGTGGCCGCCGTGGCGATCGCGCGCTTCACCCCGCTCAACGTGAGCGACAGGGGCCGCCCGGAGCGTGCGTGGGCCGAGCTGGTCTCCGCCAACTACTTCGATGTGCTGAAGGTGAAACCGGTGCTCGGACGGACGTTTCTGCCCGAGGAAGGGCGCGAACGCGAAGGTGGGTACCCGGTCGCGGTGATCAGCTACCGGATGTGGCAGAACCGGTTCCACGCCGACCCGAAAGTTTTAGGCAGTACGATTCGGCTGAACCGGCACGAGCTGACGATCATCGGCGTAGCGCCGCCGGAGTTCCACGGGTCGCTTGTGGGCGTGGTGCTCGATCTCTGGATGCCGGTGACCATGGCCACCGCCATGGGGACGGGCGACGGCACGCTGCATTTTCGCGGTACCCGGGACATCACTTCGACGATTGTGCGGCTGAAGCCGGGTGTCACGATCGAACAGGCGAGCGCCGAAGTGGAGGCGCTCTCGCGGCAGCTCGAAGCGGCGAATCCCGCGACGAACCGCGGTGTGGCGGCGTGCGTAACGCCAATCTGGAAAGGACGTGTGGGAGCGCAGGGCCTGCTCCTGGAGCCATTGCGAATCCTCATGGCGGTATGCGTGCTGCTCCTGCTCGTTGTCTGCGCGAACGTGGCCAACCTGCTGCTGGCCCGTGCGGTCTCGCGGCAGAGAGAATTCGGAGTGCGGCTGGCGCTCGGAGCACGGCGCGGCAGGCTCGCGCGGCAGCTACTCACGGAGACCCTTCTGTTGGCCATGGGGGGAGCTTCGATTGGAGTGCTGCTGGTGATGTGGATGGGCCAGTCGCTCTCCAAACTGATGCCGGCGATGGATATTCCGATTGACTTGAGCGGCGGGTTAAACGTGCCCACACTGGGATTTACCCTGGGGATCGTTGTGGTCGCTACGCTGGCCTCGGGCACGGTGCCGGCGCTATTGTCGGCGCGGGCGGACCTGAGTGAGACGCTCAATCAAGGCGGCCGGGCTGGAGGCACCGGGACGAACTCGCACCGCCTGCGTGGCCTGCTTGTGACAGGGGAGGTGGCGATGGCGATGATAGCGCTCATCGGAGCGGGGCTGTTCTTCCGCAGCTTTCAAAACGCGAGCAGCGTGCAACCGGGCTTCGATATGACGAACCTTTCGATGTCGCAGTTCTATCTCTCCAACGCGGGGTACTCTGCCCATGAGCAGCATCTGTTCTGCCGCAAGTTGCGCGAGCGGATGGAGGCGCAGCCTGGCGTCCTCGGGGTGACCTACTCGGACGTGATCCCGCTGGCCACGCCGGGCAACTCGATGCCTTACCATCAACTCGAGGTGGACGGCTATATTCCGCGCCGGGACGAACAAATGATTCTCCAGCGTGCGACGGTCCCTCCCGGCTATTTCAGGCTCATGGGCATCCCGCTGCTGGAGGGTCGCGACTTCACCGAGATGGACGGAGAGGGTAGGCCGCTGGTGATCGTCGTCAACGAGACCTTCGCGCGCCGATTCTTCGGTGGACGCAATCCAATCGGCCGAACAGTTCGCATCGAGCGCAACCCCGCTACCGTGATCGGACTCGTCAAGGACAGCAAATACGACACGCTGCTTGAGACAAGGCTGCCGTTTTTCTACATTCCGTTCGACCAGTGGTTCGCCCCGGGCCTGAATTTCGCGGTCATGTTGAAGACCAGCGGAGACCCGATGCTGCTCACGCCTGTGCTGCAGCGGGAAGCTCTCGCGCTGAACCCGGACGCGGTGTTTCACACCAGCCGAATGGAAGACGCGACGGAGGCGTCGCTGTACCCCCAGAGGGTCGCGGCCACCCTCTTGAGTGTCGTGGGAGCGGTGTGCCTGGTGCTGGCGGCGATTGGGCTTTATTGCGTGATGAGCTACGCGGTGAGCCAGCGGACGCAGGAACTCGGCGTGCGGCTGGCGCTCGGCGCAAGCCGGAGCGATGTGCTCGTGCTCGTCGTGAGGGAGGGCCTGCGGCTGACGATGCCTGGACTGGCCGCCGGGATTGCAGCGGCGCTGGGAGCAGCGCGGCTCGTCAGCGGGATGCTGTTTCAGGTGAGCGCCGCCGATCCGGCGACGTTCGCGGCGGCGGCCATGTTCCTCGGGTTGGTTGCCGGGATCGCCAGCTATTTGCCGGCAGTTCGTGCTACCCGGTTGGACCCGATGCGGGCAATCCGGTGCCAATAACCCGTCCCTGCGGAAGCCGCATGGATAAACTCAGTTCACCCGGAAAGTTGGCCTCCTCGCGTCAACCTCCTCGCATCAACTTGACGAAAAACGTCCGGCACGGATCATTGGTCCGGGCCGAGGTCAGTCGGCGGAACGACGGCTATCCGTCCGTTGGCCGGAATCGCCGGGTGGGGATCGCAACGTGAGTCTAAACTCACCCGAGGTCAACATATATATGATGCAGGGCGAACGGCTATGCAGGCAGGTGAGAGGTGAGGACAACCACTATCTCTCGAGGCCTACCCTTCGCAATAGATCACGAAACCGTTTGTCCCCTCGCAGTGGGTCCAGACGGGGATCGGCCTTGAGTTTGGCCAACCCTCTGGATCGCTCCTGAAACGCCCGTTCCAACCATTCCAGCGCCCGATCGTTTTCTCCCAGCCCCACGTAGATCAGAGCCCGCGGGAAACTCGATACATAACGCCGCGTTGCGAGTTCGTCAA
>DATGMB010000134.1:0-9200 GCA_035293845.1 Bryobacteraceae bacterium
TCGAGATCCCTGGCGAAAGCCACGCCGCAGCTCATTTCGGGAATCGCCACGCGGTAGCCTGCCGGAAACCACTCCGACAAGCTGGCCCGGAAGAGCAGCCGCGACGGTCCGAGCCCGTCCTCGAACATAAACGCGACGGCCGAAAGCCCACCGCTCCCGTTCCGGATCTCGTGTACGCCGGCGTGCCCGCTGGTCCGGGCGGCCAGATTCTGGAGCGCGATCTGCTGCCAATCCAGGCCGCATTCCTCCCAGTAGCGCTGCGTCGCGAAGTTGACGTACCGCATCGTCTGGTTCGGAAACAGCACGGTCCAGGTCAGCGCGATGTCGGGCGCGCGCAGCCGCATATGCGGGCCCGGCCAATTGCCCAGGGCGAAAAAAGATGCCGGCACGAAGATGGGCAGGAGATTGGCCATGTCGATCCGGTCCGGCCACAGGTCCAGCGCTTCCTGCATCTGGCGGAGGTGCGCTTCGGACGGCGTCTGCATGGTACGAGCCTCTGCCCCGGATTATCGCAGCCACCCCCGCCGGTCTCACGCTCCTCTTTGGTTATGATTGGTTTGCAACCGAAGCATGCTACTCCGTCCGCGGCGCCCGCGCCGCGTCGCCCCGGCACGCTCGCGCCGGCGGAATCGAGAGCAGGTAGGAGAAGTACATCGCGACCAGGAAATACCCAGGCTCGCGTTCCTACTTCAGCGCGCACACCGGACACCGCTCGTGAATCGCGAGCGGCGCCGCCACAGCGGCTTGGGGAAGATCGCGCCGGCCCGGCAGCGCTGACCCGGAATTGCGGAAACCGTGCTCACACCCAACCCGGGCCGGGCATCTCTCCCCTACGGCACCACCACGACCGGCGCGCGCCAGAACGCGAATTTCTGCGCGCTCGGATCGAGCACCGAGACCTGGCAGGTGTATTTGCCGGGCGCCAGCTTGCCCAGCGGCACGCTGAATTTCAGCGGCAGCGCCTTCGATTTCGCATCCAGCCCTTCGGTGATTTCGAGCGGCGCGGTCTCGAACGCCTTCACGCGTCCCCGGATGAAGCTCACGGTTGCCACCAGCGGCTGCGTGCTCTCGGCCGTGGGCTCGTACGCCTGCAGGTAGACGTACATCTCCTGGTTCTTGTTGAACACGCGCGTCACGCTCGGCACCAGCTTCTTGCCGTCCTCGATCAGCGGATTCGCGGCCAGGATTTTCTTGTCCTTCTCCGCGTTGAATACCGCCTGGCTCATATCCATGCGCTGGCTGCTCAGGATCACCGAGCTGATCGGCAGCCGCTTCTGCTCGCTGGTCAGGTCCGGAATCGTGAATTTCGCATCGTAGGTGCCGAGCTTGCCCGTGGTGTTCTCGCGCGCGACGAAGCGGAGCGAATAGTTCCCCGGCGGCAGCGTGAAGCCGGTGTCGTAGCTGATCGGGTGTTTGGCCAGATCCTGCGCGGTGGCGCCCTTCAGCTTGAAATCCGCGAAGTCGCGCACGTTCGCCACCTGCTTGCCGGCCGCGTCCTTCACCACGCAGATGAAGTCGATGGTAGTCCGCTCCGCCCCGCCGCTGCGCGCCAGCTCCATCTCGCTGCCCGGAATTTTGGCCGCGATCGGCACGAAATAGCGGTCGCGCGCCAGCCGGAAGTAGTCGATCTCCATCGTGATATCGATATCCGTGACCGGGTCCCCCAGCATGAGCGCTTCGGCAAGCTGCCGCTCTTTATCGGTCGAGTTGAACTGTTTGAAGTCCTTGCCCGCGAAGTAGCCGCGGCGGTAATCGAACTTCGAAATCCGCGCCTGCAGCGCCGGATTTTTGAAGGTGATCTTGATCGTACGGAAGCGGCCGTCGAGCTTGTCATTATCGCTGTAGTAGCCCAGGATGTAATAGCTCGACATGTCCTTCTGCGCCTGCTGGATTCCCACGGCAAGGTCGTTGTTGTCGAGCAGCGCCTTGCCGCCGGTGTCCGCGGCCAGCGTATACAGCGTTTCCTGTTGTCCCTGGAAGTTGCTCTGGCTGGCGCGCGCCGAGCTGCCGCTATACATCCCCGCTCCGCCCGGTGAGGATTTCGTCGCGTCGCCGAGCGGCGCCGAGGCTACCAGGCCGCGCGCGTCGATCGGATAGAAGGACACATTGGCGCGCAGCGCCGCGTTGATCGTCGCAGTCAACTGCGCCTGGTTGTCGAGCCCGTTGCGCTGCATGCCGCTAGCGAAGTACACCAGCGCCTTTTTCTCATTCAGCGATCCCAGCATCTTCACCGCGCTTTCGAGCGCGGCAAGCTGGCGGTCGGTATTGAAGATGTTGAACTCGGTGTCGTCCTGCGTGAAGGCGGCGCCGGTGTCGGAGGTGCTGTCGTCGTTGGTGGCCTCGTCGAAGCCCTGCCCTTCGCCGATCGTCAGACCCTTGATGTCCTTCAGCAGCGCGTCGCGGTCATCCGTGAAATCCTCGACCACCTTGATGTCGTTCGAAAACGTCATGATCGCCATCAGGTCCGAGGGCGTCATCTGCGTCTTGACGAACTTCGTCGCCGCATCCTGCGCGCGGAGCTGGTCCGCAAGCGGCATCGAGGTCATATCGAAAAACAGCACCATCAGGCGCTTGTCTTTGTACTTGATGTCGCCCGGCTTTTCCGGCGCGATCTGCACCGTGGTCGCGCTCTTCACGGCCGGCTGTTCAACGCGCGTCTCCAGTTGCTTCGGCCCCTCCGGCTGATCCGGCAGCGGCGCGGCGGCCTCTTCCAGCTTCTGAAACTGCACGAACGAAACCTTCTGCGGTTTGCCGTCTTCCGTGACCACGAAGTCGGCCGGCGTCAGTCCGGTGATCGGTTTGCCGCTCTTATCCTTGATGATCAGGTCTTCGACCACGAGCTGCGTGGTGGTCTTGAACTCGAACGTCTTTTTCGACGGCAGCGTCGCGTTCTGCTGCTGTTGCTGAGGGGCGGGCGGCTGTGCCGCGGCAATGAGCACCCAGGTAACGAGTGTGGCGGTGATGGATCTCATGATTTCCTCTTAGAACCGGAACCTCAACGTCGCGGTCAGCGAACGCATGGGACTCACGCCTGAAGGCAACCCAAATTGGGTGGAATTTACGGTCGTATTCCAGGCCGTGAATACGACGTGGTTCAGCGGGTTGACCGAATCGATGCGGAAATCGAAGCTCCGCCGCTCGCCCACGCGGATCACGCGCGAAGCCGAGGAGTTCATCGTGAAGGTCATGGGCCCGGTGATGATGTCGCGGCCGGCGTTGCCGTAGGTGCCCGCGGCCGGCACAGCGAATGCCGCCGGATTCAGCGTCCCGTCCGGAAGGTAGACCGGCAGCCCGGTGTATTCCGCGCGCAGCGGGCCGACGATGCCGGTGCCGCCCAGAACCTTGCTGATGACGGCCGGGGTCTCCGGAGCGCCGCTCTGCACCACGAACGCATTGGAGATGGTCCAATCGCGCAGCAGCTTGCCCTTGAAGCCCTTCAGCAGCGCTCCGCCGCGTGCGCCCATGCCGGTGCTGTACTGGAAATTGGCGTTGAGGGTATTGGCGCGGACGCCGGCGGAGCGCGCGCGCTCCGCGTTCAGGTCCAGCCAGTTCTGCGCGATGCTGGCGCCGGCGCCGCGCCCGCCGGTCGCGCCGTCGTCGATCATGTTGGTGTGCGCGTAAACGAGGTTCCCGGCGAAGCCGCCGCGGAACCGCCGCTGCAATTGCAGCCACACCGCATTCATGATGCTGTTGCCGCCGGTGGTCATGTACGTGAAATTGGTCGGGCAGGTGGGGCAGTACGCCGATGACCAGCCCGCCGGAACCGTCACGCCCGGCGCCGCAGAGTTGGGGATGAACTCCTGCATCTGGTGCGTGCCCTTCGCCATGGTGTAGGTGACCGTTCCCACCAGTCCCCATTTCAACGTCTGCTGCACCGAAGCCCGCGCGGTATGGACGTAGCCGATGCGGAAATTCGAGTCCACCGCGAAGGTCGTGATGGGCGTCTTCGTGACCAGCGGGAAGCCATTCGCCAGCGTGAGCGGCACGCTGGCAGCCGAATCGATCAGGCTGTAGGACAGCGGCGATTGCTGGGCCATCTGGTTGATGATCGATTGATAGGTCGTCGTGTTGAAATAGACGCCGTATCCGCCGTCCACTCGCGTGTTGTTCGTCGCCCGCCACGCGATGCCGATGCGCGGCTGGAACTCGCGCGCATCGCCGTTCATCAGTGACTTGGTGAAACCCGCCTGGTTGTACGGTGTGCAGCCCGTCACCGTGGTCGTGGCGCACACCACCGAGGCCGACGCGAACCCCGGCGCGATGTTCAGATTGACCAGCCGGCCGTAAAGCTCGGTCGTCGGCAACTGGTACTCCCAGCGCAGCCCGAGGTTCAGCGACACCTTGGTCGAAAGCCGCCAGTCATCGGTGGCGTAGAGGTCGAACCAGCCGTTGCGGAAATACTTGTCCGCGTTGCCGTAAGCGATCTGGCTGGTATAGGGCAGGCCGAGCAGGAAGTCGGAAAAATCGTAGCCCGTCAGGCCGCCGGTGAAGTTGAAGCTGCCGCGCGGATTCTGCTGCGAGATCGGATTGTTCTGCAGGCGCCGGATATCGCCGCCGAAGGTGAAATTGTGCTTGCCGCGGAACCAGCGGACGCTGTCGCCGAAGGACGTCGTCTGCGACCGGTTGTAGACCAGATTCGCGTCGCTCAAGCCGGCGAAGCCGTTGGCGAAGCCGAGCGAGGGCGGACCCCAGAAGTTCGGGTCCTGATCGTTGCCGGTGATTCCGAGCTGACCGGAGATGTTCAGGCGGTTGGCGAAATACGGCGTCGACGTCTGGGTGTTGCGGCTGAAATTCAAGTTCGCCTGATTGAAAAGATGGGTTGTGAAGTGGTACGTCCACCCCACGCCCGTGTTGTACGCGCTCTGATGGCTGCCGTCGACGAATCCGAACAGGTTGGGCGAGGTCCCGTCCTGGCGCTGGTAGCTGAAATTCCCGTTTACCTGGTTTTTGGTGTTGATGGTGTGGCTGATGCGGGTGTTGACGTTGTCCTGATTGTTGATTCCGACCAGCGCGGTCTGGTAGTTGTAGCGCGAATTGCCGCCGAAGTTCGGCAGCGGATAGAACGCCAGCAGCCCGAGCGCCTGCGAGCTGATCCGGTTCGCCGGAATCTGGTTATTCGGGAACGGCGCGCCGGTCGTGGGGTCGAGAATCGTCACCGGCTGGCCTTGCAGGTTGAATACGTTCGCGAAGTTCCCGGCACGCTCGTCCGCCGTGGGCACCAGCGATGTCGAAACGCTGCCGGTGCGGGCCCGCGTGAACTGGTAATTAATGGTGAAGAATGTCTTCTGCCCGCTCAACAGATGCGGGATCTTCAGCGGCCCGCCGAACATGGCGGTCATGCGCGCGTTGGCCGTCGAGGGCTTGGGCGTGTCCTGGCCGGTCAGCGAGAACTGGCGGGCATTCAGCGCCGAGTTGTTGTAGATAATCCCGAGATTGCCGTTGTAGCGCATCCGCGCGTCGCGCCGGCCGTTGCCGAACGCATTGGGATTCCGGCCGCCCGGTCCGCGGCCCGCGCGGTCGCCGCGCCCGCCGCCCGGTCCGCCGAATCCGCCGCGCCCGCCGGGACCGCCGCCGAACCCGCCGCGTCCGCCACCGAATCCGCCGCCGCCAGGACCGCCGCGTCCGCCACCGGCCATCTGCGGCCCGCCGCCTTCCATCCCCGGTTGCTGCATGCCGTCCATGCCCGGCCCGCCCATGCCCGGCCCGCCCATCCCGAAGCCCATCGGACCGCCGGGGCCGCCGCGTCCGCCGAACCAGTCGTTCTGCTGCGGCATCGCCACGCCGCTCGAAATGCTTCCGCCGACCACGAAGGCGTCATTCGCGTTCTGGGCAGCATCGCCGGCGCTCATCCCGATGTCCTGGCTGCCATCCGCCGCGGCGGCCGCGCCGTCGGCGGCATTGACGTCCACGCGCTGGAATCCATTGCCGTTCTGCCCGCCGCGCCCGCCCTGCCCGTTTTGCGCCAGCGCTCCCCGGAGCGAGGGCCGGCCGCCATTGCCGCCCTGCCCGCCGCGTCCGCTGCGCCCGCCCGCTGGCGCGGCTGCGGCCGGATTGGACGGCTGCGCGCTCGCCGTGGCCGTGCCATTTGGCGTTCCGTCATTTTTCGGCGCCGCCGCGGCCGGTGCCTGCGCAGATACCGTTGCGGGCGCGGGAGCAGCCGGACTTTTCAATGCCTCGACCGCCGATTTCACTTCCGCCGGCGAGAGCAGCTTCAGGTTCCACGTCGGGCTCGGCGCCATCGCCGCCACTCCCACTTCCTCGCTCAACTTGGCAAAACCGAGCATTTCCACCGTGATGGTCCACGTTCCATCCGGCAAATTGGCGAAGGAATACGTACCCTGATCGTCGGTCGTGGTGACGAATTTCTTGTCGCCCTGCGTTGCCGTCACCGTGGCGCCGGGAACGGGCAGCCCGCCGGACTGCACCACGCCGTGGTGTTCCGATGCATACAGGGCGGCCCCGGCCAGGAGCACGGCGAGGAAGCGCCCGAAACGGGTGTACATGCGGTGTGCAGTCATGGATGGTTATTCTTGATGGCGCAGCGCCTCCGGGGAACGTTACGGCAAAATGGGGACACGGGCACGTTAAGAACGTCAAATTTATTTTGGAACTATTGCAAATTCAGCAATCTGCGGCGGATTGAGCAGAATCTGCGCCCCGGCGGCGGTAGCCACTAAGAGGCAGGCGTACCGAAGGGTTGTCATGTATTCTTAGACTGTAACGCTCATGCGCGCCCTCGCGCTGTTCTGGCTTTCGCTGGCTGCCGCCGCGCAGCAAGCCCCGCCGCCCAGCCCGCCGCCTTCGCCGCCGCTTCTCCGCATCACCGTGACCCTGGTGCAGGTCGATGCCGTGGTCACCGATTCCCACGGCCGCCGCGTGCCGAATCTCGAGGCCTCGGATTTCGAGCTCCTGCAGGACGGCGTTCCGCAGCAGATCTCCTACTTTTCGTACGTACCCGCGCCGGAGCCGCTGCCGGCTCCTCCGCCCGTGCCCAAAGGCCAACAAGCCCCGCGACTGGCGCCCGAACCCATCACGGCCGCGCAGGTCCGCCGGACCATCGCGCTGGTCGTCGATGATCTCGCCCTATCGTTCGACAGCGTCGTCCGGGTGCGGGACGCGCTGCGCAAATTCGTGGAGCAGGAAATGCAGCCGGGCGACCTCGTGGCCGTCGTGCGGACGGGCGGCGGAGTGGCGCTGCTGGAGCAGTTCACCACGGATCAGCGCCTGCTGCTCGAAGCCATCGATCTGCTGAAGTGGCGCTTCGCCGGCCGGGTGGGCCTCGGCGCCATCCAGACAATGCCCGGTTCGGAGCCCGTCGAGGTGCAGCGCAGCCCGCAGATGCTGGATTACGGCTACACGCTTTCCGCCCTTGGCAGCCTCGGCACGCTGGAGCAGGTGGTCCACGGCATGCGCCAGCTTCCCGGCCGGAAGTCTGTCGTGATGCTCTCGGATTCCCTGCGCGTCGATCCCGAAATCGGGAGCGCGATCGAACGGCTCACGGACCTTGCCAACCGTTCCAACGTCTCCATCTACACCATCGATCCGCGCGGGCTTCAGGCCGGGATGACGGCCGCGGAAATCGCGGATGCGTCGGAGAGCGTCCCCGGTCCGCCCCGCCCTTTGCCCGGCAACCGCGGAGCACCCGATCCCAACCGGCCCGATCCCAGCTGGTCCGATCCCGGCCGGACGGCCCCCGATTCCGACAATCCCGTCTCCTTCCCGCTGCCGCCCGGCGCCGCGCCGCTCGAATCCGCGGGCGGTCTGGCCGATCTCGCCAAAGGCACCGGCGGCCTCTTTTACGCCAACCGCAATGATATCGCCGGCTGCATCCGCGACGCCGCCGCCGACCAGTTCGGCTATTATCTTCTCGGCTACACGCCCCGCCAGGGCACGTTCGACCGCGATCCGGAAAAGGCCCGTTTCCACCGCGTCACGGTGCGGCTGCGCCGTCCCGGCCTGCGCGTGCGCTGGAAGAACGGCTTCAACGGCGTGGCGGACGAGCTCACGCTGACGGAAAAGACTCAGAAATCGCGCGAGGAGCAGCTCGCCGAAGCGCTCGCTTCGCCGTTCGCCGCCACGGGCATCAAGGTCCGGCTCACCTCGCTCTTCACGATCGCGAAATCCTCCGGCCCGTGCGTCTACTCGCTGCTGCACTTCGACGCCAACGGCCTCGACTTCATCCGCGACGAAAAAGGCGCGTGGCGCGCCACGGTCGATATTCTGAGCAATTCCTACCGCGGCCTCAAGCAGACCGTGATCCAGCGCGAGCGGGTGCAGGAAATCGCCCTCGGCGACGAGCAGTACCAGCAGGCGCTGCGCGAGGGTTTTCTCCTCGGCTTCAGCGACGTCATGAAGGAGCCCGGCATGTTTCTGCTGCGCGTGGTGGTGCGCGATCACGCGACGGGCCGCATCGGCTCCGCCAGCCAGTTCGTCGAGGTCCCGGATACGCGCAAAGGCCAGCTCGCGATGTCCGGCATCGCCCTGCACCTCGCCTCGCCCGAAATCGCGCGCGCCGCCGGGCTCACCGTACAGACCAGCAAGGACGGGGAGGTGGAAGCGTACGCGGAAGGCGGCCCCGCCATTCGCCATTACCGCCCCGGCCAGCCGATTGTTTACGGGTATATCGTCATCAACGCGAAGTCCGGCGGCCCGCGGAAGCTGCCGCAGGTCTCCACGCAGGTGCGGGTCTATCGCGACGGCAGAGAGATCTACGCAGGCCAGCCGCAGCAGGTCAAACAGAAGCTGCCGGACACCCCGGCGGATCTGGTGGGCGCCGGCGTCCTCCGGCTCGGCAGCGAGCTCACCCCCGGCGAGTACCTGCTTCAGATTACCGTCACGGATCCGCTTGCGAAAAAGAAGCGCAGGCAGGCCTCGCAGTGGATCGATTTCGAAGTCCTGCAGCCCAAACGGAACGGAGCATGAACCGCGGCGCGCCGCTCCCTTACGGCCGCGGCTCCGATTTGTAAACGGCGCCCGCCTTCATCACGAATTTCACTTTGCGGACCGCTGCGAGGTCCGCCGCCGGGTTGCCCTCGACGGCGATCAGGTCGGCGTACATCCCCGGCGCGACGCGTCCGATGTTCATGTGCAGCACCTGTCCGGCCACGGAGGTCGCCGCCTTCAACACATCGAGGTTGGGCATCCCGTAGGCGGCCATCAGCTCCAGCTCCAGTCCATTCTCCCCGTGGTTGAACACGCCC
>DATGMB010000135.1:0-11181 GCA_035293845.1 Bryobacteraceae bacterium
AGAAAAGCGGCATGTAGTCGAGAGCCTCAAGAACCGCCTGCGCAACAAATTCAACGTGGCCGTCGCCGAGATCGATCATCAGGATCTCTGGCAGCGCGCTGCCGTGGCCGCGGTAACGGTCGCGAGCGACCACACCCATGCCGAAAAGGTGCTCCGTTCCGTAGAAGACGAAGCCGCTAGCCTGCTCGGCCCGGAATTGGCGGAGGCGACTGTGGAATGGCTGTAGACCCCAGGTCCGGCGCCATGCCGCTGCCCTGACCCCCGATCCCGGATCCCCGCTCTATGGATGAACGCCGCACATTACGGGTCTCCGAAGCCGTCCGCGAAGAACTCGCGGAAATCATCGGCTTCGAGACGGACGATCCGCGCCTGCTCGGCGTCGAGGTGATCGAGGCCCACGTCAGCCCGGACGGCCGCCACGCCACCGTCCGTGTGGCCGTGCGCGCTTCCGAGCAGCAGCAGCGCGATGCCATGGCCGCCCTCGAACATGCCAAGCACTACTTCCGGCACGAGCTCGCCACGCGCCTCAGCCTGCGCCACGTCCCCGAGCTCCACTTCGACCTGGACCGCAACCCGGACGTGGAAAGCCGGATCGACTTCCTCATCAAGCGGGCCAGGAAATCCCGCGGAAGAGACGAGTAACTCGGCCGCAATCCGTAAGAATGCCGGGGTGTTGAGCGGGTATTCTCCGCACTACTGCCGATCGACTTCACACAGCCAGTTCCTGTACTCCTCTACGCCGAAAATCTCCGCGTGGACTTCCAGTCCGCGCCCCGTGATGTGGTAGAACGTGTACCCGTAATCCCGGAGAATGCCCGCCACCCGCTCGTTATCATCGCCAGGATTCGCTTCGAGCACGATTCGCGGCCGAAAGTCCTCAAGCGCTTTACGAGCGCCCATCAGAACCGCGTGCTCGAACCCCTCGACATCGATTTTCAGCATATCCGGCTTCAGGCAGTGTTCGTCGACGAGCGAATCCAGCGTCCGGCACGGCACCTGAATGATGGTCCCCGGCTGACCTCGATATCCGTTCACCGATAAGCTGCTCATCGTTGCATCGGCGGCGCAATGAAACGGAACCATGGCATTGTGGTTCCCTAACGCGCAGTTCACGGCAACGATACGATCACCCATCCGGTTCACATCGATATTCCGCTGCAGCGCCGCATAGGTCGGCGGGGCAGGTTCAATCGCAAATACCTGAAGCCGGGGATTTACGATCGCGCCTAAGAGCGAATAGATGCCGCAATTCGCTCCAATATCGATAAAGCAGTACGACTCTCCCAATAGACGCAGCATCGTGGAGACCGTCTCTGCCTCCCACCGGCGCAGCCCTGCCCAAAACAACCGGTGACCGATACTGTCGAACTCCGTCGGGCACCATGCCAGCGTCCAACCGGGACCGTAGATTCGGAATGGTTGAAGAGCCCAGCGCCAGGGAAGTATCCGGCGCACACGGTCGGGCAGATATCCATGTTGGCCTGCCCAACTGACCGGGAGTCTTAAGGGATTCAGGAGAGGACTTACCACATGTTTTGAAATCCCCCGGACGTTCATACAGAGTGCCTGCCCTGCGCCATCCCCATTATCAACGCAGAAAACAGCGGCGGCATCCGTCCGTCAACGATGTTCCTGGAAACTGTCGGAGATCATCCGCGCAGGGATACCGTGTGTAAAACCCAACACGGTCACCGATTCCGGACTGGCCGCGGAGCCCGGCAAGCGGTTTCTAGGCCGCTCGCCGAAGCTTCATTCCGATCCCACGCAGCTCCCGCGCGGTTCCCACGATCGACATGTGATTCAAAGGAAACTCCAGAAACACGTGCAGAAAGCTGAGGCAAAACAGGACCTTCATGGCCGCAGAGGAATCGTAGAGATAGAGCGCGATGCAGGCCGCCCACATGACTCCGAGCAGCGGCAGCCGCATTCCCGGCACCTTGTGCCACTTGATGATCGCTGTCTTGGAAAACCAGTTCAAATAGTGGTAAGTGTACGCAAACGCAATGAACCGCATGACCGTCAGGCCATTGTCGGAACCGAACACGCGCCGCACATTCTCATCCATCTGCGCTTGCGAGTGCGGAGGCGCCAGCCCCAACAGAGCGGTGTTGATATTCGAAAACGGGCGCCAATACGCTTGAACGATAGAGTCGCTCACTCCGAAACTGCCGGGATGCAGGACGAGGTACAGCAGCGGGCAAACCAGAAAGCACCCGAAGGCCAGGTATCCGCTGACGCTGCGCTCCTTCAACGCCCCGAAAATCATGAAGACACCCGTAAACACGTAGACATGGATCAGCGTAGGGAGAAAGAGGGCCAGCAGCAGGACGATAAAGGCACTGGAGTTGACGGCGATGAGAGAAACCGCGGCCACCAGCCCTAATCCCACCAGCCGCGCAGACCTTGTCCCCGTCAGGAAGAAGACCAGCGCGCTTCCGAAAGCCAAACCGATCGCCGCCGCCATATCGTGGGGAGAGCGGAATAGCTTGACCGGCCCGAAAGAAAATGTCGCGAAGATGGACGGCACCAGCGCCAGTGCGGCCAGCACCCACGGGTCGTACCCGCCCTTTGTGAAGAAGCGCCGCCTCTCCAGCCAGGAGATCTCCGTCAGGTAATGGCCGGGCCCCAGGATCGCATAGGCGAAGAGAAATAACTGGAATGGCAGGTACAGGGCAATCGCAAACGACGCCAGAATCAGAGCGATATTAATGGAATTGACGGTCCGGGTAGTCGTAGAACCACCGTGCCCCCCGGATGGGGCTTTCTTGCTGAGGGTTGCGCAAGACATCGAGCAGTCCGCCTGTGTCGAGACTCGGGGCCACAGCCCCGGTGCGCCGCCGGCGCCGTCAGCAAACATCGTCGGCGCCGCACAACGCCGGTAGAATACCCCCGCTCCAATTTCCCGGGCTATTGCCCAAATGGGTTAGTCCGGATGGTCAGGGGGAGCGAAGAAAAAGCGGCCACCGGAACTGCGGCAATATTTCCTCTGCGCGCTCATTGGCTTACCGGCGGAACCCGCCTTCCACCGCGCCGTGCCGTGCTATCACTGTGGTGCAGACGCTCCGTCCGCAACTCCGGAATCGGAAACCGAAATTGGCTTCGTTTCGCAAATCCGTTGCCAGCCTCGCGCGGCCTTGCCCCACCCGCGATTCAGCTACCGATGGCTTCGATCTTGGCTTCGTTTTCCCAGCGCCTATCCCACAGCAAACACGCCGCTTAACACCGATCGTTGGGTTCGTTTTGCAAAATTTGGTTTGCCTTCGTTCCGTCGCGCCGGCCTTGATATCCTGTGAGATGGCAAGCCGCGCGCCCGTCAACGCAAAAATTCTCTGGAACCGGTCGAAAATTCGCTCCAAACTCAAACAAACTGTGGTAGTTTTGTTTCTTTCGGGGGTGGTGTGCGCCCGCGCCCAAGCGCCTTTGCTCCGCTTGGAGAAGAGCGGCGACGCGATGGGTTCCACCTACACCGTCGAGTTGTACGGCTCCGATCGGTTAAAAATGGAGGCTGCCGCGGACGCGGCGTTTGACGAAGTCCGGCGGCTGGATGAGCTCCTCTCGAATTACAAAGCCGATAGTGAGTGGAGCCAGGTCAACCGGCATGCGGCGGAAAAGCCGCTGCGGATATCCCGGGAGTTATTCGATCTCCTCTGGGCCTGCCAGGAATATAGCAGGGAAAGCGAAGGCGCTTTCGATATCTCGGTTGGCCCGCTGATGAAGGTCTGGGGGTTTTACAAGGGCACCGGCCATTTGCCGCATCGGGCGGAGGTCGAGGCGGCTATGACCAAGGTGGGATACCGGCACGTCCACCTCGACCGGGCGGCACAGACCGTCTGGTTCGACCGGCCGGGGGTGGAGTTGGACCCGGGCGGCATCGGCAAAGGCTATGCCGTCGACCGCATGGTGGATGTATTGAGACAGAAAGGGATTACCATCGCCCTCGTGGCTGGGTCGGGCAGCAGTATCTATGGTATGGGGGCTCCCCCGTCGGAGCCTCGCGGCTGGAGGATCGAGATCAAAAATCCATGGAATACAAGCCGGTCGGCGGCGGAGGTTTTCCTCAAGGACATGTCCATGTCCACCTCCGGCAGCTACGAGAAGTTCTTCCGTGCCGAAGGCCGGATTTACGCCCACATCATGGACCCGCGAACCGGATACCCGGCGCAGGGCAGCGTGGCGGTTTCGGTTGTTTGCCCGCGCACCATCGATAGCGAGGCGTGGGCCAAGCCGTATTTCGTGAACGGCCGCCAGTGGGCGGCCAGGCATAAGCCAAAAGACTTTCGCGTATTTTTCTGCGAAGACAGGGTGGATCAGCCATGCGCGTGGCTCCAATGACCAGCCGGTTCCTCGACGCCTGCCGGCGGCGTCCTACCGATGTTCGGCCGGTATGGTTCATGCGGCAGGCCGGCCGTTACCTGAAGCAGTACCGCCAGATCCGCGAGCGCCACGGCATTCTCGAAATGTGCAAACGCCCCGATCTGGCCGCCACGGTCACGCTGCAGCCCGTCGAAATCCTGGACGTGGACGCGGCCATCATCTTCGCGGACCTGCTGCTGCCGGTCGAGCCGATGGGCCTCAAGCTGCGCTACGCTCCCGGCGAAGGGCCGATCATCGATAATCCCGTCCGCACCACCGACGATATCGATTCGCTCTCGACCACCAATACGGACGACCTCGGCTACGTCGGGCAGGCCATCCAGCAGGTCGTGCGCGCGCTCGCCGGCAAGGTCCCGGTGATCGGCTTCGTGGGAGCGCCGTTCACCATGGCGAGCTACATGATCGAGGGCGGAGCCTCCCGCAACTTCATCCGCACCAAGCGCATGATGTACAGCGACGAGACCATGTGGCGCCGCCTGATGGGCAAGATCGTGGACGTGCTCGCGCCCTTCGCCCACTTGCAGGTGACGGCCGGCGCGCGCGCCATTCAGGTCTTCGATAGCTGGGTCGGTGCGCTCGGCTCGGACGACTACGTGCGCTACGCCGCGCCGTACTCCCGCGCGCTCATCGAGCGCATCCGCTCGACCGGCGTCCCGGTGATCCACTTCGGCACCGGCGCTTCCGGGTACTTCCGCGAGCTCCACGCGGCCGGCGGCGACGTCATGGGAATGGATTGGCGCATCAATATCGACCAGGCTTGGATGGACATCAGCTACCGCGCCGCGGTGCAGGGCAACCTGGATCCGGTGGCGCTGTTCGCGCCGCTCCACGAGCTGCGCGCCAAGGTCCACGAGTTGCTCAAGCGCACCGGCACGCGGCCCGGCCACATCTTCAACCTGGGGCACGGAATCCTGCCCGAAACTCCGGTCGACAACGTGCGCGCCGTGGTCGAAATGGTGCGGGAATTCCGGCCGTGAGCGATGCGGTCCTGCTCCTGGCGCACGGCGCGCCGGAGCGGGTCGAGGATGTCGAAAGCTACCTGGCCCAGATCCGTGGCGGCCGTCCGGGCAGCGCGCAAGTCGTCGAGGAAGTCAAGCACCGCTACAGCCGGATCGGCGGCGCCTCTCCCCTGCTCCGCTGGACTCGCGAACAGGCGGCGGCACTCGAAAAGCTCCTCGGAATCCCCGTATTCTTCGCGATGCGCAACTGGCATCCCTTCATTCGGGATGTGGTTCCGCAAATCCGCGCGGACCGCGTCGCCGCCGTTTGCCTCGCGCCCCAGTATTCCGAAATGAGCGTGGGGCTGTACATGAAGCGCACCGTGGAAGCCGCGCCGGATCTCAACCTGATCTGGGCCAGGAGCTATCACGACGAGCCGCTCCTCATCGAAGCCTTCGCCGAGCGCCTCCGCCCGCTGCTGCCGGCGGCCCGCGTTCTATTCACCGCCCACAGCCTGCCCGAAAAGATCCTCGAATCCGGCGATCCCTATCCCGAGGAATGCCGCGCCACCGCAGCCGCCGTAGCCGCGCGCGTAGGCCTGGCGAGCTACGAATTCGCCTTCCAGAGCCAGGGCATGACCTCCGAAAAATGGCTCGGCCCCACGGTCGAATGCGTGCTCGACCGCTATGCTGCCGAAGGCGTGCGCGAGGCCGTGATCGATCCCATCGGTTTCGTCTGCGATCACGTCGAGATCCTCTACGATATCGACATCGGCTTCCGCGACTACGCGGCCGCCCGCGGCATCGCGGTGCGCCGCCCGGAATCGCTCAACGGCTCCCCCACGTTCACCCGTGCCCTGGCCGAGGTGGCCAAGCGATGCCTGGCAGCCTGATCGTCGGCGGCGGCATTTCCGGCCTTTCCACGGCCTATTACCTACGCAAGGCGGGCATTGGCGCCACCATCGTCGAATCCCGCCCGCGGCTCGGCGGCGTCATCCAGACGGAGCACGTCGAGGGCTGCACCATCGAGGCGGGGCCGGACAGCTTCCTCTCCGCCAAGCCGGCGGCGCTCGACCTGATCCGCGAGCTCGGGCTGGCTGCGGACGTGATCGGCTCCAATGACCGCCTGCGCGTCACCTTCGTCCGCAGGTCCGGCCGCCTGGTGCCATTGCCCGACGGTCTCATGATGATGGTGCCGACCAAAATCCTGCCGCTCGTCGCTACGCCGCTGCTCAGCGTCGCCACAAAGATCCGCATGGGCCTGGAACTCCTGCGCGCCCCCCAGCCGCTGCCCGGCGACCAATCGGTGGCCGATTTTGTCCGCGAGCATTACGGGCAGGAGGCCGTCGATTACCTGGCCGAGCCGCTCCTCTCCGGCATCTACGGCGGCGATCCCGCGCAGCTCAGCGTCGCGGCCGTGCTGCCGCGCTTCGTCGAGCTGGCGCGCCAATACGGCAGCCTGACGCGCGGCGTGCTGGCGTCGCGGGCCAAGGCGCGCTCGAACGGCGCGCAATCCGAGCCCGCGCCGCTCTTTCGCACGCTCAAGGGCGGGCTCGGGCAGTTGGTGGATGCCGTTGCCGCCGCGGCGAAACCGGAGGTCATCCCGGCGCGCGCCGAAAGCCTGGAACGCGCGCCCGGCGGCTTCCGCGTGCGCATCGCCGGGCAATGGATCGAGGCCGGCCACGTCGTGCTCGCCTGCGAGGCCCACAATGCCGCGCCGCTCGCGGCCGCCCTCGATCCGCGCCTCGGCGAGCTGCTGGCTGCAATTCCGTACAGCTCTTCGATGACCGTCGCGGTCGGATTCGATGCGGCCGACTTCCCCGCCCCGCCGGTGGGCTTCGGCTTCCTGGTGCCCAGGAAAGAGCGTCGCCGTCTGGTCGCCTGCACCTGGGTCGGGACCAAGTTCGGGCACCGCGTGCCTCCCGGCAAGATCCTGGCGCGCTGCTTCCTCGGCGGGATGGACGACGCCGGGGTGCTGGCCGAGTCCGACGACACGGTGACAGCCGAGGTCGCGCGCGAGCTGCGCGAGATCGCCGGCGTGACTGCCCGCCCGCGGTTTACCCGCATCTTTCGCTGGCCCCGGTCGATGGCGCAATACACCGTCGGGCACCTCGAGCGCGTCGCGGAGATCGAAGCCCGCGTGGCCGCCGTGCCCGGCCTGCACCTCGCGGGCAATGCTTACCAGGGGATCGGCATCCCCGACTGCATCCGCATGGGTAAGGCCGCGGCCGAAAAGATCGTTACCGGCGGCGCGACGCCGTAATCCGGAACTCCACCGCCCCGCGCGCCTTGGCTTCCGCTGCCGTCCAGACCACATCCGAGGCGGGATGCCCCGCGCCGAGATGCACCGCCTCCTCGGCAATCCACGGCACTCGCGGGAAATCCCGCACCCAGATCGGACCGGGCGTGCGGCGGGCAAAGGCGATGAGCTGCTCGGTCGGCGCGGCGCGCTCCAGGAACTGCGAGCGCTTCTTCGTCCAGAGATAGCCGATGTTTTGGATCACGATCAGCGCCATCACGGCCCACGCCACGCGAAACCCAGGGACGTACCGGCCCGGGAAATACAGGTCCGGCATTCGGCTCAGCGCCAGTCCCACCAGCATCGCCAGCCCGGCGCTCGCGAGATAGGTCTGGCGGCTCGGAATTTCCGTCGAATAAGTCAGGAACGCGTACGGCAGCAGCGCGATCGCGATCCACGCCAGCGCGAGGCCCGCGGTCTGCAGTGCCTTCCGGTCGCGGGTGATCCACACCGCCGCCAAGGCCAGCCATCCCCACGGCCACAGCACCCGCGCCACGCCGCGCGGCCACGTGATCCAGAACGGCGCGCGCCATGAGAAGCTGCCATCGCCGAAGCGGAACGTTGCCGGCCCCAGGAAAATCGAACCCGTGACCACCGCCGCGACGGCCGCGTACGGCAGCCAGCGCCGCCAGTTCCGATGCGGCGCGGCGAGATAGAACAGCGGCAGCAGAATGACCGCCGATTCCTTCGAAATCAGCGCCAGGGTGAACGGCGCCACACCCCACGCGCGATCCTTCCGCCACGCCCACAATGCCAGCGCGCCGAAGAGGAACAGCCACAGCTCGTTGATGGCGGAGAACCACATCACCGCTTCCTGATGCCCTTCGGCGACGGCGAAAAACGCCGCCGCCCAGAACGCCGCAGGCCGGAATTGGGGCCAGGCGAGGCAGATGGCGAATAGCAGCCACGTGTTCACAATGTGCAGCGCCAGGCTGAGCAGGTGGTACGCCCAAGGGCGCAGGCCGGCCAGGCGCCACATCCAGTACATCGTCCATTCGCTGGTGGAGCGCACGCGGTAGACCGGATGCCCGGCCAGCGCCGGGAGCGCAGACGGAGCTCCGTACACCTGGGATTGGGCCAGGTTCGGGTAGTCGTCTTCGATCAACGGCAGGCCCAGCGCCGGGGCGTAGGCAAGAAAGCAAAGGACGGCAAGAAGGAGGCAGTGCAGGCCAGAGGCCTGCACTGCCGGCTTTACGCCATTACTTTGAGGAACGCGGCCTTGAATTTCTCCATCTCCTCGGCCGTGCCGATGGTGACGCGCACGTGCGTCGGCCAGCTCGGCCACACGCGGCCGATGTAGACGTGGTACTGCTCCCGCAGCGCCTTCTGCACCTCGCCGCCGGGCCGGTGCACGTCCACCATGAACTTATTGGAAACGGAAGGCACGTACTGGAAATGGTGCTTGTCCATCCAGGAGAACATATCGTTGCGGATATCCGCAATGATTTTGCGCCGCTCGGGCACGAGGTTCTTTGCCTTGAGGCTCGCCGTCGCCGCCGCCATCGCGGTGATGGGCATAGCGCCGCTCGAATATTGCGACACCTTCGCCAGCAGGTCGGGCCGCGCCAGTGCCGCGCCAGCGCGGATGCCCGCCATGCCGTAGATCTTCGAGAAAGTCCGCAGAATGACGACGTCTTTATCCTGCGCCACGAGGTCCGAACACATCTTCTCGCCGCAAAGATGAATGTACGCCTCGTCGATCATGACCACCGCGCCCTTCGGCTTGTTTTCGACCAGCCACTCGATGTCTTTCCGCGGCGTGATTGTGCCGGTGGGGTTGTTCGGGTTGCAGATGTAGATCAGCCCCGTGTCCGGGCTGGCCGCCGCCATCGCCTTCACGTCGTGCGCATAGGTCTTGGTCACCGGGACGCGGATGACCTTGGCCCCGATCACCCGGGCCGCCACTTCTCCGGCCTCATAGCCGGGGTCAGCGGTCACAAAAGGCCGCTCCGGCCCAGTGAACGCCAGCACCGCCTGGTGCAGCGGCGCGCTCGATCCGGCATAGATCCGCACGTAGCTGGACTTCAGCCCTTCCATTTCCGCCATCAGCTCGCGCGTGGTGTCGGTCTGGTTGTACAGGTACCGGCCGCCCTGCGGGATGATGTCGCGCATTGCCTGGCGCGCTTCCTCGCACGGGCCGAGCGGATTTTCATTCGCATCGATCTTCACCGCGTCCGCGGGCATCGGACCGCGCACTTGCGAAAGCTGTGCCAGGGCCGGCTCGTTGTAGAACGGCAGCGCGGCGCCGGCGGAAATGACAGCGGCAATCCGGCCGAGGTCCCGGCGCGAAAAACCGCGTTTCAGAAAGTCGCGTGTCTGTTCCTGGGTGAAGATCATGCGCACACTCCCCTCCCGTGTGAAAAGATCGCAAATAGGGTACCAGTTTCGGACGCCGGTGTAAATCGTAAAAAGCGCGGGGTTTCCGGTTCAGAACCGGTAATACAGCCCGAACTGCATAATTCGGGGCGAATAGAACATCGAGCTGATCACCCCGAAAGTGTTCGAATTGATGTTCTGGTCTCCCACCCAGAAGGTCGCGTGGTTCACCGCGTTGAACGCATCGGCGCGCAATTCGACGTTCTGGTGCTCGGTGATCTTCACGGCCTTGATGAGGCTCATGTCGATATTGAACGTCCACGGGCCGGAAAATTCGCGGCGCTGCAGCACGCCCAGGCTTCCGGCGACGGGATTAAAGAACACCTGGCCGTTGAAGAAGGGCTCGGTGTCCGCGTTGACGCCGGTGCCATCGGAGGGATTGATGGCGGATTTCGCGACCATCATCGGCCCGTTGCCGGTCATCTGAAATTTGACCACCTGTGAAAGCTGCGATCCGCCGAGCAGCGTGGTCGCGGTGTTGTAGTACGACCGCGCTTCGCGGTTCAGGGTGCCGCGGCCAGAAAGGATGGAGAACGGCGCGCCGGACTGCCACACCATGTTGCTGGCGAACTTCCAGCCGCCGATCACCCGGTTCAGCGGCCGGTAGCCCAGGCGATGGCCTTCGCCGAACGGCAGCTCGTATTCGCCGAACGCCTTGATCATATGGTTGAGGTCGAAGTTGGCGCGCGAGCGTTCCAGCCCCGGATTGTTCAAATCGAGGAAGGCCTGAAAGCGCGTCTGCAGATCGCCGTCGCCATCGCTCAGCACCTTGCCGAACGTGTAGTTCGCCTCGACCTTCAAGCCGCTCTTCATCCGATGCCGCACCACGACCTGCAGCGAGTTATAGCTGGAGCTCGAGTAGTTCGTCAGCATGTCCGTGGCGAGCGCGTTCGGGTTGGGAAAAAAGCTGACCCGGCCGTTGAGGCCGTTCTCCGTCAGCACGGTCGCCAGCTCGCCGGGCTCGCCGCTCTCGATCAGGTTGACGACTGTCGAATTGTTCAGGATGTTCCGGGCCATCAGCGGGAAGACCGTAAGCGGCTGGCTGCCGGGAATATTGGCGTTGTAGTTGGGATTGAACGTGCCGAGGGCATGAAAAGCCAGCAGGCCGTTGTTTTCGGCGCGCTGGAAGTCGGCCAGAAAGCCGTTCTGGACGATCTGCACCTGGTTGAAATCGAAGGCGCGGTACGCCCCGAC
>DATGMB010000136.1:0-8955 GCA_035293845.1 Bryobacteraceae bacterium
GGTGTCGTCGCCGTACTGCTGCTGGATGGAATCGAGCGTTCCGTCGAGCACCTTACGGCCTTTGAAGATCATGAAGATGTAATCGCAGAGGTCTTCCGCCACGCTCATATCGTGCGTGCTGAGGATGACGGTCGATCCGCGGCGGCGCAGGTCGAGGATGGCGGCGCGGATGGATTCGGCGCTCACGGGATCGAGGCCGGTGAAGGGCTCGTCGAGGATGATCAGGCGAGGCTGCGGGATCACCGCGGCGATGAACTGCACCTTCTGGCTCATCCCCTTGCTGAGCGTTTCGACCTTGCGATTGGCGCAGTGAGTGAGGTCCAGGCGCTCCAGCCAGGAATCAATCTCCGCGCCGGCTTTACGGCCGCCGCGCAGCTCGCCGTGAAATTCGAGCAGCGAACGAACCGTCATACGGCGGTAGACCCCGCGCTCCTCCGGCAAATAGCCGACATTTTCGGAGCGGCCCCGCAACTCGCCGCCGAAAACGCGGATGGTCCCCCGGTCCGGATAGATGATGCTCAGGATCATCCGCATCGTGGTGGTTTTGCCGGAGCCGTTCGGTCCGATGAAGCCGTAGACGGAGCCTTCGGGTACGGTAAGGGAGACATCGTCCACCGCCGCCGTTTCGCCGAAGGCTTTTGTGACGTTCAAAAGCTGGATGGCGTCCATTCGCGGCGATGGTAGCACAGCCGCGAATGGAGCAGGATTGGCCGGCTACGGCCGACGCAGATCGTCGTCGTCGTTGACGGGGTTGCCGCTGCCCGCCGTGCGGGTCCGCTGCATCGGCTTATCGGAGATGGCAAAATCGCCGGCCTTCTCGCCGGCCGCTCCGATATCCTGCGCTCCGGTCATTTCCAGCACGTTTTTGGCGCGGCGGATCCAATCGCTCGAGTCGCAGTGCACGGAGAGCAGCACGCCACCCTCGCGGATGCGGCCCTCGTACCGCTTCGCCTCGTATTCGGGGATCCCGAGGCCCACCAGCGCTCCGATGACACCGCCGACCGTGCCGAGCGCGCCGGCGCCCGCCAAAGCCGCGACGATCGGTCCGGCGGCGACCAGCGGGCCGATGCCGGGAATCGCCAGCACGCCAATCCCGGTCAGCCAGCCCAGCACCCCGCCGGCCACCCCACCCGTCACGACGCCCGTGGTGGTGCCTTCCGGCGCCTTGGTATTCTTTTCGTGGGCAAAGTCCTTCGTGCCCTGGTTATCCGGGAACAGCACCGAAATATCGGTGCTGCGGAACCCCGCTGTGCGGAGCTGCTCGACAGCTTCCTCCACTTCCGTGCGCCCTCGATAGATGCCGAAAACCGCGGTATTCTTTCCTGGCATGGTGAACTCCTTCATGGAGACCATGCAAGCGGTGGGCCATTTGCGCGGAAAAACTGGGATTTCACCACCTCGAAGCCCTGTTCCGGACGGCGGGCTACACTAGTCGTTTATCGATGCGAAGTCCCATCTTCCGCAAACTCCTGCTGGGCGCTGTGCTGCTGATCTTTGTCGCTCTGGGGAGCGCCGATTTTCTGCTCACGCGATACGCCGGCGAGCGCGAGCGCGCGGTCGCACGGCGGGAACTCGGCCTGGTGTGCCGCATCCTGGCGCCGGGCCTGCCCGCGCGCGAGCCGCGGCAATTCCAGAGTTGGGCGGAGGCGGCCGACGGGCGCACCGGATATCGCGTCACCCTGATCGACGGCAACGGGGTGGTGCTGGCCGATTCCCGCCACGATCCCGAGACCATGGAGAATCATGCCCGGCGGCCGGAGGTGGCGGCGGCGCTGGCGGGGCGCACCGGGAGCGACATCCGGCGCAGCGCAACACTCAACGCCGAGTTCTGTTATTTCGCGATGCCGGTGGATCTGGCGGGGCGGCGCGGCGTGCTGCGGGTGGCGGAGCCGCTCGATCGCGTCGGCGCATCGATCGCGGAGATGCGGCGGCTGATGCTGCGCAGCTCGGCGTTCGCGATCGGCATTGCGCTGCTGGTGGCGTACCTGATCTCGCGATCGCTGACGCGCCGCATTCACGCGATCGAAGCGTATGCGCAGCAACTCGTGAAGGCGAATTATTCCGGCAAGCCGCCGGCGGAGCCGGAAGGGGATGACGAGCTCGGCTCCCTGACACGCTCGCTGCGCCTGATGGCGGATCAGTTCCGGAAGATGATCGGCCGGCTGGAGGTGGAATCCGCGCGGCGCGAAACGATCCTGAGCAGCATGGTGGAGGGTGTGCTGGCGGTCGACCGCGACCTCCGGGTAATCTTCTGCAATGACGCGTTCGCGCGGGCGGTGCGGGCCCGCACGCCGGTGCCGGAAAACATTTCGCTGCTGCAACTGGCGCGCGATCCAGAGCTGCGCCGGATGCTGGCCGAGGTGATCGCCACCGGCCAGCCCGCATGCCAGCGCATGAACCTGCTGAGCGCGCGCGCCCGCAGCTACGAAGTCATGGCAGTGCCGCTGCGGGAGCCGGGCGGAGGCGGCGCGCTGGCGACGCTCCACGACGTCACGGAGCTGGAGCGGCTGGAGCGCGTGCGGCGGGATTTCGTGGCCAACATCTCGCACGAGCTGCGCACGCCGCTGGCCGCGATCCGCGGGTATACCGAGACGCTGCTCGATGGCGCGCTGGAAGACCGCGTGCATAGCCGCCGGTTTCTGGGGATCATCGCCGCCCAGACCAACCGGCTGGCGGATCTGGCGTCGGACCTGCTGGCGCTGGCGGAAGTCGAAGGCGAGCGCCAGCCGCGCCCGGCGGAGCGGCTGGACGTGGCGGCCGTGGTGGCGCACGCGCTGGATACCGTGGCCGCGGAGGCCTCCGCGCGCCAGGTGCGGGCGTGGGCCCCGGCGGCGGAACCGGCGTACATCGCAGGGCAGACCGACCGGCTGGAGCAGGCGCTGCTCAATCTTCTGCTGAATGCGATCCGGTACAACCGGCCAGGCGGGGAGGTGCGGGTCGAAGTGAGCCAGGCGCAGGGGACGGTGCGCATCGCGGTCCACGATACCGGAATCGGGATTCCGGAGCACGAAATCCCGCGTATTTTCGAGCGTTTCTACCGCGTGGATAAAGCCCGGTCGCGCGAAACGGGCGGCACGGGGCTGGGCCTCGCGATCGTGAAGCACAATGTGGAGCGGATGGGCGGGCAGATCGAAGCGGAGAGCAGATTGGGGAAAGGCTCCGTGTTCACTCTGGTGTTCCCCGCGGCGTGAGGCCGCGGACGAGGGACGTTGCGCGTATTGTGACAAAGCGATTACGATAAGGATTCCTTCGGAAACAGCCTCCCTATGCGCCTTTTGCCGAGAGACGAGAAGTTCTACGCCCTATTCTTGAAACAAGTCGAGTTGATTTCGCAGGCGGCTCGCGTTTTCCTCGAGGCGGTGCGCATTGGCAACTCGCGCCTGGCCGAGGCGGCCACCGAGATCAGCATCCTGGAAAACCGCGGCGATGAGGTGATCCACGGCATTTTCAAGCGGTTGAACCAGACGTTCATCACACCGCTCGATCCCGAGGACATCCACAATCTCTCGAGCGCCCTCGATGACGTCCTGGACGGCATCGAGGACACAGCGCACTGCGTGGTCTCCTACGAGATCGACCCGATCCCGCGGGACATGCAGGAGCTGGCGGAACTGGTGAACGGCTGCGCCATGGCGGCGAAAAAGGCGTTTGAAGCGCTTGCCGCGGATGGCGAGATTATGGCGCACTGCATCGAAATCAACCGGCTGGAAAACGAAGGCGATCTGATCACGCGGAGCGCTGTGGCCGACCTGTTCCGCAAGGAGAAAGATCCGATCACGCTCATCAAGCTGAAAGAAGTCTACGAATTTTTCGAGGACACGATCGACCGGTTCGAAGACGTCGCGGACATGCTGCAGAACGTCGTCGTGAAGAACAGCTAGATGACGCCGATCGGTCTCGCGGCATTCATCATCGCGATCGCGCTGCTGTTCGACTACATCAACGGCTTTCACGACGCGGCGAACTCCATCGCGACCATCGTCGCCACGCGAGTGCTCACGCCGTTCCAGGCGGTGCTGTGGGCCGCCTTTTTCAACTTCGCGGCCGCCTTCCTTTTTGGAACGGCGGTGGCGAAGACCGTGGGCAGCGGGTTCGTGAACCTGAACCTGGTGACGCCACAGGTGATTCTCTGCGGATTGGGCGGTGCGATCGCATGGGATCTGCTGACGTGGTGGTGGGGGCTTCCGACCAGCTCTTCCCACGCGCTGATCGGAGGCTACACGGGAGCCGCGATGGCGCGCGCCGCCATGCTGCGCGGCTTCAGCCACAGCTTCGACGCGCTGCGCGTCACCGGCGGCAGCCAATGGCCGATCACGATCGCTTTCATCCTCCTGGCGCCGCTGATCGGGCTCGTTTCCGCATACCTGCTCATGATCCTGATCTACTGGACCTTCCGCAACGCCAGCCCGTGGAAAATGGACCGCTGGTTCCGCAAGCTGCAACTGCTTTCGGCCGCCGCCTTCAGCCTCTCCCACGGCTCCAACGATGCGCAGAAGACGGCGGGTCTGATCACCGGCGTGCTGTTCACCTCCAGGCTGCTGCCGGTGTTCGCGGTTCCCAATTGGGTGCTGTTCGCGTCCTACACGGCGATCGCGCTCGGCACGTTGAGCGGCGGATGGCGCATCGTGCGCACGATGGGCGCGCGGCTGACCCGGCTGAAGCCGCGTAGCGGGTTCTGCGCGGAAACCGGCGCGGCGTGCGCCGTGCTGATGGCGACCCACCTCGGGCTGCCGGTCTCGACAACCCACGCCATCGCGGGATCGATCGTGGGCGTGGGAAGCATCAACCGGCTCAAGGCGGTGCGCTGGGGCATCGCGACCAACATTCTATGGGCCTGGGTGTTGACCATTCCGATGTCGGCGCTGATCGCCTGGCTGGCGTACCTGGCGTTTCACCTGCGCAGCGGCGCGTAACCCGCCGCATACGTTACAATTGACCTTCTCAGCGAGGAGATTACCCGTGAACCATCGCACATCCCGCCGCAATTTTCTCGGCTCCGCCGCCGGCATCGCGGGCCTGAGCGCATTGGAGGTCCGGCCGGCCGCCGCGGTCATCGAACCCGAGCCGTGGGGCATCAAGCTGGGTGTCGCCACCTATTCGTTCCGCAGCTTCGACCGCGCCCGGACCATCGAAATGATTCAGGCGCTGCACACGCCGTGGATCAGCATCAAAGATGTCCATCTGAAACAGAACATTCCGGCCGCGGAGATCGAGGCGGGAGCGAAAGAGCTTCGCGATGCCGGGCTCAAGATCATGAGCGGCGGCAACGTGGACATGAAAGAGACCTCGATTGAAGGCCTGCGCAAGCACTTCGAGTACGCGAAGGCGGCCGGCATGCCGATGATGGTCTGCGCGCCGGCGCACGACAACCTGAAGCTGATCGAATCCCTGGTCAAGGAATACAACATCAAGATCGCCATCCACAATCACGGCCCGGAGGACAAGCAATTCCCCACGCCGCAATCGGTGCTGGAGGCGGTGCGCGGCCTCGACCCGCGCTGCGGATTGTGCATGGACGCCGGCCACTCGGCGCGCGCCGGAGCGGACGTGGTCAAGTCGATCGCGGAGGCGGGGCCGCGCCTGTTCGATATGCATATCAAGGACCTGGGCAACTTCCAGGACAAGAACAGCCAGGTTCCGGTAGGTGAAGGCATCATGCCGATCCCCGCGATCTTCAAAGAACTGAAGAAGATCAGATATCAGGGCTGCGTCAACCTGGAGTACGAGATCGACGCCAAGGACCCGCTGCCCGGCATGCAGAAGTCCTTCGCGTACATGCGCGGCGTGCTGGCCGGCCTGGCCTCGGCGTAGAACATGGCGAACCTTACGATCGGGGCGAAAGGCGAGCGGACCGTTCTCGTCACCAGCGATATCGCGATCAGCTTTCTGGGCCTGGAGAACGCGCGCGTCCTCTCGACGCCGGAAATGATCCGCGCGATGGAGCAAACCTGCCGCGACCTGGTCCTGCCGATGCTCGACGCGGGTCACGATACCGTCGGAACGCACGTCAATGTGGCGCACCTCGCCGCCGCGCCCATGGGCACGGCGGTCCGCTTCGAGGCCGAGATCACCGGAGTGCTGGACGGCCGCCGGGTGCAGTTCCGCGTCGCCGCCATCGGCGAAAAGGACCGGATCGGCGAGGGCACCCACGAGCGGACGATCATCAACGTGGCCAAGTTCGCGGCGAAGATGGCGGCGAAGAAGGCGTAGATCGGGGCGCCCTTCTCACCGCAGAGATGCAGAGAACACAGAGGCTACGCGGAGGAACTTCGTCGGGTATTCTCCGCGTATTCTCTGCCTCCTCTGTGTCTCCGCCGTGAATGGCCAGCCTCAATCGAACTCCCAAACCCGGAACCGGTGCTGGTGCTCCGCCATATCCACCCGCTTGCCGATGAAGCGGACGCCTTCGAGTTCCAGGCGCGTCCGCTGCTCCAGGCCGGCTTCGTACTTCAATTTGATCTGGCCTCCGCTGCCGACCACGCGCTGCCACGGGAGCGTTCCGCCGCTGCGCCGCAGCATGGCGGCGACGTGGCGGTGGTAGAGCGGGTAACCCGCGGCCGCGGCCACCTGCCCATAGGTTGCGACCTTGCCGCGCGGGATCTGGCGGATCGCCTTGCGGAAGGCAGCATCGCGCTGTTCGCTCTTGGGCGCGCGCAGAAGGCGCCGCTCCACCTCGCGCCGCGTGCCGCGCTTCATGCGAGCTCCCGGTGGCGGAAACAGCCGACCAGGTGATCGTTGACCATCCCCGTTGCCTGCATGAAGGAGTAGCAAATGGTCGAGCCGACGAAGCGGAAACCGCGCTTCGCCAGGCTGCGGCTCATCGCGTCGGACTGGGCAGTCTGTGCGGGCACCTGCTCCGTCGTGCGCCAGTGGTTCTGCAGCGGCCGGCCGCCGACGAAGCTCCAGATGTAGCGGTCGAAGCTTCCGAATTCCTGCTGCGCTTCGAGCACGGCCCGCGCATTGGCGATCGCGGAAGCGATTTTGAGCCGGTTGCGGACGATTCCGTCGTTGGCCATCAGCGCGGCAATCTTCCGTTCGTCGTAGCCGGCGACGATCCGCGGCTCGAAGTTGTCGAAGGCGGCGCGGTAACTCGTGCGCTTGCGCAGGATGATCGACCAGCTCAGGCCGGCCTGCGCGCCCTCGAGCGTCAGCAGCTCGAACAGGATGCGGTCGTCGTGCTGCGGCACGCCCCACTCGTTATCATGGTACGGAAGCATCCATTCATCATTCGCCCAGGTACAGCGATGGACAGAGCCGGCCTCAGTGGCAGCGGACGGCATGCAGCAACTCCTCCTCTTGACTCAGGACGTAGCAGCCGGGGCTTTCCACATGGTCCAGCGCCACGCCGTTCCAATACATCGTCGCGACCGGCCACGGGATGGTTACACGCATAGCCGTAACAGTACGGGAGGAGATCTGGATCTCCTGTTCGGACGGCACGTATCGCGCCTGCACCCGCGCGGTCACGGTAGCGTCGCGACGGGGCAGCGAGACCGATGTATCGATGCGTACACGCGCCTTGCCGCGCTGCACCGTCGCCACGACCGATTTGTCCTGCTGATACCTGCCCAACATCTCCATATAAGCGGCGCCATCGGCGATGGGCCGCCCTTCGAGCTCCACAATGCGGTCGCCCTTGCGGAGCGGGCCGTCGTAGTGCGGCGGCAGCGTGACGGCGATGCCGGGGCCCGGATCGGCGGTGTTGAACTCGAATCCGCCGAGGTTCAGGTATGCGCCCGAGCCGGTGCTGACGCGCGTCGAGGGGACCATATCGTTGCGCTCGGAGGGGTCGAATCTGGTCATCTGGATCCAGTAGCAGCGGGCGAAGGAGGGAGCGTTGGTCTCGCAGTCGATCGTGGCCGGGAATGCTTCGCGGCGGTGGCCGGCGAGCCAATCGAGAACGGAGCGGTTCGTGGCGCCCGCGGCGGCGCGCCACTCGATATTCAGGCCGGCATTCTTCAGCCGGGCGGCAAACGCCTGGTCGCCTTCCGCTTTGCTGATCCACAGCACCGGGACGGTGCGGAAATTGGCGGCGAACACGCGGCCCGTGTCGATGGCCGGCTGCGGCGAGCCATCGATGCCGATGGCCGCGGCCCACAGGTCCGGGACGCGCGAAATCGTGTAAAACACCGCGGCAGTCGCGGCGCCGCGGCCGGCCAGGTAAATCCGTTCGGGATCGGCGCCCTGTTTCTCCGCTTCGAGCACGGCCGCCTCCAACGCCTGGACACGGGCGTCCGGGTTGTCCGCCGCCGCAGGGACGATAACGCGCCAGCCCGTGGACGCCGCCAGCGCCTGCCACTGCGGCGCGTCGGCGGCGTCCACCAGCGCAATTGCCGGAACCGGCGCCGCGGCGGGAGACTGCGCGGCGGCGGCCGCCGGCACACCGCCGGCCAGCAGGCTAATTATGGCGCATGCGCGAGCGGATCTTCCTGGCCAGCTTTTCAATCTCATCGGTCTTTTTCAATGTGGAGAGCGACAGGACGAAACGGTCGTTCTTCTCCAGATCCTGTTGCAGTTGTTGCGCCAGCTCGACGAGCTGGGCGGCATCTTTGATGTTCTCGTCGCGTTCGGCTTTCAGGATCTCGTCGCGCTGGGACTTGCCGCTCGGTAATGTGATATCGCGCTGGGAATCGTCCGGCGGCCTGGCAGCCTGATCGCCGCCTCGCGCGAGCGCCAGCCAGGCAAGTGCGGCCAATACCGGGAGAATTGCGCAGCGCCGAAGCAGTCTCATGGTGCAAAACCTGCAACTATGATAGCCCGCACACGCGCGGCGCCGAAGCGTTGGCGCGGCCGGGCGGGGGTCGGCGGGCCGCCCAGCCGTCCGGCGCCACGGATAGGGGTTCACGGAACAGATCTGCTTCTCTGTGAGGTTGCCATCTTGACGCGGCCGGGAGTAAGCTCCGAGGTAGAGGGACATATCCAATGAGGGCGCTGGTTACTTTGGCATTGTGTGGA
>DATGMB010000137.1:0-11464 GCA_035293845.1 Bryobacteraceae bacterium
GCTTGGAACTCGAACTCGGATTGGCTACACTCTGTCATAGCAAAGGCCGCTTTCTGTCTGGCACAAACATGGTGTGGAAACTACGTTTATGCCAGAAGAAGCGGCTTTTTGCTAGAGGGTGCGTGAGAAATCCGGGCTAGGGCAGGCGGCCAATCATTGGCCACCCGCCTTTCGTAAGTAGCACATTCTAAAGGAACAGAAATGCGCAAGTGGCCAACGATTGGCCACCTGCCCTGGAAACAGGCCACAGACCCCGCATTATTTATTGATGGGCTCGTACACCACGTAGGCGAATTTTTTCGAGTCCGGCGACCACGAGTTCACGTTGATCGTGCCCTGTCCGCCGAAGAATCTTGCCAGCGTGGAAAACCGCGGGGTGGCCGCCTTCTTGCCCGGCACTCGCGCCAGACGCAAAATCACACCATCCATCTTGCCGTTGTGATTCGCCGTGCCGTGCGGGAATGAGAAGACCAGGAGCCACTTGCCGTCCGGCGAGAGGTGCGGGAACCAGTCTTCCCAGTCGTCGCTGGTGATCCGCTCGGCGTTCCTGTCACCCGCTCCGGCGCCCTCCGCCGGCATGCGCCAGATGTCCCAGCCCCCGCTGCGGTTGGAGTTGAAGTAAATCCACTTGCCGTCGGGCGAATACTCCGGCCCGTCATCGTAGCCGCCGGCGGAAGTCAGGCGCTGCTCCTCGCCGCCCGCCGCCGCGACGCGGTAAAGCTCGAATTTTCCATTGCGCTGCCCGACGAACGCCAGCCATTGGCCATCGGGCGACCAGCCGTGGAAATAGCTCGGCGCGGCCGGCGTCATGCGCTTCGCGCCCGATCCATCTGCCCTGGCGAGCCACACCTGCGATCCGCGCGAATCCGGCGTGGAAGCGGAAAACGCCAGCATGCGGCCGTCGAAGGAGAAGCCTTTATCGTTGTTGCAGCGGTACCCGCCCGCGCCGAGGTCGATCTTCTCCAGCTTCGGCTCGCCCGCAACCGGCAGCCGGTAGAGGCTCCCTCCGCTGTTGACCAGCAGAAACGTTCCGTCGTGCGACCAGTTCGGCGCCTCGATCACCTGGTCCGCCTGATACAGCACGCGGGACGATTTCGATGCGAGATCGTAGATCGCGATCCTGCTGCGGTACTGCTGCTGCGGCGGCTGCGCTTGCGCGAAGCAGAGCACCGCCGCCGCGAGAAGAAGGCCCAGGCGGTTCATCGGGGACGATGATACCAGACGCTACTGCACGTGGATCGTCGCGGTATTGCTCGCCACGCCGCCCACCGTGACTACTACCGGCTGCGGTCCCGATGGCACGTTCGGCGGGATCGTGAAATTGATCTGCGTCACGCCCACAAGGCCCGGCGGGATGCCGATGAATTGCACGCTGGCCTGAATGCCTCCCACCGTCACTGTCACCGGCTGCACCGGCTTCGGCAGCCGCGAGAGCGGGGTGCCCGCCGCGGGAGTATCTCCGGTCGCGAGCGAGGGACTCACCGCGCCTTCGCCGGTCACATACAGGAATACCTCTTGCCCTTTGGCGCCCGTGCGCGACGGATTCACGCTGCCATCCGTGAAGGTGAAAATGCCCGGCGCGGTGCCCGCCACGGTGAAATTGAAGTTCAGATTGGTGAACGGATTTCCCACGGTCAGCGTGGCCGGCCCCGCCTGCGTCTCATACGGAATCTGCACGTTCACCTGGTTGGGCGAGACGTAGTACAGCGGCGCGGGAACGCCGTTGATCGTCGCTTCGAAGCCCGCCAGGTACAGCGGCAGCGGAATGGCGGCTGCCGATTGCGTTGCGGTCCCGAGGGCCGTGCCGTAGACCGCGAGCAACTCGCCCGGCGCAAAGGCCTGCTGGCCGGAGGCCGCGTTGCTGATGCCGGCCACGGTCAGGGGCGTCTGCGTGCCGTCGAACGGCACCGCCATCTGCGTGGTCCAGGACGCGCCGCTCGCGTCCGTGCCGCTGAAGGTGAACACCACCGTCTTCGGCACGGCGACATTGCTCAAGCCGACGTTGGCCGCAATCGACCCATTCGCCGGAATCGCCGTGGAGTTGAACAGGCTCACCGGATAGCTCGCGCCATCGATCGTGAAGCTCTGAAGCGTGGTCGCGACGCCAGCCTCTTCGCGGAGCGTGATCTGGAAGCGCCAGCGGTTACCCGAGGCGTCCGGCGCCTGCTGGAACACGGGATTCTGGTCGATCGACGCCGCCACGCCCGAATTGTGTGCCGGAGCGCCGGTCCACAGGTGGACGAACTGATTGACATCCACCGAGCCCAACCCGCTCGCCTGATCGTAATTCACGACGGCGGTGTAGCCGAAGCTGCCGCCCGTGCAATCGGGAGTGCCGGACGCGCACGGCGCCGAGTTGTCGCCGGTTTGCACGTCGTGAAATGCCGCGGGCGAGGTTTGCGCCAGCCGGTAAAGCGCCGGGTTGATATTGCCCAATCCCGGTTGGCCCGCGGCTCCGTTCGAGGCCAGGTAATGGTTGAGCAGGGTCGTGACTCCGGCCATCAATGGCGCGCCAACCGACGTGCCGCCGAAATACGTGCCCTGCCCGTTCACCACGACGTAATACGGGTCGTGATCGGCGGATGCCGAAAACGAGATGTCCGGCACGTGGCGGAAGCGATCGCCGGGCACGCCCGGTCCGCCCTGCCAGACCGGCCGCGAGAAGACGACGCTCGTCCCGCCGCCGCCCGCGCTCAACTGCTGGTCGATGGCCGTGTCATTCCAGACCTTCTCCGGAATATAGCTCAACGCCGAGCCGCCGTTCGGTCCGTTGGCCGCCGCCCAGTAGCTGGCGCCCTGCTCGTTGAATTCCGTGCCGCCCATCGCCGTGACCTCCGGAATGCTGGCGGGAACATCGACGGCGAGTCCGTTCTGCGCCACGGCGGTTCCGTAATCGTCGCAATCGGCGGCGCCGCTGTCGCCCGCCGCGGCGAACCACGTCATCCCCTGCGCATTGGCCTGCTGCGCGAGCTGCTGGAACGAAGGCAGGTCCCCCAGGTCGGACTGCTCGCACATCCCGTAGCTCATGCTGAGGACCGGGGCCAGCTTGCTGTCGATCGCGTACGTCGCCGAAGTGAACACATCGTTCGAGTACACGTAAATGATCTTGGCGTTGCGCGCCACCGCTCCGGACCATTCGAGGTCCAGATTCGCTTCGTTGAGATCGTCGGGCGAAACGCCGGGGTTGGGATGCCGCGGCACCAGCACCTGCTGCAGGTTCAAGGCCGGCAGGTTGAACTTGGTGCGGAAGCTCTGCAGGTCGGAGGTTTGAAGCGCCGTCTGCCCGACCACCACGAGCGACTGCCCGGTGCCATCAATGCCGGCCTGATAAAGCGGGGCAATATCGTAAATGGTCGCAACGTCGTCCGGCGCCAGGGCGTGGAATCCGCCCCCGGTGTTATAGCCCGGCACGGGTGCGCGCAGCCGCGGCCTGGGATGGAAATCATGCAGCCCGCGAATACTCGCCACCAGCGGCGCAATGGCGGCCGGCACGGAGGGATCGGTCGCGTTGGCGTAATGCGCAGCGCCTTCGGCCTGATATTGATGAATTTCGGTGCGGAACGCGGCCTCGGCTTGCGCCGCCGTGCCGCTGGCCGTGATCCACATCCGGCTGCGCGCCACGTTCAGGACGTTGAAGCCCTGCGATTGCAGCCATGCGGAGATCTGCGCGATATCGGCTTGCGACGCGCCGAACTGGTCCGCATACTGCTCCGGCGTTAGCCATTGGTGGTACTTCGGAGAGGCCGGGTCCTGGAGATCCTGCAGCAATTGCCCGAGCGCGGCCTGCTGGGTGGCAGAGGGCTTCAACATGAGCGTGACTGCCGGCAATGCAAATGTTCCCGGCGCGCGGCCGAGGTCCGTCCCGCGGCGCGCGCGCGCCGGCACGTGTCCCGCCAGCGTCACGCGGCGGCTGCTATCGACTGGCCCCGCGATGCGGCTCTGCTGGGCGTGAACGCTGAATCCAAAGAAACTGATCGCTGCGAGGGCGCAGCCCCGCCGTTGAAGTGTCGTCATAGCCCGATCTCTGAATACACTGGGGGTGCGAGACCCACTCTCCGCGGATGAGAGTACTGAGTTGGACGTGCCCGGCAGCCGTTCCGGTTGCGAAAAGCTGCGAGCCGCCACAGAGTTCAACCCGTAGTTGCCGGTGCAAGTCGCGCGGCGTCACGGCCCACCCGCATTCGCGGGCGCGATCCCTGTTAACTTAGGTCCATGCCGTCATCCCCGATTGATATTTCCGCCATCGACACCCCCGCTCTCGTCGTCGACCTCGACATCATGGAGCGCAATCTCGCCCGCGTGGCCGATTACTGCGGCGAGCACGGGCTCCGGCTGCGCCCCCACACCAAGACCCACAAGTCCACGCGGATCGCGCGCCGCCAGCTTGCGAGCGGCGCCGCGGGGCTGACGGTCGCCAAGGTCTCGGAAGCCGAGGTGATGCTCGGCGCCGAGCCGCCGGACATGCTGGTGGCGTTCCCGGTCATCGGCCGCCCGAAGCTCGATCGCTTGATGGAGGTGGCGCGGCGGACACGCGTCACCGTGGCGCTCGATAGCATCGAAGCAGCCCGCCAACTCTCCGCAGCGGCGCACGCGGCGCAGGTCGAGGTGGGCGTGCTGGTTGAAGTCGATGCCGGGCTCGGACGGGTCGGCGTCGGACCGCAGGAAGCGCTCCCGCTCGCGCAATGCATCCAGCAACTCCCCGGCCTCTCGCTCCAAGGCCTGACGTTCTATCCCGGCCACATCAAGAATCTCGACGATGACGGCCGCGCCGCGCTCGCCGAAGTGGGCCGGCTGCTGGCCGCGCTCACCGGCGAGTTCCGGCACGCTGGCGTACCCGTCCATATCGTCAGCGGCGGCTCGACCCCCACGCTGTTCCTCTCCCACACCATCCCCGGCCTCACCGAGATCCGCCCCGGCACTTACGTTTTCAACGATCTCAATACCGTTCGTAGCGGCGGATGCGCCATGGAAGATTGCGCGGCGTACATCCTCGCGACGGTCGTCTCCACGGCGCGGCCCGGCCAGATCATCGTGGACGGCGGCTCGAAAACGTTCTCCTCGGACCGCCCCGTGACCGCGGGCGACGTCACGTTCGGTCATGTGCTCGAAGCGCCGCAGGCGCGGTTCCACAAGATGAACGAAGAGCATGGCTTCATCGACGTGGCGCGCGCCGGTCGCAGCTTCGCCGTGGGCGACCGCGTTCGCATCATCCCCAACCACATCTGTGTAGCCGTGAATCTGCACGAGCGGGTATACGGCGTCCGCGCAGGCCGTGTGGAAGAGGTCTGGGAAGTGGAGGCACGCGGCAAGCTGCAATAAGGGCCCGGCCCGCCCAACCGTCCGGTCGGTTTGTGTGGTATTCTGTCTCCGAATCCTGGAGGAGAAGTCCATGATCTCACGCCTGTTCACCACTGCCCTCCTGGCTGGAGCAGTGCTTTCGGCCGCGCCGGCCGGTTCCGTCCCCACCTTTTCCAAGGACGTCGCGCCTGTCCTATACAGCCACTGCGTGGAATGCCATCGCGCGGGCGAGGCGGCCCCGATGGCGCTCACCAGCTATCAGGAGGCGCGCCCCTGGGCGAAAGCCATCAAGGCCGCCGTGCTCCAGCACGTCATGCCGCCATGGCTCGCCGACCCGCATTACGGCGCCTTCAAGAACGAGCGCAAACTCTCGCAACAGGAGATCGAGACGATCGCCGCATGGGCCGACGGCGGGGCGCCCGAGGGCGATCCGAAGCTGACCCCTTCCCTGCCCCATTACGAATCCGGATGGAACATCGGCAAGCCTGACGTGGTCTTCGATATCGGCCGCGACTACCAGGTGCCCGCCTCCGGCACCATCGCCTACCAGTACTTCACCGTGCCCACCAATTTCACGGAAGACAAGTGGGTCGAAGCCGCGGAAATTCGCCCGGATAAGCGCGCGGTCGTCCACCACATCATCGTCTTCGTGCAGGGGCCGAACGCCGACGCCAATCAGAAACGCGAAGTGGGCAGCCTGCTGGTCGGCTTCGCTCCCGGCGAGCCGCCTACGGTATTCGAGCCGGGCACGGCCAAATTGATCAAAGCCGGGTCCAAGCTGCTTTTCCAGGTCCACTACACCACCAATGGCAAGCCGGCCACCGACCGCAGCTACGTCGGCCTGAAATTCGCCAAAGAGCCGCCCAGGTACAAGGCCATCACCGCCAACGCGCTGCAGCACAACTTCGTGATCCCGCCCGGCGACCCCAACTACGAAGTGAAGTCCACCTGGACCGCCAAAGAAGACGTCGCGCTCCTCGGCCTGATGCCCCACATGCACCTGCGCGGCAAGGACTTCAAATATACGGTCGTATATCCCGATGGCCGCGAGGAAGTGATCCTCGACGTTCCGAAGTACGACTTTAACTGGCAGCTCAACTACGACTTCGCTAAACCCGTCGAACTGCCGAAGGGCAGCCGCATCGACTGCGTCGCCCATTTCGACAATTCCCCGAACAACAAGTTCAACCCCGACCCGACCAAGGAAGTCAAATGGGGCGACCAGACCTGGGAAGAAATGATGATCGGCTGGTTCACGTACACCGTGCCGAATAAGCCCGCGGCGCAGCCGTCCTCCGCCGCGGCCGCGAACAACTAGGCCTCCAGCCGGCACCCCGGATTTCTCCGTCCTGCCAATCGCCGCGGATCGGACACGCGATCCGCGGCAAGCCCACCCAAAGCCTGCGGGCCACAGCCACCCTCCGCCTGCTACACTCAAAGATACCTAGTCTCAACTATCCAATCGCCGGGGTGATTCTCGTGTCCCTTCGCAGAGCTATTGTCGCCATCTCCGTCGCACTCATGTCGCTCACCCTCATGAGTTGTGGCAAAAACCAGCAAGCTGCCGGCCCGCCGCCAGGTATGAATATGGCCGCCATGGTCGTGCCGGTCTCCGTCGCCAAGGTCGAGCAGCAGTCCGTCCCGACCGAGCTGCGCGTCGTAGGCACCGTGGAAGCCTCCGCCATCGTCCAGGTCAAGTCGCAGATCGCCGGGCAGCTCGACCGCGTCGCCTTCACCGAGGGACAGAACGTCAAACAGGGCGACCTCCTGTTCGTCATCGATCCCCGCCCCTACCAGGACGCCCTCCAGCAGGCCGAGGCCGCGGTCAACCGCGACCGCGCCCAGATCGCCCAGTCGGAAGCCTCGCTCGCCCGCGATTCCGCGCAGGCCAAGTTCGCCGAAACCGATGCCGCCCGCTACGCCGAAATGGTGAAGGAAGGCATCGCCTCCAAGGAGCAGTCCGAGCAGTTCCGCGCCAACGCGGACGTCGCCCGCGAAGCCGCCCGCGCCACCGAGGCCACCATCGCCAGCGCCAAAGCGGCTCTCGAACAGGACCTCGCCGCCGTCGCCGCCGCCAGGCTCAACCTCAGCTATTGCGAAATCCACGCGCCGCTCTCCGGCCGCACCGGCAACCTCCTGGTCCACGCCGGCAATCTCGTGAAGGTCAACGACGTGCCGCTCGTCGTGATCCACCAGGTCGCACCCATCTTCGTCAACTTCAGCGTGCCCGAGCAGCACCTGGCCGCCATCCGCCGCCTGAACGCGGTCCACCCGCTCGCCGTGCGCGTCTTCAGCTCGGACAATCCCGGCCGCATCGCCGAAGGCCGCCTGACCGTGATCGATAACGCCGTCGACAGCAACACCGGCACCATCCACCTCAAGGCAACGTTCGATAACCGCGACGGCATGCTCTGGCCCGGCCAGTTCGTCACCGCGGTCCTGACGCTCGATACCATCCAGAACGCCGCCGTCGCTCCCACCGAAGCCGTGCAGAACGGCCAGCAGGGCCAGTTCGTTTATGTGGTCGATCCGGGCAATAAGGTCGCGCTGCGGCCGGTCTCGGTCGGCCGCACCTTTGGCGAAAAGGTCGTCATCGATAAGGGCCTTGCCCCCGGCGACACCGTGGTCACCGACGGCCAGTTGCGCCTCTTCCCCGGCGCTTCGGTCCGCGCCGTGGCGTCTCCTTCGCTGACAACGGAGCGCCCATGAACCTCTCCAAAATCTTCATCGAGCGCCCCGTAATGACGGCGCTCGTGGCCTTCGCCATCCTGCTGTTCGGCGTCATCGCGTTCCGCGCGCTGCCTGTCGCCGCGCTACCCAGCGTCGATTACCCCACCATCTCGGTGACCGCCGCCGTGCCCGGAGCCAGCCCGGAAACCATGGCTTCCTCGGTCGCCACGCCGCTCGAACGCGAGTTCTCCACCATCGCCGGCATCTCCTCGATGAACTCGGTGAACTCCCTCGGCCTCACCACCATCACCGTGCAGTTCACGCTCGATCGCAAGATCGATGCCGCCGCGCAGGATATCCAGGCGGCCATCGCGCGCGCCGGCGGGCGCCTTCCCACCAGCATGCCGCGGCCGCCTTCCTACCAGAAGGTCAACCCGGCCGAGCAGCCCGTGCTCTACCTCGCGCTCGCCTCCAACACGCTGCCCATGTACACCGTCGACCAGTATGCCGACACGATGCTCGCGCAGCGCATCTCGATGGTCGAAGGCGTTTCGCGCGTCCAGGTCTTCGGCGAGCAGAAGTACGCCGTGCGCGTGCAGGTCGATCCCGACCAGCTCGCCAGCCACAACATCGGCATAGACGAGGTCCAGCGCGCCATCGCCTCCAGCAACACCAACCTGCCCACCGGCCGCCTCGATGGCGCCCACCAGGCTTACACCATCGAATCGAGCGGCACGCTTTCCAATGCCGCCGCCTACCGTCCGGTCATCGTCGCCTGGCGCAACGGCTCGCCCGTGCGCCTCGAGCAGGTCGCCAATGTGATCGATAGCGTCGGCGACACCAAGCTCGCCGCCTGGTACAACAACCGCAGCGCCGTCATTCTCGCCATTCAGAAGCAGCCCGGCACCAACACCGTCGATGTGGTGGATGGCGTGCTCAAGCTGCTGCCCGAATTCCGCCGCGCCATCCCGCCCACCGTCGATCTCTCGATCGCCTACGACGCCTCGCAGTCGGTCCGCGCCTCGATCCGCGACGTCGAATTCACGCTGGTCCTCACCATCGCGGTGGTCGTGATGGTGATCTTCCTGTTCCTGCGGAATTTCTCCGCCACCGCCATTCCGGGCGCCGCCGTTCCCTTCTCCATCGTGGGAACGTTCGCGGCCATGTACCTGCTCGGCTACAGCCTCAACAACCTTTCGCTGATGGCGCTGACGCTCTCGGTGGGCTTCGTCGTCGATGATGCCATCGTCATGCTGGAGAACATCGTCCGCCACATGGAAATGGGCGAATCGCGGTGGCAGGCCGCCCTCAGCGCCTCGCGTGAAATCGGCTTCACCATTCTTTCCATGACGTTCTCGCTGGTGGCGGTGTTCAT
The DNA here is from genome assembly GCA_035293845.1 of Bryobacteraceae bacterium. Lineage (GTDB taxonomy): Bacteria > Acidobacteriota > Terriglobia > Bryobacterales > Bryobacteraceae > DATGMB01. The sequence goes on from DATGMB010000137.1 coordinate 9,344, forward strand.
CCCCGTGCTCTTCCTGGGCGGCATCGTCGGCCGCCTGCTCCACGAGTTCTCCGTCACCATCGTCGTCGCCATTCTGATCTCCGGCTTCGTCTCCCTGACCCTCACCCCCATGCTCGGGAGCCGCTACCTGCGCAGCGAGCACGAGGAGCGCCGCGGCCGCTTCTACAACCTGCTCGAGGGCGGCTTCAACGGCATGGCGCGCGGATACGAGCGCACGCTCCGCATCGCCATGCGCTTCCGCCTCGCCACGCTCGCCGTCGCCGTGCTCATGCTGATCGGTACGGTCTACCTCTTTAAGACTATGCCGACCGGCTTCATCCCCGCGGTCGATTCCGGCTTCTTCTTCGCCGCCACGCTCGGACCGCAGGATATGTCCTTCGACGCGATGGCCGCCCACACGCACGCCGTCGGCGAGATCTTCCGCGCCGACCCCGAGGTGCAGGATGTCGGCGTCTTCGTTCCCGGCATGATGGGCATCAACTCCGGCATCGCCTTCGCGCAGTTGAAGCCGCGCAGCCAGCGCACGCATTCTGTCGACGAGATCATCGACCGCCTGCGCCCGAAGGCCATGAGCGTTCCCAACGTCTTCGCCTTCATCCAGAATCCGCCGCCCATAACCATCAGCGGCCAGAACGTCGGCGCCAGCTCCTACCAGCTCACTCTGCAAAGCGTCAACCTGAACGAAATCTACGAATGGTCCCCCAAGCTCGTCGCGCGCATGCGCCAGCTCCCCGGTTTCGTCGACGTCACCTCCGACATGCAGATCGCAAGCCCGCAAGTCATGGTCGATATCGACCGCGACCGCGCCCTCGCCCTCGGCGTCACTCCCGAGCAGGTTCAGGATTCGCTGTTCAGCGGCTTCAGCCAGCGCGAAGTCTCCGTGATCTACGCGCCCGCCGATCAGTACTCCGTCATCCTCGAGCTGCTGCCGCAATACCAGCGCACGCCGGATGCGCTCTCCAAGCTCTACATCCGCTCGTCAAATGGCTCGCTCATCCCGCTCGACGCCATCGTGCGGGAGAAGCGCCAGACCGGGCCGCTGCAGATCAACCACTTCGGCCAGCTCCCCGCCGTGACCATCGGATTCAACCTCCGGCCCGGCTTTTCGCTCGGCCAGTCCGCGCAGGCGGTCGACGACGCCATCCGCGACCTCCGGATGCCGCCGACCATCCACACCAGTTTTCAGGGCACCGTCAAGGAGTGGCAGGATTCGTTCCGCAACCTGACCGTGCTCCTGATCGTCGCCGTCCTGGTGATCTATATCGTGCTCGGCATTCTGTACGAGAGCTTCATCCACCCCATCACGATTCTCTCCGGCCTGCCCTCGGCGATGTTCGGCGCGCTCCTCACCCTGGTGGTCTTCCACAAGGAGCTCGACCTGTTCGCCTTCGTCGGTATCATCATGCTGTTCGGCGTGGTCAAGAAAAACGCGATCATGATGATCGACTTCGCCATCGCTGCGCGGCACGAAGGCGCGAGCGCCCACGATGCCATCTGGAACGGATGCCTGCTGCGCTTCCGCCCCATCATGATGACCACCGTCGCCGCGCTGTTCGGCACGCTGCCCATCGCACTCGGCTACGGCGAAGGCGCCGAAGCCCGCCAGCCGCTCGGCCTGGCGGTCGTCGGCGGCCTCCTCCTGAGCCAGTTTCTGACGCTCTATATCACGCCGGTAATCTACCTCTACCTCGAAGGGCTGCAAGAACGGCTGCGCGGCCGCGCCCCCGCCGCTGTACGCAAAGAAGCCGTGGTCGGATAACGCACCGCAGACCCTCCGGGTCCGATCGCTCCAACCGAGGAGCTCGAAGGGCAGGTTTCAGGTAGAGTATAGGAAGGAGCAGGCGGTGAACGTCGCGATCGAAATCCCGGACGATATTGGGCGGGTGCTCGCAGGCCAGACGGGTGATGTCTCGCGCGCCGTGCTGGAGGCGGTGGCTGCCGAGGCCTATCGGTTGGGCGCGATTACCCCTGCACAAGTGCAGCAGATGCTCGGGTTACGTTCGCGTTGGGAGGCGGAATCCTTTCTGCGGCGTGCCGAAGCGTACCACGATTACACGATGGATGATCTTGAGCAGGACATCGCCGTAATTCGCGACGCATCCCCGCGGTGACTGCGGTCGC
>DATGMB010000138.1:0-31552 GCA_035293845.1 Bryobacteraceae bacterium
GCCAGCGTCACCCTCGCCGCGCGTGCCGGCCGGAAGCGCCGGAAGCCCGCATTCGCCGCCGCCGCCCGCGCCTTCCACTCCGCCGCCTGCGCATGCACCCGGAACCCTTCCGGCCGGTGCGTATCCAGCAATTCCGCGTACCCCACGCGCTTCTCCCCGACGATTGCCCGGATCCGCGCCAGCGTGAGTTCCAGCTTCACCGGCTCCGGCGCCACGGGCACGTACAGGCCGCCCTGCGCCGCCTGCGGCTTCACCGGGTTCATCGCGAGGCGCACATGCACCACCGGCGCGGACGGCGGATGGGCTTCCAAATCGAGCTGTAGCAATTTCAGGAACGCTTTGGCATCGAGTGAGGGCACGGGCAGGCGCAGCGCGCGCTCGTGCTCGGCGCGGTTCTCCAGCTTCAACCGCAGCCGCAGCTCGTCGGTGGCCAGGCCGCGCGTCGCGAGGCGCGTCGCGAGGCCGTTGATCAGCCGCGCCAGCAGGAACGCCAGCGGCTCCAGCAGATCGACCGGGTATTCCAGCTCGATTTCGTCCTCGAACCGCAGCGTCTCTTCGATCGCGAGCAGCTTGCGGTCTGCTTCGCCGCGCGCCAGCTCGCGCAGCCGCAGCCCCTCCGGCCCGAGCCGCTCGGCGATCCCCAGCGGCGGCAGCGCGGCCAGTTCCTGGAACCGCCGGATACCCCAGCGCTCCAGCGTCTCCTGCAGCTCTTCGGAAGGCTGCAGCACAGCCAGCGGCAGGCTGCCGAGGAACTTGGCTTCATCGCCTTCGGGCACGATGCTCACGCCGGCGAAGCCGCGGGCAGCGCAGATGGCCGCATCCGGATTCATCGCCAGCGCCAGCCGCGCTTTGACGCCGCGCTCGGCAGCGCGCCGCAGGATGGCGCTCGCGATCTCCTGCGGCATGCCGAAGAGACGATCGAGGCCGGAGATGTCGAATGTGGCGGTGTCGGCCGCGGTGCGCTCGACCAGCGGCGAAAACTCCGCCGCCAGCGCCGTCAGATCGCCTTCGCCGTGAAGACAGGCGTACATGTCTTCCTCCGATGGGTGGCGGCGGCGCGCACCTCGATTGCGCGGAACAGCCGCGCCGGCCGGTTGCCTGACCACGCGGCGCGCTCGCGGCGGCATTCCACGGCGAGCGAGGCGCAGGTTTTCGCGTGCTGCTGCCGCGCCAGCGAGACCAGAATGGTCGGCGTGTTTTCGACGGCGCGGCGCAGCCGGAACCAGGAAGTCAGCGAAATCCGCCGCGACTGTTCCGGAGGTGCATCGGCGAGATCCAGGGCGACCACGCCGAAGCCTCCGCCCTGCACAAGAAGATCACAGGATTTCAACAGATTTTCCAGGTTATTTCCACAAGAAATCCACAATAGCCGGTCGAGCCGGATGCCGGCCGCGGCGGCGGACGCCGGGTCGAACGTGTCGCCGGCATCGGCCAGTGCGCAATGCTCCTCTCTCGCGGTAGCGGAGGCCAGGATGGAATAGAGCAGCGTGGTGCGGCCGGACGAGGCAGGGCCGTAGATTTCGGTCAGGCAGCCGCGGGGCAGGCGGATTTCGGGGATGCCGCTGGCGGCGAATTCGGGTTCGGGCCGCGATTGCCAATCGAGCGGGCCGCCGAGGATGGATGCGAACTCTTGCCGGAGCGCAGTAGCCATTTTCGCCTTATTTTCGCCTTAACGTATTTTTGCAGGAAGGCGGCGCTCGGGTCAAGAGGGTAGTGTCTGAATCCTGCGTTGAACATTTTTTCAGTCCAGCAGATCCGCCAGCGTCCAAACCCGATTCGTGATTCCGGTTTCCATCGCGGGAGTGACGCGCAGCGTCTTGTGGATGCGGCAGAAATTGTAGTACGCGAAGTGCAGGCAGTATGCGGCCCACAGGTTTTCCCACTTTTTCGAGAAGCCGTTCGTCAGCCGCGTGAGGCGGCGCATCTGCATCCGGATCGTGAGGTTCTGGCGCTCGATGTGCGAGGTGCAGATTTTCGAGGGATCGGGATTGCCCATGACTGGGACCTTCTCCGTGTGCGTCACATCCGCCGGACTGTACTTGTGGTCCGCTTCGGCATCGGCCTTGTAAACCTTGATGAGTTGTGCGAAGTCGCAGCGGTCGCTCAAGGTGGTCGTAATTGCGCTCAGGTACGGCTGGAATCCATCGGTGCTGATCTGGAAGCGCCGCGCTGCGGTCGCGTGGCGAAGGCCCTCAATGAAGGCATCCGTCGTGGCCTGGTTGCGCCGGCCAAGAGCGAAGTTCAGAACAAGCTTGGTATTCCGCTCCATTGCGACGAAGCAATAGGCATCCCCTACGCTTTCGTCGTTCTCTTCGGCCGGTAGCTTGTGCGCCTCTTTCTTGGCAACGTAGGCCCAGATCTCATCGCACTGAACATCCTGAACCGGGATGCTGACGATGAGCCGCGCGAACAGTTTTTCGCACTTCTCACCAGCGCGGACCACAAGCTTCATCAGCGTGTTGATATCAAGGCCTGTGATGCGCTCCGTGCTTCGCAGACTGTTGCCTTCGACCATCAGGCGCAACGCGATGACGATCTTTTCTTCCGGTATCGTCATGCCTTCAACGAGGGCCTTATGTTCCTCCGTGTAGGTCTTTTTGCAGACGGGGCAGCGGAAGCGCTGAAGACCATTGCGATGAACGCCGAACTTCTGGCAGCGCATTTCACAAGCCTGGCAGGTCATCGCCGTAATAGTTGTTCGCGCGCTCGTAGTGGATCGCATGAGTCTATAATATGCTTAGGCGGCCAAGCAGTCAACGAGAAAATTGAACAAAAAAGGAAATCCGCAAACATCTCCGTTGACGGTCACGACTGTTCATGTTTTAATCGAACTGGAGGCAGTTATGGCTGAACAAGCAGTGGAGGAACAGGCCGTGGCTACGGAACAGCCCCAGGAGAAGCGTGACAAGTCAACGATTCAATTTGCATATCTGGATCTGGACGATGCAGTTGCAATCGCTTCCGGCGTTCATGCAGCCGGTGGCACAAGCTGCCAGATGGATCAACTGGCAGCGCAACTGAACGTGAAGGCTGACACTGGATCGTTCCGATTGCGGTTGGGAACGGCGCGAATCTTCGGGTTCATCACGTTTTCTGGGGGCACCGTAACGCTCACCAACCTCGGGGTTCGCGTTTGTGATCCTCAGCAAGAGGCAGTAGCCCGAGGTGAGGCGTTCTTAAATGTGCCCCTTTACCGCCAGATCTACGAGCAGTTCAAGGGTGGCATTCTCCCCAACCAGCAGGGCTTGGAGTCCGCTATGGCGAACCTGGGAGTTGCCCCCAAGCAGAAAACCGTAGCGAGACAGGTCTTCGCGCGATCTGCGCAACAGGCTGGCTTCTTCCAGTACGGCAACAATCGCTTGGTCCCCCCGCGCGGTGTGGCGGTGGGCGTTCCCGCCTCTGCCGATCCGGCGGCTCCGCCGATACCTACTGAGGGTCAGGGGGACAAAGCCCCCGTAAAGGGCGGTGGTGATGACGGCGGCAGTGGCGATAGCCCGCTTCACCCGTTGATTCGTGGATTGATAAAATCGCTCCCGCCGGAAGGCCAGGATTGGCCCATCGAGAAGCGCGCCAAGTGGCTACGCGCCGCCGCGCAGAACTTCGATCTGATATATCCAGACACCGGCATGGACTCAATCGAAATCCGGGTCCAGAAAGGGAGCACTACGTAAGGTTTTTAGGAGGGTACACAATGCCGCCGCCAAGGAAGGTAACCGCCCGTCGTGCCCAAGTCACCGGCGCGGCGGGCCATGAAGCGACAACGGCCCGATCCGCCTAGCCCTAGGAAAGTCCGACGGATCGGGCCGAGGTGACCAATTCACACAAGGGGTGCAAATTGGAAAAGCATCAACCCAAGCAGCCAGAAGGCCAGCCGGGAATGTTCGCTACCCGCATCTGGCACTGGCGCAAAAAGTGCTATCTCAACGCTTCCGACTACGGATTGAAGGCATTTCCAATCCGTCGCGGACGCTGAACCAAAACCGTTCACTCAACCGGGAAGCCCGTTCGGGCGGGCTTCCCTTCTGCTCTTCTCCCACCGAGCTTGGGCAGCTCTTCGCGCGATCTCCTTTCTCGATTCCGGTGACAACCGCGCTGCTCGAATCTTCCCGCCTTTCGAACCGCCCAACTTCCCTAACGCAACCGCCGCCGGATTCTTCGGCCTCTCCGCGGGACCCGGAAAGCTTATCACTTTCGGTGCTGGATCAGGAGTCGGCGCAGCCAGCGTGCTTTTCGCGTGAGTCAGGATGCTTAGGCGTCTAGGCACATGACCATCATCGCACAGATTTGTCCGAAAGCATGTCATCAACAAGCGCCAGCGCCGCGCGAAGGTTCTCACGACAATGCGCCGTCCGGTTCTGCGGCAACTCCGGCGTAGTCTCCAGTGTCAAATCTGTATCAGCAATGAGATCGCGGAGCGCTTCCAGCGAGGAGCGTTCGATTGGCATACCTCCATCGTGGGCCAGCGGTCAGCCGCGACGCAACCGGCCAGCGCTTTCTTTCAACGCAAGATTCAGACACTACCGTCAAGAGTGGACCGGATTCGAGCGCGCGCGGGGCGTCAGAGCGGCTTCAGATTCGGTGGAAAGCCTTTAGAATCTCTCGGGTGGAGTAGTGCATGGCGATGGGGCGGCCGTGCGGGCAGCTCATCGGGCAATCGGTCTGGGCTAGAGCGCGGAGCAGCCATTCCATCTTGGCGGCGTCGAGGCGGGTGTTGATCTTGATGGCGGCGCGGCAGGCGATGCCGGCGCAGATGTTGCGGCGGAGATCGTCGAGGGAGGCTTCGCGCAGTTCGCTTTCCGCGGTCTCGAGGATTTCGAAGAGGATACGCTCGATTTCGGGGGCGGGAATGGCCGCTGGGGCGGCTTTCACCGCGATGGTGCGATTGCCGAAGGGCTCGGTTTCGAAGCCGGAGGCGTGCAGCTCATCGGCGATGCGGGCGTAATCGATCTGCTGCTCGGGGGTGAGCTGCAGGATCAGCGGCATGAGCAGGCGCTGCGTTTCGACGCCACCGGCGGCGCGCTGTTTGAGCACCTGCTCGAAGAGGATGCGCTCGTGTGCGACGTGCTGGTCGATGATCCACAGGCCGTCGCGGCCGGCGGCGACGATGAAGCTCTCGTGGATCTGGCCGAGCGGGCGGAGGTCGGAAAGAACGGAGAGAGAGAATTCGGGCGCGGGGATGGCTTCCGGCGGAAACGCGCCGTGGGAATCGAGGTGGCGCGAGAGCTTGCCGGAAGGCGGAGGGCCGGGGGCGACTTCGATGGGCGGGGCGGAGAAATCCAGGCGGGGGATCGGCGGAGCGGTGGGGCGGAGGGCGAAGGCGGGGAGGGCGGCTTCGGCTACTTCTGCGGCCGGCTCGCCCGCGGCGCTCGCATCGGCGGGGACGCGCAGGTCATCCGGAACAGACACGTGGACCTGCGCCACTGTTTCAATTATCGAAGTGAATTCGGAGTAGGGGAGGCGCGCGGCGGGCTGGACGGCCGCGGCCGCGGCGCCGGGGGTAAACGACGGGGCCGGGCGGGCTTCCATGAGGCGCTCGCGGAGGGCATCGCGGACGAAATCGTGGACGAAGGAGGCGTGGCGGAAGCGCACTTCGGTTTTGGAGGGGTGGACGTTGACGTCGACCTCTTCCGGGTCGCATTCGAGGAACAGCAGCGCGAACGGCCAGGCCGACGGCGGTATGAGATTGTGGTAAGCCGCGGTGAGGGCGTGGAGGATGAGGCGGTCGCGGATCAGACGGCCGTTGACGAAGATGTAGATAGAATTGCGGTTGGCCTTCTGCACCTGCGGGCGGGAGAAGAAGCCCGAGAGCGAAAATTCGCGGACGGTCCGCTCGTCTTCCGGATCGGGCGCGAGGCGCAGCTCGGCGCGCTTTACCCCGATCTCGACCAGGTCCTCGAGAACCTTGCCGCCGAAGACCTGGTAGACGCGTTCCCGGAGACTTTCGACCGGCGTGACGCTGAGCAGCTCGTTGGGACCGCTCGAAAGCTGAAAGGCTTTGCCCGGGTGGGCCAGGCTGTAATGAGTGACCAGCGAAGCGATGTGGGCCAGCTCGGTCTGCTCGGTGCGGAGGAATTTCTTGCGCGCGGGGACGTTGTAGAAGAGATCTCGCACGGTGATGACGGTGCCGCCGCCGAGCGCGGCTTCTTCGCAGCGCAGCATCTTGCCGCCGGCGATCTCGATGCGGGTGCCGGTGGTCTCTTCGGGCGAACGGGTTTCGAGAAGCAGCCGGGAGACGGAAGCGATCGAAGGCAGGGCCTCGCCGCGGAAGCCGAGGGTGGCGATCGAGAGGAGATCCTTGACGTCGCGGAGCTTCGAGGTGGCGTGGCGCTCGAAGGCGAGCAGGGCATCGTCGCGGAGCATCCCGCAGCCGTCATCGGCGATGCGGATGAGGCGGCGGCCGCCGGATTCGACCTCGATGCGCAGATCGCGCGCACCGGCATCGAGCGAGTTTTCGAGCAGCTCTTTCACCACCGAAGCGGGGCGCTCGACGACCTCCCCGGCCGCGATTTTATTGGCGACCTGATCGGGGAGGATGCGGATGCGGCCCATGGCGAAAGTATGGGTTCAGTGTAGCAGGGGTTTGTTACTCTAATCGCTTGGACCGATATCTCGTGGTGCTGGCCGGCGCCGGGCTCGGAGGCGTGGCGCGGTACGCGGCCGGTGTGTGGATCATGCAAAAATACGCCGGGCGGTTTCCCATGGGGACGTTCGCGATCAACGTCACCGGCTCGTTCCTCATCGGCCTGCTGATGACGCTGTTCACCGAGCGGCTGCCTCCGTATCCGCAATGGCGGCTGTTTCTGGTAACGGGGGTGCTCGGCGGCTACACCACGTTTTCCAGCTTCGAATGGGAGCTGTACCAGGCGGTGCGCGAGGGGGCGCGATGGATCGCGCTGCTGTACGTGACGGGCAGCGTGGGATTCGGGTATTGCGGCGTGTGGCTGGGGTCGCTCGTGGCGCGGAAGTGAATCACCGGCCGCTGGAGAGGCGGTCGGCGAGGACATCGGGCAGGCCGGCGGCGCGGATCTTGCGCTGCGCGGCGGCGATATCGTACCCGGTGCGGTAATACGCCACCATGCGGGCCGCGGAATCGAAGATGGCGAAGGCGGCGCGGGGGTCGCCATCGCGCGGCTGCCCGACGGAGCCGGGGTTGATGAGATATGCGCACTCCGGGTCGATTTCCATCGCCTGGCGATCGGAGCGCGGCGAAGTGCGCGGGATGGTCTCGACCCGCGAACGGTTCCAGAGGAAGCCGCCCTGCAAGTGGGTGTGGCCGAAAAAGGCAACACGGCGCTGCAGATAGCCGAAGCTGCTTGCGGCTTCGTGGGCGGCGGCCACGTATTCATCCTCGTCGTTGGGTGAGCCGTGGAGGATCTGGAAATCCTCGATATCGGCCGGCCCCTGCGGCAGCGCGCGCAACCAGGCATCGTTTTCCGGCGTGAGGTTCGCCTGGGTCCAGAGCGTGGCGGTCTTGGCGACGGGATTGAACCATTCCAGGTCTTCGAGGCCGGTGGCGGCTTTGTCATGGTTGCCGCGAACGGTCGTGGAGCAGTGGGCGCGGACCCATTCGGCGACCGGGTTGGGATCGGCGCCGTAGCCGACGACGTCGCCGCAGCAGAGGATCCGGTCGTAGCGGCCGTCGGCCTCCGCGATCACGGCCTCCAGGGCTTCCAGATTAGCATGGAGATCGCTCAGGATGAGATAGCGCACGGCCGCTAGTGTCTACGCCTTTCTGAGCCGGATGAGAGCGAGTTCGGGAGGCGCGCCGATGCGCGTCGGAATGCCGATGGTGCCGATGCCGCGGGTGACATACGCGGATTGGGCGCCGATGCGGTACAGCCCGTAAACAAACGGGGTGAAGAAAAACGCCGGGCTGATGGGCCGGTGGAGAATCTCGACCGTGACCTGCCCGCCATGTGTATGTCCCGCAAGCAGGAGATTATAGCCCTGACGGGCAGCCGTGGGGAAGACGTCCGGATTGTGCTGCAGCAGGATGTTGACGGCGCCGGGCCGGATGAGACGCTCGGCGCCCTCGAGATAGTTGGGTTTGAGCGACTTGGGCTGGTAATCCTGGCCCGCGAAATTGAGCGTGGCGGCGCCGAATCGCAGCGCCTTCGCCTCGTCGCGGAGGAAGCGGATCCCCAGCCGCGCGCCCTGGCGCTCGGAGTAATCGGCGACGCCGGCGTAGATTTCGTGGTTGCCGATACAGGCGAGGGTGCCGGCATCGGACTTGAGCCGCGCTACCTGCCGGAGGGCAGCGTCGATCGGGTCGCCGTAAGCGGTGATCAGGTCGCCGGTCATCACGGCGACGTGCGGGCGCAGTTCGTTGGCGGCATCGATGACGCCGGCCAGTTGCTTTTCCGAAAGGAAGGGGCTGAGGTGAATGTCGCTGACCTGCACGATGCGGAGGCCTTCGAGATCGCGCGGCAGGCCGGGGATGGGAATGTCGATTTCGCGGGTGTGCAGGTTCAGGCGCTCGATGAAGGAGCCGTAGCCGAGAACGGCAAATGGCGCGGCGAGCGCGGTGTTGCCGGCGGCGGTGAGGAGACGGCGGCGGGCCGGATCGGTCCGGGCCTCGAACCGGCGGCGCAGGAATTGGAGCGCCCGGTGCAGGATCAGGACGGCGCTCGCCAGCAGCAGATAGAACAGGGCCACGGCGGTGAGGACCGTGGCGCCGACGCGCGGCAGGTGGAGCGAGGCGGTAGGCGCCCCGAAGGACAGGATGTAGCCGGCGATGAGCAGGAGATCGAAGGCGACGATGCCGCACCAGGCAAGCGCGAGCCGGCCGCGCGTGTACCGCCGGGCAGCCGCGCGCGCCAGAAGCTGCGAGATCCGCGCCTGCACGAGCAGGAACGTCAGGCCCACCAGAATGTCTATGGTGTGGTAGAGCTCCAAGAGGTCTAGGAATATTGTAGCGGGGATCGCGGCAGCAGGGGCCGGGGTTCGGGGTTGGGGATCACGAATCCGGGGCAGCCGCGGTCTATCGCGTTTCCGCTCCCGCGCCTTCCCGCGGTTCGTGCCCCCGCGGCGGGGCCTCTCGCAGACCGGGCACGCTCTCCCACACCACCGCCTCACCGCGCGATTCCCAGTCGGCGATCCGGTCGCGGTAGCGGTCCTCGATCGGACCGCGCCGGATCTTCAGGGTAGGCGTGATCAGCCCGTTGGCCACGGTCCATGGCCCGTCCGCGATGACGATGGTGTGGAGGCGCTCGTAGGGATCCAGTCCCTCATTGATCGCCTGCATCCGTTCGGCGAGCGAGCGCTCCATCTCCGCGCGCGCTTGCGGGTCCACGCAGAGCTCGCGTGCCGCCGGCGCCAGAAGCACGATGGCGAGCGGACTCGGCTGCCCCTGGCCCATCAGGCAACATGCCTCGATTGCCGGGTGCTCCATCAACCGGCTCTCGATCGGCGCCGGCGCGACGTACTTGCCCTTGCTCGTCTTGAACTGCTCCTTCAGACGGCCGATGATCTTCATCTGCCCGTCCGGGTCGATCCGCACCATGTCGCCGGTCCGGAAAAAGCCGTCTTCCGTGAATGCGGCGCGCGTCAACTCCGGGTCGCGGTAGTAGCCGGTCATGTTCATCGGGCTGCGGATCAGCAGCTCGCCCTGATCCGTGACGCGTGTCTCCACGCCTTCGATGGCGCATCCCACGTACCCTGGCCGTGCCTCGCCCGGACGCGGCAGGTGCGTGATCATGGTTTCGGTCATACCGTAGCCTTCGGCGAGATCGAGCCCCAGCCTGCGATACCACTCGAGGACCGCCGCCGGCAGCGGCGCGCCGCCGCACGCCGCCAGCGTCACGCAACCCAGCCCGAGCTGCTTCAGAATCCGCCGCCGCACGTACCGCTGCACCACCGGCATGCGCAGCAGCCGGTCCAGCCGCTCCGAAGGGAGCTTGGCGAACACTCCCTGCTGGAATTTCACCAGCAGCCGCGGCACGGCCAGAAAAATGGTGGGACGCGCCCGTTCCAGATCCTGCAGAAACGTCTCCAGCCCTTCGGTGAAGAACATGTGGTTGCCCAGGAGAAAGCTGGTTGCTTCCGACCCGACCCGCTCCAGAATGTGCGCCAGCGGCAGGTAAGAGAACAGGCGCTGCTCTCCGGTGAGCCCCAGCATTCCGGTCAGCACTCGGGCATCGTGTGCGAAGGCGCCGAAGCGGTGCATCGCACCCTTGGGCGCGCCGGTGGTGCCGGAGGTGTAAATAATGGTCGCGAGGTCGTCCGCCGCCCGTACCGGCGAATCTTCGAGCGGCGGGGTGGCTTCCACGATTGCGTCCCAGCCCGGCTCGGCGCCGGCCTCCGCCGTCGGCAGCGCGATCCACGCCACATCCGGCATGCCGCGCGCGCCCGCCGCTTCCTTCTCGATGCCGCCCACAAAGCACGCCCTGGCGCCGCTATGCTCCAGGATCTGCCGCACGGTTTGCGCCCGCAGCGAAGGATAGACCGGAACGCTGACGTGGCCCGCCATCCAGATGGCCGCGTCGGCCATAATCCACCACGCGCAGTTGCGCGAGAGGATGGCCACCCGCGAGCCCGGCTCCCAGCCTTGCGCCTTCAGGTACGACGCCATCGCGCGCGCTTCGCGGACCGCCTGCCGCCATGTCCATTCCCGCACCTTGCCGCCGAGCGGCTGCGTGAGAAACACCCGCTCCGCGCGCTCGCGCTCCCACCGGTAAATCGACTGCAGCGCCAGATCGGCTTCCGCGATCTCCATGCTAAGCCCTCAGCCGGATCTTTGACGCAGAGGCGCGGAGACGCGGAGATTCTTTCGCCTGTTCTCCGTGCCTCTGCGTCAAGAAAGGCTCCCTCTGTGGCCTCCCGCTCTTGCGACGCCGCGCGGCTCCCGCGCGTTTCGCTTGCCTTTTTATCTTACCCGCCGGTAAGATATCAAGTGCCCGGTCCGTGCGCTATGAAGAAGGCCGCTGCCGCCCCGCCCCATTGGAAGGCGTTCGCCGACCGCCGCCGCGACCCTGCCACCAAGCGTGAGGCTGTCCTCCAGACTGCCGCCCAGTTGTTTCTCGAGAAGAGCTACAGCCGCACCTCGATGAACGACGTCGCGGAAAGACTCAATATCACCAAGCCGGCGCTCTATCATTATTTCCGCAACAAGGAAGAGATTCTGCTCGAATGCTACCGCCTCGGGGCGGCGCTGATCGGCGAAATTCTCGATCAAATCGCCGCCCACTGCAGCTCGGGCGCCGCTAAAGTGGAAGCGTTCATCTACGCTTACGCCCATGTCATGACCGTAAACTACGGCCGCTGCGTCATGCGGCTGGATGAAGGCGATCTCTCGCCGGAAGCGTACGCGGAAGTACGAAACTATAAGCGCAAAATCGACCGCCGCCTGAGGGGCTTCGTGGAAGAGGGCATGGCGGATGGCTCCATCGCCCCCTGCGACCCCAGGCTCGCCGCGTTTGCGATTGCCGGCGCGCTGAACAGCATCTGTATCTGGTACGAGCCCGCCGGCCCGCGCACGCCCGAAGAGATCGCCTCCGAGTTTGCCCGCGTCTTCACCAGAGGGCTTGTTGCGCAGCCGCGCCGCCAACCCGCGCGCAGACCACGATTTGTCTCAAGGAGCACCCATGACCGCTGAACCGATCGCCCAGCCGGCTCGCGAATCCGCATCCGCGGCGCCGCTGATCCAAAAGACCGCCGTGCTCGGCGCCGGAACCATGGGCGCGCGCATCGCCGCCCACTTCGCCAATGCCGGCTTGCCGGTGGTCCTGCTCGACCTCGCTTCGCCGGGCGGGGCGCGCTCGGCCATCGCCCGGCAGGCGCTCGAAGCGCTTAAGAAATCGAAGCCCGCGGCGTTTTACGATCCAGCGCTCGCCGCCCACATTACCGCGGGCAATTTCGAGGACGATCTGCCGCTCCTCGCCTCCTGCGACTGGATCGTCGAAGCCGTCACCGAAGATCTCGCCATCAAGCACGCGCTGCTCGAAAAGGTCGTGCCGCACCTCAAGCCGGGCGCCATTCTCAGCACCAACACCAGCGGCATCCCGGTCGAATCGATCGCCAGCATCCTGCCCGCGGCGCTGCGCCCGCGCTTCTTCGGCACGCATTTCTTCAATCCACCGCGGTACATGCGCCTGGTCGAGATCATCGCGCCGCCCGGCGCGGACCGGGCCGCCGTCGAAGCGGTCGCGCGTTTCGCCGGCCAGCGGCTCGGCAAGGAAGTCGTCTTCGCGCGCGACACGCCCAATTTCATCGCGAACCGTATCGGCGTGTTCATCATGCTGGAAGCCATCCGACTGATGGAATCCGAAGACCTCACCATCGAAGAGGTCGACGCCCTTACCGGCGCCGCGATCGGCTGGCCGCGCACCGGCACGTTCCGTCTCGCCGATCTCGTCGGGCTCGATGTGATGGCGCACGTCGCCTCGAATTTCGCCCGCATCCGCGAGGGCGCGGCCGCCGGCATGGCCATGCCCGCCTGGATCCAGACCATGATCGAGCGCCGCTGGCTCGGCGACAAGACCGGCCAGGGCTTCTATAAGAAAGCCAAGGCCGCCGATGGCAGCGAACAGCGCCTCGCTCTCGATTGGAAGACGCTCGAATACCACCCCGCGGCGAAGGTCAAGCTGCCCTCGCTCGAAATGGCGAAGAACGCCGAGCGCCTGCCCGACCGTATCCGCACCCTCCTGAGCGGCGACGTGAACAAGGACAAAGCCGCGCGCTTTCACTGGCGCCTCCTCAGCGCGCTGTGGAACTACGCCGCCGATTGCCTCCCCGAAATCGCGGATGACGCCAGCGCCATCGATCGCGCCATGCGCGCCGGTTTCAACTGGGAAATGGGCCCCTTCGAACTCTGGGATGCCGCCGGCGTGCCGCAAACCGCCGCCCGCATGCAAGAGCCCAGTCCGATCGTCCGGAAGCTCCTCGATTCCGGCGCGACTTCCTGGTACCGGAATCACGAAGTTTTTGATCCCGGCACGGCCTCCTACATTCCCATCCCGCGCCCCGAGGGCGTGGCCCGCGTCGCCGATTTCCGCGCGTCGCATGGCGTTGTGACGTCTAATGCCGGCGCTTCGCTGGTCGATCTCGGCGACGGCGTCGCCTGTCTCGAGCTGCATTCCCCCAAGGACGCCATCGGCGCCGATATCGTCACCCTGCTCACGGAAACGCTCCGGCCCGATGGCGATGCCGTGCGCAATTTCGAAGCTTTCGTGATTGGCGGCGACTCCGCCCAGTTTTCCGTCGGCGCCAACCTCATGCAGCTTCTCATGGCCGCGCAGGATGAGGAATGGGACGAGATCGATCTCATGATCCGCGCCTTCCAGCGCTCGACCCAGCTCATCAAGTTCTGCCCGCGCCCGGTCATCGCCGCGCCATTCGGCCTGTGCCTCGGCGGCGGCGCCGAAATCGCGATGCACTCGGCGCGCCGCCAGGCCCACGCCGAGCTCTACATCGGCCTGGTCGAAACCGGCGTCGGTCTGCTGCCCGGCGGCGGCGGTTGCAAAGAGATGACGCTGCGTTCGGAATCCGGCTTCGAGGCGCTCCGCAGGAATTTCGAAACCGTCGCCATGGCCAAGGTCTCGACCTCCGCGCTCGAAGCGCGGAACCTCGGATTCCTCGCGCCCGGCGACCGCATCACCATGAACCGCGACCGCCTGCTCCTCGACGCCAAACACCTCGCCCGCTCCATCGCCGACGCCGGCTACGCCCCGCCCGTTCCGCGAGCCGAGATCCCCGCGCCCGGCGAAGCCGCGCTCGCCAACCTGAAACTCGGCATTTATCTGATGCGCGAAGGCGAGTTTATCAGCGATCACGACGTCAAAGTCGCGACGCGCGCCGCCCACGTCCTCTGCGGGGGCGCCGTCACGGCAGGAACGCCTGTGAGCGAGCAGTATCTTTTAGACCTGGAACGCGAAGCCTTCCTGTCCCTCTGTGGAGAAAAGAAGACCCAGGAACGCATCGCCTTCACACTGAAAACGGGCAAACCGTTGAGGAATTAGCGATGACACCGATCGTCTCCGCCTTCACAATCCGCTCTTCCCCGGCGTCTCGGCGCCTCGGCGGTGAGTCCTTAGATTCGAGGTCCTTATGCCAGAAGCCGTAATCGTCTCCGCCGTCCGAACTCCCGTCGGCAAAGCGCCCAAGGGGGCCCTGCGCGCGACCCGTCCCGATGACCTGGGCGCGATCGCCATCGCCGGCGCCCTCGAACGCGTTCCCGCGCTCGACCGCCGCGAGATCGAAGACGTTATCCTCGGCTGTGCCATGCCGGAGGCCGAGCAAGGCATGAACGTCGCCCGCATCTCCGCTCTCCGCGCCGGGCTCCCCGTCGAATCGTCCGCCATGACGATCAATCGCTTCTGCTCTTCCGGCCTGCAGTCGATCGCGCTTGCCGCCGAGCGCATCCGCGGCGGCGGCGCGGAGGCCATCGTCGCCGGCGGCACGGAATCGATGTCCATGGTGCCCATGGGCGGCAACAAAATGGCCGCGAACCCCACGATCATCGATCTGCGGCCCGGCATCTATCTCTCGATGGGCCTCACCGCCGAGCGTCTTGCCAAACGGCACGGCATCACGCGCGAAGAGGCGGACGCCTTTGCCCTGCGCAGCCACCGCAATGCCCTTGCGGCGCAGGCCGCGGGCAAGTTCGAGTGCGAAATTGTTCCCGTGCGCGTCGCCTCCGCTGCCCCCAATGGAGCGAAGCCCGGCGCGGAGCCGCAGCGCGCCGAAGCCGAATTCAAAGCCGATGAAGGACCGCGTGCCGATACCTCGCTCGATGCCCTCGCCAAACTCAAACCCGCCTTCCACGCCCATGGAACGGTCACTGCCGGCAATTCGTCGCAGACTTCCGACGGCGCCGCCGCCGCGGTGGTCATGAGCGAGGCGCGCGCCCGCGCCCTCGGCATCCGCCCGCTGGCGCGGTTCGTGAGCTTCGCCACCGCGGGGTGCGAGCCCGAAGAGATGGGCGTGGGCCCGGTCTACGCCATCCCCAAGGCGCTCAAACTCGCCGGCCTCACGCTGGACCAGATCGATGTCATTGAGCTCAACGAAGCCTTCGCCGTCCAGGCGCTCTCCGTGATCCGGCTCGCGGGCCTCGACCTCGACCGCGTCAATGTCAACGGCGGCGCTATCGCGCTCGGCCATCCCCTCGGATGCACCGGCGCGAAGCTCACCGCCACCATCCTTCAGGAAATGAAGCGCCGCAATGCCCGTTACGGCATGGTCACGATGTGCGTCGGAGGGGGCATGGGCGCCGCCGGAATTTTCGAGAACCTCCAATAGGAAAGGGACCTATGGCAACCACACCCACCACCGCCGCCAAACATTTCCGCGGCGGCAGCTTCCTCCTCGAGGAGCGCCGCCCCGAAGACATCTTCACGCCCGAGGACTTCACTGAAGAGCACCGGCAGATCGCCAAAACCACCGTCGACTTCACCACCAACGAAGTCCTGCCCCACGCCGCCGAAATCGAGGCCAAGCAGTTCGACATCACCCGCGCCCTCCTCCGCAAGGCCGGCGAACTCGGACTCATGGCGGCCGACATTCCCGAGGCCTACGGCGGCATGGAGATGGACAAGGTCACCAGCGCCCTGATTGCCGAATCCATGAGCCAGCTCGCGAGCTTTTCCGTCGCCTTCAGCGCCCACACCGGCATCGGCACGCTGCCCATCGTCTGGTACGGCACGCCGCAGCAAAAGCAGAAATACCTGCCGAAGCTCGCCACCGGCGAATGGATCGCCGCTTACGCGCTGTCCGAATCCTCGTCCGCCTCGGACGCCATGAACTGCCGCACGCGCGCCGTCCTCTCGCCCGAGGGCAGCCACTACGTCCTGAACGGCGAAAAGATGTGGATCAGCAACGCCGGCTTCGCCGACCTGTTCACCGTCTTCGCCAAGGTGGATGCCGAGAAGTTCACGGCGTTCCTCATCGAGCGCAATACGCCCGGCTTCACGGTCGGCGCCGAGGAGCATAAGCTCGGCATCCGCGGTTCCTCGACCTGTCCTCTCATCCTGGCCGATTGCCGCGTGCCCGTCGAAAACGTCCTCGGGGAAATCGGCAAGGGCCACCACATCGCGTTCAACATCCTCAATATCGGCCGCTTCAAGCTCGGCGCGGCCTGCGTGGGCGGCGCGCGCAACGGTTTCAACAGCGCCATCGGTTACGCCAGGGAGCGGAAGGCTTTCGGCAAATCGATCTCCGAATTCGGCCTCATCCAGGAAAAGCTCGCCGAAATGGCCACCGGCGTCTATGCCGGCGAATGCCTCGCCTACCGCACCATCGGCATGATCGACGCCGCCCTCGCCGGCATCGATTCCACCGCCGAAGGGGCTTCCCGCGAGATCCAGAAGCGGATTGAGGAATACGCCGTCGAGTGCTCGATCCTCAAGGTCTGGGGTTCGGAAATGCTCGATATGGTGGTCGATCACGTTGTCCAGATCTACGCCGGCTACGGCTACGTCGAGGAGTACCCGGCCGAGCGCGCTTACCGCGATTCCCGCATCAACCGCATCTTCGAGGGCACCAACGAGATCAACCGGCTCATCATCACCGGCTTTCTCATGAAGCGCGCCATGGCGGGCCAGCTTCCGCTGCTCGCCGCGATCAAGAAGATCATGGACGAAGTCATGTCCGGCTCTGCCGCCGCGGAAGAGCGCCCCGGCCCGCTCGGCGCCGAACACGCCCTGCTTGCCGCCGCCCGCAAGCTGACCCTCTTTGCTGCCGGCGCCGCCTCGCAAAAGTACATGCAGGCGCTCGCCGATCAGCAGGAGATCATGGGCGCGCTCGCCGATTGCATCGCCGAGGTCTACGCGCTCGAATCGTGCATCCTGCGCGCCGAAAAGCTGCGGCTGAGCCGCGGCGAAGCAGCCGCCGCGCAGGCCGTCGCCATGACCCGCTACTATGCCGCCAAGGCGTTTGACACCGTAGAAAGCTCGGCTCGCAAGGTCATCGCGGCATCCGCGGAAGGCGACATGCTCCGCACGCAACTGGCGATTCTCCGGCGCCTTGCCAAGCGCGAGCCCGCCGATACCATCGCCCTGGGGCGGCAGATCGCGCGGCACGTCATCGCCGCCGGCCGTTACACGTTGTAAACCGAGCCGCCAGCGCGACGGCGCGCACGCCGGTCACAAGGCTGCGCACGCCGGCCGCGCCGCCCCGGTCTGCCGGGCCCGCGTTCCACCGAATTGCCGTTGCGCGCGCGGCCCGGCCAATGGCCGCTGACCGTGACCGCCAATTGAACCCTGGGGGGCTGAATAGTACACTAGCCCAATACCCCGACATGGAACGGCAGACCCTCTCGCGCGCCCGTGGGCTGAAGCCCTTCCTGCTCGTGATGGCCGGGGCTGTCCTCGCCGGAGTCGTCGCCCTCTCCTATCGCGAGTGGAGCCATTACAGCCGGGGCAACGCCGAAGCCGCCCGCGCGCGGGGGATCGTCGAATCCTGCGACCGCGTCCTGGCGAGCCTCCTCGATGCCGAAACCGGCCAGCGCGGTTTCCTGCTCACCGGCCAGGAGCGCTACCTCGAGCCGTACAACCGCGCCCTCCAGGAACTCCCGGCTGAACGCGCCGCTCTCCGCTCCTCCCTGGCCGGCGCCCCCGCTGATTCCGCGGACATCCAGCGCTTCGACAGCCTGGTCGAGCAGAAGCTCTCGGAGCTCCGCCAGACCATCGACGTGCGCCGCACCGAGGGCGCAGCGCCCGCCCTGGCCATTGTCCTCAGCGATCGCGGGAAGCAGACGATGGATGCCATCCGCGCCCTGTGCGCCGCCATTCAACATCACGAAAATGCGGCGCAGGCCCAGGCTGCGGCCGACGGCGAAGCCGCGGCGCGCATGGTGCTGCTCGCGACCGTCGCGGGCTCGCTCATCCTGCTGTTTCTGTTCGCCGCCGGGTTCGATCCGTCCCTCGGCGCCGGCCGGGCCGGAGCCGGCCGCGCGTGGTACGTGCGCTACGGCGTGGGCGTCCTCGCCAGTGCCGCGGCGCTGCTCCTGCGCATGGCGATGACGCCGCTCGTCGGCCCCACAGAGATGGTCTTCGCCGTGTTTCTCCCGGCCGTTCTGTTCTCCGCCTGGTTCGGCGGATTTCGGCCCGGCGCTCTTTGCATCGTGCTCTCGGCGCTCGCGGCCGACTATTACTTCGCCGAGCCGCCCGGCTCTCTTGCCATGCGCAAGCCGGCCGACCAGATCGGCCTCGTGATCTTCACCGTGATCGGCTTCGGCGTGGCGCTGTTGAGCGACGCTCAAAGGCGCGCGGTCTTCCGGGCCCGCAGCGCCGAATCCGCCGAGCGGCGCGAGCGGCGCCGCTTCGAAACCACGCTCGCCAGCATCGGGGACGGCGTGATCGCGACGGATCCCAAAGGCCGCATCACATTCGCGAACAAGGTGGCGCTTGCGCTGGTCAAGCGCCAGTACGCGGAGATCTCCGGCGTCGGGATCGGCCAGGTCTTTCGCGTGGTCAACGAACTGACGCACGCGCCCATCGAAGGCCCGATCGCCAAGGTGCTGCGCGAGGGCGTCAGCGCAGGGCTCGCCAATCACACGGTGCTCCTTGCGGCCGATGGAAGCGAGGTTCCCATCGCCGATTCCGCGGCTCCCATCCGCGGAGCCGAGGGCGCGGTCGAAGGCGCGGTGCTGGTCTTTCGCGATGTCACCGAGCGCCGCCGCGCCGAGGAGGCGTGGCGCCTGCTGGCCTCCATCGTCGAATCCTCCGACGACGCCATTATCAGCAAGGACCTAGCCGGGACGATCACGAGCTGGAATCAAGGCGCCGAGCGCATGTTCGGCTATTCCCGCGAAGAGATCATCGGCAGGCCCATATCGATCCTGGCCGTTCCCGGCCGTGAGGACCAGACGCCGGCCATTCTGGAACGGATCCGGCGCGGCGAGCACGTCGAGCACTATCGCACGCTGCGCCGCGCCAGGGATGGCCGGGTGCTCCATGTTTCGCTCACGGTCTCGCCGCTCTACGATGCCGCGGGCCGCATTGTCGGCGCATCCAAAATCGTCCGCGACTTCACCGCGGAAGTCCAGGCGCAGAACGAAATCGCGGAGCACCGCGAGCGCCTGCGCGTCACCCTGAGCAGCATCGGCGATGCCGTCATTGCGACCGATACCAAAGGCCGCGTCTCGTACCTGAATCCCGTCGCCGCTCAGGCGACCGGCTGGACCGTGGAGGAAGCTACCGGGCGTCCGCTCGAAGAGGTCTTCCGCATCGTTAACGAATATTCCAGGCAGCCGGCGGAGAACCCCGTAGCAAGGGTCCTGCGCGAAGGCCGCGTCGTGGGCCTCGCCAACCACACCGTCCTCATCCGACGCGATGGCGCCGAAATCTTCATCGATGACAGCGCCGCGCCCATTCGCGACGCGGCCGGCGCCATTCTGGGCGTGGTCATGGTCTTCCGCGATAACAGCGATCGCCGCCAGATCGAGCGCCAGCTTGAGGAAAGCGAGAAGCGCTACCACAGGGCCGTCGAGGCCGCGCCCAACGGAATGGTCGTGGTCAATCGCGAAGGCGAAATCGTCCTCGTCAATACGTTCGCGGAGAAGCTGTTTGGTTACGCGAGGCAAGAGATGCTCGGCAAGCCGGTCGAAATGCTCGTTCCCGAGCGCTTCCGCGGCGCGCACCCCGCCCATCGTGCTGCCTTCTCCCTCCGCCCCGAGGCACGCCCCATGGGCGCGGGCCGCGAACTCTACGGGCGGCGCAAGGACGGTACGGAATTTCCCGTCGAAATCGGCCTGAACCCGATCGAAACGGAACGCGAAGCCCTCGTCCTCAGCTCCATCGTCGACATTACCGAGCGCGCGCAGGCCGCCGCCGCGACCCGGCTACTGGCATCTGTCGTGGAATCCTCGGTCGATGGCATTGTCAGCAAGGACCTCGACGGCATCGTCACGAGCTGGAACAACGGCGCCACGCGCCTGTTCGGTTATTCCGCTGCGGAGATGGTCGGCCGCACCATTTCCGCCCTGATTCCGGACGGCCGCGAAGATGAGACGCCAATGGTTCTCGGCCGCATCCGTAGAGGAGAGCCGGTCGAACCGTACGAGACGGTCCGCCGGGCGAAAAACGGCGCGTTGATCACCGTTTCGATCACCTGGTCTCCGATACGCGATTCCTCCGGCCGCGTCATCGGCGCGTCGAAGATCGTCCGGGACATCACCGAGCGCAAGATCGTCGAGGCGCAGCGGCTGGAGCTGCTTGCCAAGGAGCGGGCCCTCGCCGCGGAGCGCGCACTGCGCGAAACCGAAGCCGAGCTTGCCCGCGTGGTGCGTGTTTTGTCCGTCGGCGAGCTTGCTACCTCGATCGCGCACGAGATCAATCAGCCGCTCGCCGGGGTCGTCACCAATGCCGAAGCCGGCCTGCGCTGGCTGAGCGGGCCGTCGCCCAACATCGAGGAGGCCCGCGAATCCCTCTCTCTCGTCGTGCGGGATGGCAACCGCGCCAGCGCGGTCATCCGCCGGATCCGCGAATTCCTGAAGAAAGGCGCGCAGGATACGGCGCTGCTCGATATGAACGAGGTGATCCAGGAGACCCTCGAACTCGCGCGCGCCGAGCTCGAAAAGCGCAGCATTGCCCTCCGGGCCGAGCTCGCGCCCGGCCTGCCGCACGTGCGCGGCGATCGCATTCCTTTGCAGCAGGTGGTCCTCAATCTCCTCATGAACGGCGCCGATGCCATGGCGCCGCTGCCGAAGCCGAGAGATCTGGTGCTGCAATCGAAAGCCTCGGACGGCGCGGTAGTCGTTTCGGTGAGGGACTCCGGTATCGGCATCGCGCCACAGGATCTGCCACGCATCTTCGACGCGCTCTTCACCACGAAGCCCTCGGGCATGGGGATGGGCCTTTCCATCAGCCGGACCATCATCGAAGCGCACGGCGGAAGGATCTGGGCGGAACTCAATCAGGGCCCCGGCCTCTCGGTGCACTTCTCGCTTCCTGCCGAGGCTTTATGACCGAACCCGCGCCGGTCGTATTCGTCATTGATGACGACGTCTCGATCCGTCAGGCTCTGCGGAATCTCCTGCGTTCCGTCGGTCTCCAGGCCGAAACCTACGGCACGGCGGAGGAGTTTCTCTCCGCCAGGCGGCAGGATGTGCCCGCCTGCCTCGTGCTCGATGTCCGCCTTCCCGGCACCAGTGGCCTCGATCTCCAGCGCCGGTTGTCCGAGGCCGGTATCGCGCTGCCCGTCATCTTCATCACCGGCCACGGCGACATCCCGATGTCGGTTCGCGCCATGAAGGCCGGCGCCGTCGAATTCCTCACCAAGCCGTTCCGCGATCAGGAACTGCTCGATGCCGTGCAACACGCCATCCAGCGCGACCGCGAGGCTCGCCGCCGGCAGAAGGAGACGGCCGGGCTGCGGCGGCGTTACGATTCCCTGACCGCCAGGGAGCGCGAAGTGTTCGCCCGCGTCATCGAAGGTCTGTCGAACCGCCAGATCGGCGATGAGCTGAGCATTACCGAGCCCACTGTCAAGCTCCATCGCGGCCGCCTGATGCGCAAAATGGCCGCGGACTCGCTCGCCGCGCTCATCCGCATGGCCGAAAAGCTAGACCTCCCGTCCCGCCGCTGAACGCCCTCCGCCGTCCCTGCGACCAGCATCCCCACACCCCCTGATCCGGCGCCCGGCCGGTCACCATCGCCCGCCGAGCCATCTCCACCGCTGCGCCGGATCACGGCCTGGCCCACGGCCGCTTGGCGGTTTGGCCCACAAAAAACCGATCCGCTGGATCGGGTTTTCGTGTGGCGGAGCCATGTCCCGTGCCGGACCCTGGGTGGCCTGCAATCGCGTCCGCGGCCGGGGGGCCGTAGCCGCCCGCGCTATACCAAGGGATAGTACCGCTGTCCCGGGGGAGACTATCTATCCACCGCGGCCCGGCCCATAATTAAGACTCACCGGACCGGAAGCGCAGATGTCGGATCCTATATTCTCCGCCACATTACTCGCGCGTCAGCAGATGGAGGACTCCTGGCGCCAGCGCCTCGAGGAAAGCCATGCCCGTTACAAAGCGGCCAGCCAGGAGTACCGCAGATTGCTTCAGCAGGAGCCGGATGGCACTGCTCCGGGAGCCGGCAGCCCCCTGGCCCTCGCTCGGCAGGCGGAATCCGTGGCGCTCGCTGAGTACTCGCGCATTCTGCGCATCTTCGCGGATCTGACGATCCACGGCAAGCTGCCCCCGCCTGACGGCCAGCCGGTGCAGTTCGCCGAGGCGGCCGTTGCGATGCGGATCTCCGTGGTCGATGACGACGAATCCATCCGCGATTCCATGCGAGCGCTCCTCCGGTCGGCCGGTTATTCGGTTACCACGTTCGCCTCCGCCGGGGCCTTTCTGGATTCCGCCACCCTGCAAGAGATCGATTGCCTCATCCTGGACGTCCGCATGCCCGGCATGGATGGGTTGGAGCTCCAGCGGCGCGTCCATCGAATGCGCCCCGGCTTGCCCGTTATTTTCCTGACCGCGCACGACGATGCCAGAAGCCGCCGCCTCGCCATCGAGGGCGGCGCCTTCGATTTCCTCTGCAAGCCTTGCGACGCGAATGCCCTCGTTGCCGCCATCGAAACCGCCCCGATGCGCCGCGCCGCCATTCGCCAGTCCGCAGCCCGTAGCGGGGCCCGGTAGCGCAGGCCCTACCGCACGATATTGGGCCCCAGATTGAACGCCGGCCCGACAGAGAACCTCACCGTCCACCGCCCGTCTCGCAGAATGTCGTTGAACAGGTGGTCATACACCAGATCGCTCTGCACGCGCAGGGACAGGCGCTTCGACACAATCACGTCCGCGCCGCCGCCGAATCCATAGAATCCGGTCCAGTCTGTTTTCTTCCCCGCCGGCGCCAGCACCTGCACCACGAGGGTGGTGATTGGATCGCGCGGCTTCGGCGTGGCGGTCTCCCGCACGGCGCCGAGCGACGGCCGTGCGAAGATCGTGAGGCGGCGGAAGTGCCGGTACGCCAGTTGTGGTCCGGCCGCGAAGGTCTGCGTGAGCGAATGCGTGGGTACCGCGATCGTGAAGCCCGGAGGCAGCAGTCCGGCCGCGGCCAGTTGCGCCAGAAACGCGCCGAGTTCCTGCTGCAAGCGGGTTGGCAGCAGATCGGGCGTGAGCGTCGTATCTCCCCGTGTATTCGTGTAGTCGAAGCCCAGCGAATACCAGGTGCGCGGCCGCACGCCGGCCTGCGCGTAGAACCCGTTTTCAAAAAGCCCGATGTGCGGGCTGTCCAAGAACGTGTACCCCGCCGACACGTCGTAACGAGAGACGTACGTCTGCTGACTGAACGCGGGGATCAGCAGCGCGAAGATTCCCCCTAATAGACGAGCCCTCATGAGTCCCCCGCCAGATTATTCCCACGATTCGGCGCGCGCCGCTGTCCGCTTCCGCACCCCGCGGTTGGTTCCGTTAAGCTAAGCGCCGCCGGGCAGCCGCACCACACCGAGCGCCGCCGCTGTCATGAGCAGCCCGGCGCCCGTAATCACCGCGGCCGAAGCGACCGGGAGATAGCGTACGATCGGACTCTGCGCCGCCCGAGCGCTATCCGGCAGCAGGTGCTTGGCATACAGCACGATCAGGCCGATCGCCATCAGCACCACCGCCAGCCCTGCGCTGAACGCCACCAGCAGCGTGAGCCACAGCGCGACCCGCCCGAGGGCGATCGAGCTGAGCAGCAGCACCAGCGCGGAAGGGCAGGGGACCAGGCCGCCCGAAGCGCCGAGCGCGATCAGGCTGCCCAGCGTCACCTCACCTTCCGGCACATGGCGATGCGGATGACCGGCGTGGTCGTGATGGCCGCCGTGCTCATGACGATGATGGTGATGATGACCGTGCCCGCCACGATGGTGACGGGCGATATGCAGCCTGCGGAAAAACAGCATCACGCCGATCCACACAATCGTCAGGCCGGAAATCACGCCCAGCACCGGAAAGATGCTTTCCGGCAGAACATAGCGCGAAAGGAACAGCGTCGCAAATCCAAGCAGGAACACGCTGATCGTATGGGTGAAAGTAACCATGCCGCCGAGAAAGATCGCATGCTTCGGCCTGCCGCGGCTCCCCACCAGATAAGCCGCCACAATGGTCTTTCCATGTCCCGGCGACATCGCGTGAATCGCCCCGAGCCCGAAGGCCACCGCCAGCCCCGCCGCCAGCATTCCCGCGCCCACGTTGCCCTGATGAAGCAGTCCCGAAAGAAAATCGCCTCGCATGACCCGTCGCTGACCCCCGAACCCCGGCCCTGCTACCCTATACCTGACCGCATTCTACATGAAACGTGTAATCACAGCCGCCGACCTGCCCTCCTCCGGCGACCTCCGCGTGCCGGTGGGCAGCATTATTACCGCTGCCGCGCGGGAAACCGCCGCGGCGCGCGGCATCCGTATCGTGGAACTGCCGGAGGACGAAGTCGCGGTCCTTGCGCCGCCGGAACGCACCGTCGCCCTCGGCGCCGATCATGGCGGCTTCCGCCTCAAGGAACGGCTCAAGCCCGTGCTCGAAGAGCTCGGGCTCGCCGTGCGCGACGTCGGCGTGTGGGATGAGAAACCGGCCGATTATCCCGATATCGCGCTGGGCGTCGCGGAGTTGGTCGCCGCGGGAACGGTGGGCCGCGGCATTGCCATCGACGGCGCCGGGATCGGCTCCGCGATGGCCGCCAACAAAGTCCCGGGAATCCGCGCCGCGGCATGTTATGATAAGGCGTCCGCCCGTAACAGCCGTGAACACAATGATTCCAATGTCCTTACTCTAGGTGCGCGGCTGCTTACCGAAAGCCAGGCGGAAGAGGTGCTGCGCACGTGGCTCGCCACGCCATTTGCCGGCGGCCGGCACCAGGCAAGGGTGCAGAAGATCGTCGCGATCGAGCAGCGTTTCGCAATAAGACAGGCCGGCCTGCCCCGCCCAAAGGAAGATCAGTGACCGGAATCGACTTAGACACCCTGGTAGCTCAGATCGGCGAAGAGTTATTGGCGCGCGTGGGCGGCCGTAGCGTGACGCCGGAGCATGGCCGCGGCGCCGAAGGCCTCAACCTCCCGGATCAAGTCTGCCCCGGCTGCCAGCAGCGGTGTGTGCAAACTTGTGCGAAAAATGCCAGGTCGATCGTGGCGGCCGGCGCGGACCGTGTCTCGGCGAGCGAGCGCCTCACCAAAGTAGATCCCGCGATCGCCTCGCTGATCGACCACACGATCCTCAAAGCGGACGCCACGCGCGCCGATGTCGTCAAGGTGTGCCGCGAAGCGCGCCAGTACAACTTTGCCAGCGTGTGCGTCAACCCCTACTGGGTGGCACTCGTCAAATCCGAGCTCGCGGGCTCGCCCGTGAAAGTCTGCACCGTAGTCGGCTTTCCGCTCGGCGCGACAACGACCGGTGCGAAAGTCGCCGAAACCGCCGAGGCCCTGCGCGCCGGAGCGCAGGAGATCGACATGGTGATCAATGTCGGCGCGCTCCGCTCGGGCGATCACGAGGCCGTCAAGGCCGATATTCAGGAAGTCGTGCGCGTTTCCCACGCCGCCGGCGCGATTGTCAAGGTCATCCTCGAGACCGCGCTGCTCGATGATTCCCAGAAAGCCGTCGCGTGCACGCTCGCCAAGCTCGCCGGCGCCGATTTCGTCAAAACATCCACGGGTTTCGGCCCTGCGGGCGCGACCGCCCATGATGTCGCCCTGATGCGGGCGGTAGTCGGCCCCGCCATGGGCGTCAAAGCCTCGGGCGGGATCCGCACGCTCCAGGACCTGCAAGCCATGACCGCCGCGGGCGCCACCCGCATCGGAGCCAGCGCCAGCGTCAAAATCGTGGAGGCAGCGGTGTAGGCCGAAGCCGGAATGCGCCTCGCCATTCTGACTTCTGACTTCTGTCTATGCAAGCCACGCGCAGAGCTTCGGTGCGGTTCAAAGAGCGATCCGACCTCCTCGACTTTCTGCTCGAAGTCTCGGCGAACACCGCCCAAACGCTCGATCTCGATCAACTGCTGGCCAACCTAGCCGAGATCGTGCAGCGGGTGCTGCCTTACGACCTGTTTGCCATCCTGCTCTTTCACGAGCGCTCCCAGGATTTGCGCATCCGTTATGCGGTCGGCCATCGCGAGGATGTCGTCCGCAACCTCTCGATCGCGCTCGGCGAAGGGGTGACGGGCGCGGCCGCGCTACGCCGCGAGCCCGTGCTCGTTGGTGACGTGCGCGCCGACCCGCGCTATCTCAGTTCGGTCGACGCCGTGCGCACGGAGCTGGCCGTGCCCATGACCGCGCGGGGCAAACTCGTCGGCGTGATCGACCTGCAATCCACGCGCGTCAACGCCTACACCGATTATGACCGCACGCTCCTGCGCCTGATCGCGAGCCGCGCCGGCATCGCCATCGATAACGCCCGCCTGTACCGCCGCGCCGAACGCCAGAACCGGACGCTGAAGACGCTGGCGAATATCTCGCGCGAGTTTTCGTCGATTCTGGACTTGAACGAACTGCTCGGTAAAATCGCGAGCACCATGCGCCAGCTCATCAGCTACGACGCGTTCAGCATCCTCTCGATCGATACCGAGGCGCGGGCGTTGCGCCACCTGTTCAGTCTCCGGTACGACCAGCGCGTCAATATCGATAACGTGCCGCTCGGCAAAGGCATCACGGGCGCGGCGGCGGAATCGCGCGAAGTGGTGCGCGTGCACGATACCGCGAAGGACCCACGCTACATCGCCTCGCACCCCGGCATCCGCTCGGAGGTCGCGGTGCCGCTGCTGGTCCGCGACCGCGTGGTCGGCGTCATGGATCTCGAGAGCAGCCGCATCGGCCACTTCACCGATGATCACTTGCGCACGCTGGCTCTGCTGGCGCCGCAGATCGCATCGAGCGTCGAGAACGCGCGGCTCTACCAGGAAGTCGCGGAGCGCGAGAAGCGCCTGGAACAGGATCTCGAGGCGGCGCGCGAGCTCCAGCGCGTGCTGCTGCCGGACGGAGCGCCCGAGATCGCCGGTCTCGATGCCATGGTGCGGCTGCGCCCGGCGCGCGAAATCTCGGGCGATATCTATGACGTGGTGGAGCGGCAGGACGGCTCGTACGTCATCGCCTTCGGCGACGTGAGCGGCAAAGGCGCCGCCGCGGCGCTCTACGGCGGCCTCGTCAGCGGCCTCCTTCGTACGCTCGCGCCCCGCGGCCGGCGTCCCGCGGAGCTGCTTAAAGCGCTCAATGATGCGCTCGTCGAGCGCAAGGTGGAAGCTCGCTACGTTACGCTCTGCGTGCTGTTGTGGACCCCCGGAAAGCGCGCCCTCACGATGGCGAATGCCGGCGCGCTCCCGCCGATGATCTGCCGCGAGGGTGAAATCCTGAACGTGCGCATCGAAGGCGTGCCGCTCGGCCTGCTCGACGCGCGCGAGTACGAGGAAGTCCATTTCGATGCCCGCCCCGGCGACGCGATGGTGCTCTACTCGGACGGCATCACGGATCATTTGAACTCCGCCGGCCACGAGTTCGGCCGCGGCCGCCTCGCCGACATCGTCCGGCGCAATTGCCATCTCCCCGCCGCCGCCCTGACCACCGCGATTTTCGCCGCGCTCGACCAGTTCTCTGTGACGGCCTTCGACGACCAGACGGTGATGGCGCTCAAGGTGAAGTGAGTCATAAACCGTCCGGCGGCCGGCCGTCCACCGCGTCAAAAAAATAGACCGGTTTTCCGTCGGCGGCGTCGAACACCCGCATGAAGCAGATGCGATTGGCCGTGCGCGTTTCCGTCACGCTGGGGGTCTGCGTAGCTCTGCAAGCTCAAATTGGCGATCTGGGCATTCACGCACCGGCAGTCCGTTCGAACGAGCCGCCGGCGGCAGAAGGCGCGACACTGTTTGTGAATGTCCGTGTTTTCGACGGCAGGAATCTTACGTTGTCCCCTCCGTCCAGCGTATGGATTCAAGGCAATACGATCACGCGCGTTTCGACGCCGCCGATCGACGCCGGCTCGATCGGAAATGCCAGGATAATCGACGGTCACGGCAGAGTGTTGATGCCGGGACTGATCGACGCGCATTGGCATGCATTCATGGCGGCGACGCCCCAGACGGTCCTGATGACCGCCGACGCCTCCTATCTGAATCTGCTGGCAGCCCGGCAGGCGGAAGCAACGCTGATGCGGGGGTTCACCACGGTGCGGGATATGGGCGGACCGGTGTTTGGTTTGAAGCGCGCGATCGACGAAGGCGTCATACCCGGCCCGCGAATCTATCCTTCGGGCGCATTTATTTCGCAAACTTCGGGACACGGAGATTTCCGGTTCCCCTTCGAAGTCCCGCGCACACTCGGCGGACCCCTGAGCCACTCCGAAGCCGAGGGGGTTGCGGCCATTGCCGACAGCCCCGATGAAGTCCGGCTGCGAGCCAGGGAGCAGTTGCGTCATGGCGCCAGCCAGATCAAGCTCATGGCCGGCGGAGGTGTGGCCTCTCCTTACAATCCCATCGAGTCGACGCAATTCACCGAACCGGAGATCCGCGCGGCGGTCGAGGCGGCGGAAAACTGGGGCACCTATGTGACCGTCCACGCCTATATTCCCCGCGCGATCCGGCAAGCCGTAGCCGCCGGCGTCAAATGCATCGAGCACGGTCACCTGATCGATGAACCCACCGCCAGGCTGCTGGCTGAGAAGGGCATCTGGTGGAGCTTGCAGCCCTTTCTCGACGACCAGGATGCCAGTCCGCTGGTCAATCCCGTGTCCCGCCAAAAGGCGCTCCAGGTCTTTGCGGGAACCGACAACGCCTACAAGCTGGCCAGGAAGTACGGAGTCAAGACCGCGTTCGGCACCGACATACTGTTCGACGCGAAGCTTACCAATCGGCAAGGCGCCCAACTCGCGAAGCTGATCCGGTGGTACACGCCCGCCGAGGCGCTGAAGATGGCCACTGGAGACAACGGCGAGCTGCTGGCCCTCTCCGGGTACATCAATCCGTATCCCGGCAGGCTCGGCGTCATCGAACCCGGAGCGCTTGCCGATCTCCTTCTGGTCAATGGCAACCCGCTGGAGGACATGAAGCTCATCGAGGATCCAGCTACCAACTTCCTCGTGATCATGAAGGATGGCAGGATCTACAAGAACCTCCTGGCGCACAAGGCACAGTGACAGATCGGCGGCCGCATCGGGCTCTCGGCGTTGCGTCCATCCCGGCAGCTCCCCGCTTCAGTTCTCCGTTGGCGTGCGCTCGATGTGGTCGATCACCAGCACGGGCGCCGGCCGCTTCTGCAGCTCCAGTTTCAGCCCGAGCTGATGCGTCAGCGCATCGAACAGCGACATCGCCCCGGTCGGCTCGGAGGCCTCCGGAACTGCGCCGCTGTCCGGCGCCGGGGCATCCCCGCGCGGTCCGCCGCGGCCGAAGTTCAACGCGCCGGCGGGGCTGAAGCTGAAGGTGAAATCCCAGCCCCCTTCCAGTCCGGTCGCATCGACCACGTTCGTCCGCAGATACCCCGGCGCGATGTTGGGCAGCATTGCGGCAAACTCCGCCATCGTCACGTTCTGGCAGGTCACCAGACGTCCGAGCGACGGGTTGGCATTCTTGCCGTCCGCCGTCGAGGTCGCGGTCCCTTCCTTCCACCTCGTGCGCGACGCCGGGTCAGCCCTCTTGAGCTTCGGCTTCACCGCCACCAGGTTATAGGCGTTCATCGGCCGGCCTTCCATGTGGACCTTCAATTGGAAACGTTCGGTCACCAGCGACCGCAGCATCGGCCGCAGCGCCTCGATGTTCACGCTGATGCCCCCGCGCTGCGGCGTG
Organism: Bryobacteraceae bacterium; assembly: GCA_035293845.1. Taxonomy (GTDB): domain Bacteria; phylum Acidobacteriota; class Terriglobia; order Bryobacterales; family Bryobacteraceae; genus DATGMB01. The sequence goes on from DATGMB010000138.1 coordinate 29,667, forward strand.
AGGTCGCCAATGGCGACGCCTTCCGGAGCCTTGGCGAGAAGGTCGTACCGGTCGTCGTCCAGCCACTTCGGCGCGTTCACCAGGAATTCGTCGCCATTGATATCCCAGGCGATCGCAATGAGATTTTTCACGGTGATGCGGGGCAGATAAAGCCGGCCATTCCGGATGTTCGGCATGGACGGGCCCCCGCGGCCGCCGCCCGAATCGGGGGGACTCGGCTTGAGCGAAGCCACCTCGAATTCCGTGGGCAGTGGCGGAAAGCTCTTCATCGCTTCGGGCGAATTTGCGGTGGGCTTGCGGTTGACGCGATCGACCACGATCACCGGCGCCGGGGCGGTGGAAAGCTCCAGCTTCAACCCAAGCTGCTTCTCCACCGCATCGGGCAGCGGCATGCTCTCGTCCATGGTCTGTATGCCGGCCGGCACCTTCGGGGTGTAACGGAACGAAAAATCCCACGAGCCCTGGATCCCGGTCCGGTCCACGACCATTTTGTTGTTCAGATACTGGCCGCCTCCGGGAACCGCGCCCAGCGCCGCGGCGAACGCCTCCATGGTGGTGTTCTTACAGGTGTAGACGATCACCGGTAGCTTCAGCGGAGCGCCGGGAGGCGGCGGACCGGAAGGAGCGTTCTGCACGATGAAACTGCAGCCGCCCGGCCCCTCTTCGGCCGACGGTTTCAGCTCCGAGTGTTTGCCCGCTGTGAGGGCAAATGCTTCCACTGGCTTGCTGTCGCGATGCACGACCAGATCGAAGCGCTCGGCGAGCAGCGACTGAAGCATGACCCGTCGGGCTTCCGCGCTCGCGGCTCTTGTTTTGGCGAACACGTCGAAGCGGTCCAGTTCCAGCCAGCTCGGCCCGCCGAAGACGCTCTCGGTATCGACATTGTACGCCTTGGCGATCAGGTCCAGCATGGAGGCGAACCGCAGCTCATAGCGACCGCTCGTATAAAACGGCCCCATCGCAACCGGAACAGACCTGTGGGGGCTGCTATGGACATCGGCCACCTCGAATCTTAGGGCCGTTTCGGACGTTTGGCCGAAGACCGTCAGGCAAAGCAGAGCCGCAAGGCTCAAACGGGCGCGGAGTCGCATCGTCCCTCCTCGCGCGGTTAGAGTTTGGACACCGCGCCATGGATCGCGGTTCCCCTGATGGGACGCGCCCGCTTTGCGTAAATTAGCAGGCAGTGTAACCCGGCTTGCGGTAGCCCGGAGGCGAAGCGCAGTACAATACGGGCGGGAGGGCTCCGTAATGGCGAGGCGGATGGCGGCCGCGATTCTTCCAGTGTTCTCGCTGGCGGGATTGGCGCTGTTCGGGCAGGTCTCAATCCAAAACCGCCAGCGCGCGGCGGCGACGGAACCCCCACCGCCCAAGGCCACGTTGCGCATCGACTCCAACCTCGTGCTGGTGCCGGTTTCCGTCAGCGATCCCAACAACCGGCCGGTCACCGGACTGGAACCCGAGCACTTCCGCATCTTCGACGACCACGTGGAGCAGAAAGTCACACACTTCTCCATGGACGATGAGCCCGTGGCTGTGGGCCTGGTGTTCGATATCAGCGGCAGCATGGGGGAGAAATTGCGCGTCTCGCGGCAGGCCGCGGCGCAGTTCTTCGCGACGGCCAACCCCGAGGATGAGTTCTTTCTCGTCGAATTCAATGATCAGCCGAAACTGGTCACCCCGCTCACGCGCGACTACGAGACGATCCAGAACCAGCTTACGTTCGCCCAGTCGAAGGGTCGCACCGCGCTGCTCGACGCGCTGGTGCTCGCGATGCACGAAATGAAGCGCTCGGGCAAAAACCGTAAAGCGCTGCTGATCATCTCCGATGGCGGCGACAACTGCAGCCGCTATACCGAAGCCGAAGTGCGGAACCTGGTGCGGGAGAG
>DATGMB010000139.1:0-5930 GCA_035293845.1 Bryobacteraceae bacterium
GGCGGTCCCCATCGGCCGCGACGCTTCTGCGTTATACACGTTGCGCTGGTGTATGCCCATTTTGGGCTCTCTACAGAGATCCAGCCCCCAAACCGGCGGGCGTCGGCCGCCGTGATCACGCCTGTGAGAAATGCGGGCTAGACAAACGGAAGCTAAAGCGCAAGGTTCTTGTGATCGACCAGGTCGATCGTGTGCCTACACCTAATTAGGAAGACCGATGCGTCCGGAATTCCGGTCACCCGCCCCCGCGTACGAGCTTCCGCGGCTACTGCCCGCCCGGCCGTCTCATCGGCGGCCCATCCGGCAGGTACTCCGCCTCTTTCATCCCGATCGCCGCCGCCAGCTTATCGAGCGAGTCTTTCTCCGCCTGCTCCGCCGGCGTCAGCACCCGGTTGTAAATCGACGACCCTGCCTGCACGACGCACTGGTCCGACCGGCAGTTGTGCGAATTCGGCGAGCCCAGCTTTTCGAGCAGCGCCACCGTCTCCGGATGCGGCTGGCCGAACCGCGTCGGCCCGTTCGCCATATCGGCGGGATAATCGCCGGCCTTGCTCTTCGCCTTCACGTTGGCGCCCTTGGAAACGAGATACTCGACCATCGCGTTGTCCCCCAGGTACGCCGCACCGTGCAGCGCCGTGTAGCCGCGATTGTCCACCGCGTTCACATCATTGCCCAGTTCCACGCAGTACTTCACCGCATCCGTGAACGGGTACGGCGCATTCACGCTCCAGTTCGCCGCCCAGCCGATCCCCGCGGCGGCCATCAACGGGGTATCGCCGGACTTGGTTGCCAGCTTCGGGTCCGCGCCGTGGTCCACCAGCAGACGCATGGCCGCGATGTCGCTCGATTGCGCGGCCCGCCAGAACGCCGTCGCGCCCGCCGGGTCCACCCACGTGTAGTCGTTGGTGTAGGAGCGGAACCACAGCTTCTCGCCCACCTGCGCGTTAACGTCCGCCCCGTGGTCCAGCAGGTCCTTCATCAACTCCAGATAGGACACCTTCTCCTGTTCGGTCGAGGGCTGCGGGAACCACGCGTGCGGCGCCCATTGCACGTCGATCGTGGCGTACAGCGCGGTCAGCCCGCTGTTGGCCGCCAGGTTCGGATTCGCGCCTTGATCGACCAGGTATTTCGCCAGCTCCAGGTGGCCGTTGACAATGGCCTCCACGAGCGGGCTGAACTTGTCTGCGCTCACCTGGTTGATATCCGCGCCGCCCTCGACGAGCGCTTTCGCCGTATCCAGGAAGCCCTCGCGCGCCGCGTACAGCAGCGCCGTCATCCCGCCCACCTGCTCCGGCCCGACGCGCCGCGGTGCCCTGGCGGCCACATCGCCCGCCCGCGCCTTCGGCTTCGCCAGCAGCATGGCGGCAGATTGGAACCCCAGGGCGCGCCCCAGCAGGTCCAGGTCCGACTGCGTCGCCGCGATCGCGGCCTTCTGCGCATCGGCCGCCGCCGCCGCATCCGCCGCTTCATCCGCCTTGTCCTGCTGCGCCGCCGTCATCGGACGCGCCCCGCCGCGTCCTCCGCGTCCGCCGCCCGCCGCTCCCGGCCGGTCCTCCACAATGTTCCCATCCTGGTCGAACCGCACCCGCGCCACCGGGTGCGACGCCGTCGCGACGTTCGGCTCGGCGCCCCGGCTCAGCAGATATCGCACTGCGTCCGTCCGGCCGAGCGCCGCCGCGAACATCAGCGCCGTTTGCCCGTGCACCGATTCCTTCGCTTTGATGTCCGCCCCGTGGTCCAGCAGCACCTTCAGCGCCGGGACGCTGCCCGAGGCCGCCGCCGTCATCAGCGCCGTCGTGCCGTTGGCGTTGGCCGCGTTCGCGTCCGCGCCCGCCGCCAGCAGCGCCTCGATCGCCGGCGCGCTCCCGTTGGTGCACGCCATGAACAACGGAGTGATCGCCCCGTCGCGCGTAGCCGCCTTCGGGTTGGCGCCCGCGGCGAGCAGCATCTTCATCATCTCGACATCGTCATGGAATGCCGCCCAATGCAGCGCGGTGGTCCCATCGCCCTGCGCCGCGTTGACATCCGCGTGCTGGCTCACGAGCGCCTGCACCACCGCCCGGTTCCCCGCCATCGCCGCATCCGCGACCGGGGAATCGGCGGCCACCGCCCAAGCCGTTAAGCCCAGACCCGCAACGAGAAGTCTCTTCAGCATCGTGACCCTCCGCTCCCCGACCACTGATCCCCTAAATGTCCACTTCTCCCGTGCTGTCCCCGAACTTCTCCACCTTGACCCCGAGCTTGTGGGCCATGGTCAGCAGCACGTTCGCCATCGGGGTCCCGTCGGCGCAACGCACGTGCAGGTTGCCTTTTAGCGTCCCATTCGCGTGCCCCGCCAGGACCAGCGGCACGCGCTTGTGGTTGTGGACGTTGCCGTCGCCCATCGGGCTGCCGTAGAGCACCATCGAGTGATCCAGCAGGTTCCCGTCGCCATCCGGCGTGTCCTTCAGCTTCTGCAGGAAATACGGGATCAGGCTCACGTGATAGCGGTTCAGCTTGGCAAACTCCGCCACCTTGGCCGGATTCTCGCCGTGATGCGAGCACGGATGGAACGGCGTGTTCACGCCGCTGCCCGGGAATACGCGCCCGCTCACGTCGCGGCTCATCTTGAACGCCGAAACCCGCGTGGTGTCCGTCATGAACGCCAGCACCTGCAGGTCGAACATGAGCTTCACATGTTCTTCGTACGAATCCGGCACGCCCAGCGGCGCCGCCGGCAATTCCCGCTTCTCGCCCGACGCATTGTACTTCTCGATCCGCTCGATGCGCCGCTCGATCTCCCGCACGTCCTCCAGATATTGCCCCAGCCGCCGCCGGTCGCTCGGCCCCAGGTTCTTTTCGAGCCGCGCCACATCGTGCGAGATCCAGTCCAGAATGCTGCGGTTTACCGCCTGCCGTTTCTTCCGCTCCTCGGGCGTGCCGCCCTCCCCGAACAGGTTCTCGAAGACCATCCGCGGGTCGAGCGTCATCGGCAGCGGCGTGGTCGGCGTCGCCCAACTGATCGTATCGGCATACACGCACGCGTAGCCGTAATCGCAGGCGCCCGAAGCGTCCACCATCTCGATGCAGAGCTGGATCGAAGGCAGCGGTGTGTCCTGCCCGAACTGCTGCGCATAGAGCTGATCGAGCGACGTCCCGACCAGGTAATCCGATCCCTCCGTCATCTTCGGATGCGCAGCCGTCAGGTACACCGCGCTCGACCGGAAATGGTCCGCGCCTTCCTCGCTCGGCGACCACGCCGTGGCCGGGTGCAGGTCCGTATCGCTGACGATCGTGATGTACTCGCGGAAGTCCTTCAGCGGCTCGAGCGATTGCGTCCACTCGAAATCGCGGCCCGTCTGCGCCGGCGACCAGTAGTGCTTATTCCCGCCCTCGCCGGTCGATCCCGCCGCCCCGTGCACCATCTCGATGCAGCACAGCCGCGTCCGCGGCGCCGCGCCCGCCTTCGCCAGCGAACTCTGCGCCGGCGCCATCGCATCCAGCAACGGCAGCGACATCGCGACGCCCAGCCCGCGCAGCAGCTCCCGCCGCGAAATATGCTTCTTTGTGATGAACTGCATCGTGACCTCCTGATTCTCTTCCTTCCCTCGGCGCCTCGGCGTCTCGGCGGTTAATGGTCCCCCGCAATTACATCCGTCTTCTCCGGCTCGGCATCTTCCGCCCTCCGCATCTGGAACGGCATGCTCTTTACCACGCCCAGCACGAATGCCGAAAACCGGTTCCCATTCCGCGCCGCTTCCCGCGCGATCTGCCGCACCACCGGCTCATCGTGATAGTCGATCACCCGGCCTAGCCCGTAGGCCAGCAGATTCTCCGTGAACGCCGTGATGAACGCGTCGCTGTGTCCCACGATCGCCTGCCGCAGGCTCGCCGGCCCGTTCAGCTTCGCGCCGTCGTACATCTGGCCGGTGGGATCGATCTTGAATCCGCTGTCGTTGGTGCGCCAGACGCCCACGGCGTCGAAATTCTCCAGCGCAAAACCGATCGGGTCCATCATTTTATGGCATCCCGCGCAGGCCGGGTTCTTGCGGTGCTCCTCGGTCCGCTCGCGCACGGAAAGCGGCTTGGCCACGTGCCCGGTCCGCCCATCGGAATTCTCCGGCAGCGCCGGGACGTTCGGCGGCGGCGGAGGCGGCGGCGTTCCGAGCAGCACCTCCAGCACCCATTTGCCGCGCTGTACCGGCGAAGTCCGCGTCGCCGTCGAAGTCAGCATCAGGATGCCCGCCTCGCCGAGCAGCCCGCGCCGGTTCTCATCCGTGACCGGGACGCGCCGGAAGCGCGGCCCCATCACGTTCGGAATGCCGTAATGCTTCGCCAGCCGCTCGTCGACGAACGTGTAGTCCGCCGTCAGCAGGTCCACGATGTTCCGGTCTTCGCGCATCACGCTATCGAACAGCAGCTCCGTTTCGCGCCGCATGGAATTCGCCAGCGAGCGGTCGAAATTCGGGAACAGGAACAGGTCCGGGTTCGATTCCTTCAGATTTTGCAAATGCAGCCACTCGTCCGCGAAAATCGTTGAAAGCGCCTCCGATTTCGGGTCCGTCAGCATCCGCCGCACCTGCGCCTCGAGCACCGCCGGTTGCCGCAGCTTGCCCTGGCTCGCGACCGAGAGCAACTGCTCGTCCGGCGCGCTCGACCACAGGAAATACGAAAGCCGCGAGGCCAGCTCCAGGTCCGTAATCCGGTAATTCGTCCCCGGCGCCACGCCCGCGGGCGTCCGCTCGAACCGGAAGACGAACTCCGGGCTCGCCAATATCGCCTGGATCGCCGTGCGAATTCCCGTTTCGAAATTTCCCTGGTTCCGGCCTTGCTGGTAAAACCCGAGCAGCCCTTCGAGATCGTTATCCGTGACCGGCCGCCGGTACGCCTGCCGCGCCAGCCGCCCGAGAATCTGCTTCGCGCACGGGATCTCGTCGGCTGCCGCGCCCGGCCGGCAACTGAAGATCCGCTTGCGGCTCGGGGTGTCCGAAATCCCCGCCACTTTCATCGGCCCGGTGATCGAGAGTTCGTGCAGATGCGGCAGCGTCGTGATGCCCGGCACCACGCCAGCGCTCACATCCACGAGCGTCTGCTCCACCATGCGGACTTCATCTTCGATCGGCCCATCGGCCTTTTGCGGGAACGAAGCCGACACCCGCTGCGGCCCCGCTTTGACCGCGATCGGCGGCGTCTTGATCCCGTCCTTGGCCAGCGTAATCGCCGGGTTGATGTCGATCAGCGCCACCTTCTCGCCGTTGATGGCTACTTCGATCTGTTGGCCCTTGCCCTGGTTCAGCCCGAACAGCGGCCCCGTCGGCGAATAATAGAAGCCGAGCTTGAACACATACTCCCCGTCCGCCGGAAAATCGTGGATCACCGAGATCCCGCCGCGCGTTCCCCACGGCGTCCCATCGATGTGGCGGTTCTGCGAGAGCACCCGCGGAACCTGATACGTCGAGGTCAGCGGCGGCGCCTCCGGGTCGCCCACGGCTTCCCGCGCAATCTTGCTCGCCGCGCGGATATACGCCTCCATCAGCGTCGGCGACACGGTCAGCACATCGGCCATGTTGTCGAATCCGTGGCTCATATCGTCCGGCGGCAGCAGCGCGGAAACATCCACCGGCACCGCCAGCAGATCGCGCACGGAATTCGCGTACTCGGTGCGGTTCAGCCGGTGCAGCGCCGGACGCCCCGCGTTCGGATGCACGTTCGCCGCCTGGTCGAGCCCCGCTTCGAGCGACGCCGCGAAGGCGTTTACGATCTCCCGCGCCGGCCGCGGCATGCCCGGCGGCGGCATGAGTCCGACGCGCAGCTTGCGGACCATCTTTTCGGCCAGCTCCGCCGTGCGGTCGATGTGCTCGAGATCGAGCGCCGTCAGCGTCATCGAGCCGGATTTCAGCTTGTCATTGTGGCAATACGCGCAGTATTGGTTGAGGAACGCCCGCTGCGCC
>DATGMB010000140.1:0-41560 GCA_035293845.1 Bryobacteraceae bacterium
AGCGGAAGCAACGCTTCGACGAACTTCGGCGCGCTGGCCAGCGTGCTGGTCGGCCCCGGCGCCGGCACGACGCAGAACCAGGGACTGATCCGGTTCGATCTCTCCGCGCTCAATGGCGTGCAGGCCTCGGACGTGCAGAAGGCCGTGATCTGGGTCTACGTCAATCGCGTGACCGCCGCCGGCGCAATCGATGTGTATGATGTGGCGTCATCCTGGGCGGAAAGCAGCGCAACCTGGAACACTGCGCCCGCCCAAGGAGCGAATCAGGGGACCATCCCGGTAACCGCGGCCAGCCAGTGGGTGGGGCTGGATATCACGACGGAAGTGAAGAACTGGGTGGCGAACCCCGGCATGAATAACGGCGTTGAGCTGGTGGCATTTACTTCTCCAAGCACCGCCGTTTCGCTCGATGCCAAGGAAAGCACCGGCACCAGTCATCCGGCGCAGTTGCAGATCGTGCTCAACGGTCCGGCCGGACCGGCCGGCGCGACTGGCCCAGCGGGCCCGACCGGCGCGACGGGCGTCATCGGGCCGACGGGCGCTACTGGACCCGCAGGCGCCACCGGCGCGGGCCCTACCGGACCCACTGGTCCTAGCGGCCTCGCCGGACCGGCGGGCGCGACGGGCGCAACCGGCGCCACTGGATCTGCGGGCGCGGCCGGCCCGACCGGCGCCACGGGATCTGCGGGTCCGACTGGACCTACCGGCGTGGGCGCGAGCGGCCCAACCGGACCTGCCGGCCCGACTGGCAGTACGGGCGTCGCCGGCCCAACCGGTCCGACCGGTGCAGGCGCGACCGGACCCACCGGACCCCAAGGCGCGACCGGCCCTGCAGGTGCGACCGGCGCCACCGGAAACCAGGGCAACACCGGCGCGGCTGGCGCCAGCGGCCCGACCGGACCCACGGGCGCAACGGGTCCGGCGGGCAGCGACGGTACCGGCGCCAGCCCGCTCGGAATTCCGCTGGGGATCGCCGGACACACCGGCTTGGCCGCCTGGAATAGCCCCACGACCGGCTCGCAGCAAACATCGCTCAACGCCGATGCCTCCGTAGTCGCTCCCGCCGCCTGCAAACCGAGCATGACGATTTACAGCTACGTAGGCGCTTCGACCACCTGGGGAATCTACAGCGTGACACCTTCGACGAGCTCGAGCACCTGGACCGTCGGCAGCTCGATCATCGCCTGCTCCACGACTTCCGGCGCCGGCTCGACCTGCTCCGCCACGGCAGGCAGCACGGTCGCCGCGGGCACCATTATGACCCTGACCTCGGGTTCCGGCGCCGCCCCGGGCGGCGGAGGCTTCCTGGTTGCCTTCTCCTGTCAATAACGGCAAGACCCGCCGGACGTGTCGCCCGCGCCTCGCGGAGGCGCCCGGCGGGTAATTTTTCGGCCCCGGTAATACCAATCGACTCGCGAAAGGAGCACCAATAGTGGATCCATTCATCGGTGAAATCAGAATGTTCTGCGGCAACTTCGCCCCTAATGGCTGGGCGCTTTGCGATGGCCGGTTGCTGCCTATCTCGCAATACACGGTCTTGTTCTCCATTCTCGGCACGCAATTCGGCGGGAACGGTGTTTCGAATTTCGGCCTCCCCGATCTGCGCGGGCGCGTGCCCGTCCACCCGGGACAGGGGCCGGGCCTGAGCCCGTATAGCATCGGCCAAACCGGCGGCAGCGAAAACGTGACACTCACCTCCAACCAGATGCCCCAGCACAATCACGCCCTCGGTGCGTCGACGACCCCGGGTGCGAACTCATCGCCGCAAAACGGTTACCCCGCCAGCGGAGTGGACAGCCAGGGCGGAGCAGTCAACGGCTACGCGGCGAGCGCGAACACCACCATGGCGCCGACGATCGTCGGCCCGGCCGGCGGCAGCCAGCCGCACGAAAACCGTCAGCCGTTCCTGTGCGTGAACTTCATCATTGCCCTGAACGGCATCTTCCCGAGCCGGAGCTGATCCGGCGCTTCCCCGCCCGGGGCGCCGCAGAGGCGCTCCGGATGCATGTTGTCCCCTTGATGACTGTTTCACTCCGCCCGGAAAACGCCGCCGATGAAGCCTTCCTCCACCGCCTCGTGACCGAATTCTCGGCCGAACAGCTTGGCGCCGCAGCCTGGCCCGAGCCCTTCCGCACCCGGCTGCTCGATATGCAGTACTTCGCGCGGCGCGATGTAATCCGCACCGATTATCCGAATGCCACGAGTTCCATCGTCACAGTCGATGGCGCCGATGCCGGCTGGCTCGTGACCGCTCGCCTCGAAAACGAGGTACGGGTCATCGACATCCTGCTGCTCCCCGAATATCGCGGAAGGGGGGCCGGCACGGCCGTGATCCGGCAGGTGATCGAGGCCGCCGGCGGATTGCCCGTGCGCCTCAGCGTCGATGCCAATAACCGCTGCGCCATCCGCCTCTACGAGCGGCTCGGGTTCCGGCGGACGGGTGGGGATGCCGTCCAGCACGAGATGGAATATATCGGATAACACCTCTTAACAGTGCTGTCATATTTCCCTGTGGACTGTGTGGGTTAGCTTGCGGAATTCAGTTGTCGTGGTGTATATTGGCTGAAGATAGCCATGGTCATCTCAATGCGGCCGCACGCTACGCGGCAGGAAATCGAACACGTCTGCGAACGCATCCGCGAGTTCGGATATAAAGTCCACTCGATCGAGGGGGAGGAGCGCGTCGTCATCGGCGTTGTCGGGGTCGGCGACGTCACGGCCTGCCTGGAATCGCTCGAAGCCACGCCGGGCGTCGAAAGCGCCGTCCGGATCTCCGCTCCGTACAAGTTCGTAAGCCGCGAATTCAAGAAGGACCACTCGTCCATCAAGGTGAACGGCATCGAGATCGGCGGCGATGAGTTCGTGGTGATGGCCGGCCCGTGCTCGGTGGAAAACGAGCGGCAGATCATGGAGACCGCGGAGGCGGTGGCGCAGGCGGGCGCCAAGATGCTGCGCGGCGGAGCGTTCAAGCCGCGCACCTCTCCTTACGATTTCCAGGGCCTGGAACGCGACGGCCTCAAGCTGCTGCGCAAAGCGCGCGAAGCCACCGGGCTCGCCGTGATCACGGAAATTATGAGCGACCGCGACGTGGAACTGGTGGCCGAATACGCCGATTGCATGCAGGTGGGCGCGCGCAATATGCAGAATTTCGCGCTGCTGAAATCGCTCGGCGGCTGCGGCCGGCCGGTGCTGCTGAAGCGCGGCATGAGCTCGACGATCAAAGAGCTGCTGATGTCCGCCGAATACATTGTGGCGCACGGCAACCCCAACGTGATCCTGTGCGAGCGCGGCATCCGCACGTTCGAGACCGCCACGCGCAACACCTGCGACATCGCGGCCGTCCCGGTGCTCAACGAGCTGACCCACCTGCCCGTGATCCTCGACCCGAGCCACGCCACCGGCAAGCGCAGCCTGGTGCCGGCCCTGGCGCGCGCCGGCGTGGCGATCGGCGCCGACGGGCTGATCGTCGAGGTCCACCCCTGCCCGGAAAAGGCCGTGAGCGACGGCGCGCAATCGCTGACCCTCGATGGATTCCGCGGCATGATGCGGGATCTCGCGCCGTACATCCGGCTGTGGAAGCAGGCGCGCGCGGGTGAGCCGGCGCTGGTGTAACACTTCCTCCGGTGCGTGGGATACTGGGGCTAGTGAGTCCCAAGACCAAGCTTTGGCTGGGCATTGCCGCCCTGGCAATCGCCGCCGGCGGGTTCGCCGGCGTCCAATGGTACCGCTCGCGGCCGCTCGGCCCGTCAGCCATGCTCGCGCGGCTGCCGCAGAGCGATGCCGTCGTATTCTATGCCGATTTTGAGGCGCTGCGCAGCGGCGGGGTCCTGCAGATGCTCGATAGCGGCAAGGCCGAAGACCCGGATTACCGCGAATTCGCGCGCAAGATCGGGCTCGACTGGCGCCGCGATCTCGACCGCGCGATGCTGGCGATCGCGCCCTCGGGTAAGTTCATCCTCGCCCAGGGCCGCTTCGATTGGCCCCGTCTCCGCGCTTACGCCGCGCAGCAGGGCGGCGAGTGCCGGAGCGGGATGTGCCGCCTGAACGGCAGCACGCCGGAGCGGCGCATCTCCTTCCTGCCCCTGCAGTCGAACCTGATGGCGCTGGCGGTAAGCACGGACGAATGGGCCGTGCGGACGCTCGCCTCCGTGCCGCCCGCGAGCCCCTCCGAGCCAGACGCCGCGGCCGAGCCGCCCGCCGCGCCCGTATGGCTGAAGATTCCCAGCTCCGCCCTGCGCTCGCCGTCCGGCCTGCCGGACGGCACCCGCATGTTCGCCCGCAGCATGGCCCAGGCGGATTATGCTGTCCTGAGTTTGCAGCCGGACGGCCAGAGACTTGCCGCGCGCCTGGATGTCCACTGCGAGAGCGCCAAAGACGCGGCCGATATCGCGGGCGAGCTCTCGCACGCGACCTCGCTGCTGCGTGAGATGATCGCGCGCGAGCGGCAAACGCCGAACCCCGCCGACCTCAGCGGCGTTCTGAGCTCGGGCAACTTCTGGAGCCAGGGCACGCGGGTGTACGGGAACTGGCCCATCGAGCGGGCGTTCCTGCAGAACCTTCTGGGAGGAGCGTAGGGGCCGGCCGCGGCCGGCCCGCGCTTCAGTTCATCCCGCACATGCCGGGATTCGAGCAGCGTCCGCTGGGGCAGACCGGCATCTCGGGCGTCTTGCTCGCGCCATTGGCGTGAGCGGCGAAAACGCTCAGCTCCTGCTTCAGATGCTTCTGCCCGCACGACGGGCATTCCAGGGCGTCCGCCTCCGCGGTGCGCCGGACGAGCTTCTCGAAGCGGTTACCGCAATCCTGACACTGGTATTCGTAGATCGGCATTACTCTACTATTAAATTACAGATGCGGTCCATCGCGCCACGGATGTCCGCCGTGGGGCCGTTGTAATTGTTCACCAGGATCGAAAACACCACCCACCGACCATTGGCGCGCTGCAGATAACCGGAAAGCGCGCTCACGTGCGAAAGCGAGCCGGTCTTGGCGTGCACGCGCCCGGCCCCGGGCGTCCCGACGAACCGGTTGGCCAGCGTGCCGTCTTCCCCGCCTACCGGCAGCAGCCCGATCCATTGCTCGCGCAACGGCGAGTGGTACATATGCCGCAGCAGCGTGACCACCGCGGCCGGCGTCACCAGGTTCAGGCGCGCCAGACCCGAGCCATCGCGGATGTTGTACTGCTCCGGCGCGATGCCGATCTCGGCGAGGAAGCCCTTCAGCTCCTCCAGTCCGGCCTCGAAGCTCCCCAGGTTGCGCTTCGCCCGGCCGACCGCGCGCAGGAGCAACTCGGCGTGCAGGTTCTGGCTGACCTTATCGGTGATCCGCAGGTCCTCGATGAGCGGGGCGGAAACACGCCGCGCCAGTTCCACACCGGAGGGCTCGGCGACCGGCGGGCGGCCGGTGAGGTCTGCCACCTCCTCCGGGAGTTCGTGCCAGGCGGCGGCGCGGCCTTCCACCACGATGCCGCGGTCCTCGAGCGCTTTCCGCAGCGCCATCGCGGCGTAGCGCGCGGGATCGTCCATGCCGATCCCCAGCACCTGCGGACGGCTGCCCAGCGGGATTGTGCCCCAAAGGTGCAGGTCGGTGCTTCCCGGCAGCAGCGAGTACCGGATGCGCCCGGATGCGCCGGCGGCAGCCGTGGCCACGTGATTTTCGATGTGGAACAGCTCGAGCGGAGGATCGAGCGTCACGCCCGCGGTATCGCCTTCGCGCGCTCCCGGCGCGACTGAGACGTTCACGGTGTTGTCGTTGACGGTAAGCGCCGAAATCGGGGGGCCGTCGGCATTCTCCGGGTCATCGATGCCCCAGCCCGCAGCGTACGGCTCCCACAGGTACCAGGTGTCGTCCCCGACGACGTCCCCCGCGACGCGCCTGACGCCATGCGCCGCTATCTGGTCCGCCAGTTCCTCGATGGCGGCCAGCGGATTGCCCGTGATCGGCCCTTTGCGGTACGGGATGGCGCGCGCCGAGAGGTTCGGATCGCCGCCGCCCACCAGCCGCAGCGGCCCGTGAATCGTTCCCGCGGCATCCGGCGCGGCATCCGCCAGCACGCGCGTGCGAAAGGTGAAATCGGGGCCCAGCCGCTCGAGCGCGAGCGAGCTCGTGAACAGCTTGGTATTCGATGCCGGCACGAAGAAGCGCTGTGCGTTCCACTGGTACAGCACCTTGCCGCTCTCCAGATCCACCGCCTGGATGCCCCAGAAGGCATTCGTCCCCGCCAGCACCTTATCGATCTTTTCCGCCAGCGAAGCAGCCTGCGCGGGCACAGCCAGCGCCACGGCCAACGCCGCGATGCCGGCGCCCCAACCCCCAATCCCCAATCCCCGATCCCTCATTTTCCAGTCACCTTCGACTCCAGCCAGATCAGCAGCAGCAATCCCATCACAAGGAAGGTTCCCATGAGCGGGATGCCCAGCACCACACCCACGCCGAAGCGCGCGGCGGCGTACCCAAGCGTCGCCGGCGCCAGCAGCCCGCCCAACAAGGCCAGCGAAAAGATCCCGTTGAAAAAGCCAGGGTGGTAATACGGAAAGCGCCGGCCGATCGCCTCGGCCACCAGCGGGTAGATGACGGCATACCCCGCGCCCAGGAAAAACACGCCCGTCCCGGCGCCGAAGCGGTTATCGGTGTAGTTGAGGACGAACAGCCCGAACGACGCCGCGAGCACGCTGCCGAACAGCAGCCGGCCGTGGCGCACGCGCGGCAGCAGCGCCACCGCGCCCAGCCGTCCGGTCATCAGAAAGAGCCAATACAGCGCCAGCGCGAACAGCGCACCCTGCGGGCTCAACTGAACGCGGTGGCAGAGAAACAGCGGCAGCCACCCGGCGATCGACCATTCGTTGCCGAACTGAACGAACAGCAGAAGGGCGAAGAGAATCGCGCCCAGGCTGCGGAAGTCTTGGACCGCTTCGCGCACCGGCGGCAGCGGCGGCTCCGGGCAGGCGCTGTACGTCTGACGCGCATAGATCACACCGAACAGGATCGGCACCATGGCCATCACGCCCAGGATGACGCTATTGGGCGCGTAGAAGGCGCCCTCCACCACGAGGGCGGCCGTCACGCAGCCTGCGCCGTACCAGATCCCGCCTCGGTTCACCGTGCCCGCGGCATCCTCGGAATAATCGCGGGAGAGCGCATGGAAAAGTCCGCCGTTCAGCATGCCAGCGCTCGCGCCCAATGCCAGCAGGCCGGCAGCTCTCCACCAGGCGGATGCCGGCGGCGGCCCGACCAGCGCCAGATACAGCAGCGCCGCCGCCGAAAGGGCGCAGGCCGCCACCAACTGGAACCGCAGCCCCCGCCGGGCCAGGTTGCCGCGCGCGAACACGGTGGCGCCGGCAAGACCGGCGGCGAAACTCAGGAAGTAGTTGCCGACCGCGACGAAATCCGGCGGATCCCGATGGTAGCCCCAGGCCGGAAGGATGGCGCCCAGCAAGGCCATGAGGAACCCGGAAAGCAGGAAACCCGCCAGCGCCCTGCCGCAGCTCCCTGGCACACCCGCGCCGGTCTTGGATGCGGCAAAAGTCACAAGTCCGATTGTAGCGTTCCGGCTGGAGGAGATGAGCGTTTCGAGGCCTGCAGAAGCCGCAGGTGGCTCATCCATGAGCCACCGAGGCCGATTGGACGCTGAAAATAAATCACTTACCTAATGGCAGTGGATCATCGTGAGCCGGCGGGTGGTTTCCACCGCTCCAGCAATCGAGGTCCAAACCGCCTCCTCGGGGCGATACAATTGCCCAATGCGACTCTTCGTTGCCGCCCTTTTGTGCTCCGCCGCGGCGTTCCCGGCCGGCCTCACCATCGACCAGGCGATCGACATCCGCGAGCCCGCGGATCTCCAGTTCTCGCCGGATGGCCGGTTCGTCGCCTTTACGGTGCAGGAGCCGCCCACGGCCTCCCGGACGGCCCAGCGGCACATCTGGGTGCTGACCACGGCCACGAATGAAGTCCGGCAGTGGACCGGCTCCGCGCGCAGCGAACACACGCCGCGCTGGTCGCCGGACGGCCGCACGCTGGCGTTCCTCTCCGACCGCGAGGACACCACGCAGATCTGGCTGCTCTCGACGGATGGCGGCGAAGCAAGCAAGCTCACCACCGGTAAGAACGCCATCGAAAGCTTTCGTTGGTCGCCGGACGGTAAGCGCATCGCGTTCCTCGCCACCGATCCCCGATCTGCCGAAGAGGAAAAAAAACAGAAGGACCAGGACGACGCCCGCGTCATCGACGTAGACCGCAAGCCCAGCCGCGTCTGGACCATCGACGTGGCTTCAAAGGCGGTGAAAGCCATCACCGCCGCCCCGTGGACGTTCCGTGAGATCGAATGGCTGCCCGGCGCCGAGAGCCTGCTCGCGACCGGCACCGACCGCCCCACCGACGAGCACCGCGGCCTGGAACGGCTGTGCCGCATCGCGCTCGCGGATGGCAAGGTCGAAACACTGCTCACGCCGAAAGGGCCCTTCGGCCGCCTGCAGGTTTCGCAGGACGGCAAGACCGTGGCTTTCGTTTCCTCGCCCGAAGACGGGCCGACCGCGCAGGACATCTTCCTGATGCCGCTCGCCACGCATGAGCCGAAGAACCTTACCGGACCGATCAAGGACCGGCCCGTGCTCGGTTACCAGTGGCTGAACGGTTCGGAGCTGGCCGCGCTGTTCAACAGCGGCTTCCATACCGAGCTCGACGCGGTGGGCGGCGCGCCGCGCAAGCTGGTGAGCGACGATGCGCTCGACATCTCCGCGTTCACCGTGAGCCGGCAGGGCAAGGTGGCGTACGTCGCGGAATCGGCCGCCGTGCCGCCGGAGCTATTTTTCGACGGAAAGCCGGTCAGCCATTTCAACGACGGGCTGAAATCCGCCGGGCTCGCGCCCGCCGAGCTGTTCCGCTACAAAAGTTTCGACGGCCTGCCGATCGAAGCCGCGCTCTACCGCGCGCCCGGCGCCGCCGCCGGCCGGCCGCAGCCGCTGGTGGTGCTCGTGCACGGCGGCCCGGCGGGCGATTGGCGCAACCGCTTCGACGCCCTCACGCAGCTTCTGGTGGCCCGCGGGTACGCCGTGATGCAGCCGAATATCCGCGGCTCGGTCGGGTATGGGCAGAAGTTTCTCACCGCCAACCGCGCCGATTGGGGCGGCGGCGATTTCAAGGACGTGATGGCCGGCGTCGACGACCTCATCCAACGCAAGATCGCGGACCCCGCGCGGCTCGCCATCGCGGGCTGGTCCTACGGCGGCTACATGGCCGAGTGGGCGATTACCCAGACGGACCGCTTCAAGGCCGCGATCTCCGGCGCCGGCATGGCCGATCTCGCGACCGAATTCGGCACCGAGGCGCGCCCGGAAGGCGACGAGTGGTACTTCGGCACACCGTACGAGAATCTCGCCGCGTTCCAGAAGGATTCGCCGATCGTGTACATCAAAAACGCCAAAACTCCGACCCTGATCCTGCAGGGCGAAGCCGACACCACCGACCCGGTTTCGCAAAGCCAGATGCTCTACCGCGGCCTGAAGCGCTACAACGTGCCCGCCGAGTTCGTGGTGTACCCGCGCGAGCCGCACGGGCTGCGCGAGCGGCACCATATTGTGGACCGCTACCGGCGAAGTTTGGAGTGGATCGAGAAGTATTTGGGGAAGGCGGCTTAGGCGCCTTCCACATCCATCAATTCGGTCCACGCAAACGCGTAGCCGACAGCCCGTTTCACCTCCGGCACCCTCCGCGGATTCAGAGCGGCAATCCGTTCTCTCAGCGAGCTCCGGGCCACGGTCCGCAGGTTATCGCAGTTGGCGACACACGGCTTGGGCAAGCGCTCGCGGGCTCCCAGCGGTATTTCAACAGGCAGCTTGCGGACAGTGGTCGTGATCTCGGCAACGATGAATTTATTCAGGTATTGATAGGCATCGTCCCGGCTCAGCAGCAGGACCGGACGCCGGCCTGCCGGTGCCGGCAGTTGCGCCCACCAGATCTCGTATTGCCTCAGAGCTCGAACTCCTCAGACGTGGACCAGTCGTCGGCATCGCTCTCCGAGTCCGGCATTCGCCGGTAGACCTCCCGCATCCGCTCGAATTCATAGCGCCGGATAGCGTCCTTCACCGCCCTCCGGATGAACTCGGTGCGTTGCCGTTTGGCCGAAGGCGCGATCTGGTTCAGACGCCTCATGGTCGCTTCGTCGAATTGGACCAGCACAGAGGGCACAAAATTATTATATCCAGTTCTATATGCATCGCGTATATACCAGCGCGAGCCGAGCCCTCATCCGCATCCCCCTCCCTCCGTCACCCAGTATTGACGCGCCTGTAATCAGCGCGTAGTTCTTCCCCTGCTATATTCCGCACAGAAATGCCGGAATTCCTGCAAACTGCCGGCATTTTCTCATTTTCAAGAGAGGGGAAGAACTATCGTGAAACCTGCAATCGCGCTCTGCCTGGCGATCGGCGCCGCCGGGCTCGTCACTGCCGCCGAGGGGCCGGTACCCACGGGCGTTCCGCATCTCGATCACGTGTTCGTCATCCTGATGGAGAACCACGGCTACGGCCAGGTGGTCGGCAATCCGAACCTGCCGTATACCAACACACTCGCCGGGCTGGCCAATACCGCCACGAATTACTTCGCCATCGGGCATCCGAGCCTGACGAATTATCTCGAGATCGTCGGCGGCTCCAACTTCGGCATCCGCAGCGACCAATACCCGGACTGGAATAACTCCAACTGCACGCCCAACCTCCTCTCCGGCGCCGTCGCGACCGACAATCCGACCTCGCCGCTGATCTGCCCGATCTGGGGCATCGGAACCGATGCCGCGACGCCGGCCGTAGACACCACCAACGAGACCAGCGGGCCTCCGGGACTGAACAACATCGATGGCATCCAATCGATCCCCGCCGCCACCAACGTTGCCGGCAAGACGATCGCGGATCAGTTGGCCGAGGCGGGCGGCACCTGGAAGAGCTACCAGGAGAGCCTGCCGCCGCAGGGCGCCGCCGGCGTCAACATCAGCGACGGTTTCTATACCGACAGCACCAACTTCGCGGCCATCAAGCCGGCGCTCAATCCGCCGCTTTCGGCCAGCGGCGTGGTGGCGCTCTACGCGGTGAAGCACAACCCCTTCGCCTATTTTCAGAGCGTGCAGCAGGGCGTGCTGCCGGGCAGCGATCTCTCCAATATCGTGGGCTTCGACGGCCCCCACGGGCTGTACGCCGATCTGAGCGCCGGCACGGTTCCGGACTTCGCACTCATCGCTCCGAACCAGTGCAACGACCAGCACGGGCGCGGCAATGCAGGACCGTTCTGCAACTACGACCCCAGCGACGACGGCTCGCAGGCCGGCCTCAACCCGGCGCTCATGCAGCGCGGCGATATGGCGCTCAAGACCATCGTCACCGCCATCCAGAGCTCACCGGCGTGGAAGCAGGGGAAGAACGCGCTCGTGATCGTGTGGGACGAGAACGACTACAGCATCGCGCCGAATGTGAACAAGGTGCTGGTGATCGTGGACACCAACTACGGCGTGCACGGATTGCAGAGCAACACGCCGTATAATCACTTCTCGCTGCTCAAGACGATCGAAGCCGGCCTCGGGCTCCCCTGCCTGAACCACGCCTGCGATAGCACCGTGAACGTGATGTCCGACCTCTTCGGCATGGGCTTCCCGCAGCAGTAGAGTGCCACTACTCGCCCGCGTGCACCTCGGCCGCCGGAAGCTCGAGCTCGACTTCCAGCCCGGGGTGCGCGTTGCGGGCGCGGATGGCGCCTTTGTGCAGCTCGATGGCGCGGCGGGCGATCGCCAGGCCCAGCCCGATTCCGCCGCTGGCGCGGTCGCGGTCGGTTTCGACGCGGTAGAAGGCATCGAACAGCCGCGGCAGCGCCTCTTCAGGCACGCCGGGGCCGTGGTCCCGGACATCGACGACCGCGCGGCCGTCATTGCGTGCGACGGAAACCTCGATCGGCGCCTCCTTCGGAGAATAGCGGATGGCGTTACGGAGCACGTTCTCGACGGCGCGGCGCAGCAGCTCGGGGTCGCCTTCCACGGTGATCGGCTCGCCGCGGCCGTATTCGATCGAGCAGCCGCGCGCCGCGGCTTCGATGTGCGCGTCGTCGACGAGCTGCTGGAGCAGATCGTCGAGGCGGACGCGGTTGCGGCGCAGAGAGTTGGGATCGCCTTCGGCGCGCGTCACCTGCAGAAGCTGCGCCACCAGCGAATTCAGACGGTCCGATTCCTTCTGGATGCGATTCAGCGCGGCTTCGCGGTCGTCGCCCGAGCGCGCCAGCTCGATGGCCACGCCGAGGCGCGCGAGCGGCGACCGCAGCTCGTGCGAGATATCGGCCAGCAGCCGGCGCTCCGCGGTGAGCAGAGTTTCGATGCGGCCGGCCATGCGGTCGAAGGTGCGGGCAAGCTGCCCGAGCTCATCGCGGCGGGAGGAGTTGACGCGCGCGGTGAGATCCCCCCGCCCGAACCGCTCCACGGCCTTCTGCAGCGCGCGCACCGGCTTGGTGATTTCGAGCGCCAGCCAGTAGCAGAAAAGCACCGCGATCAGCATCATGAAGAGGTGATCCGGGGTGAGGAACCAGGCGCCTGGGCGCTCGCGCGGGATGAGGCAGAAGAACCAGAAGCGGCCGTCGTCCGCCGAGCGCGCGATCATATCGTCGCCGGTGGAAAAATACCAGAAAGGCGGGTGGCGCCGGGCCCGCTCGATGAGATCGGAGCGGTTCTGGCCGGTGAGGAGATCGCGGCCGTGCTCGTCGGTAAGGATGCCCCTGGCGTGGTAGATGGTCTGGAGATTATCGAGGAACGCCTGGAGCGCGGGCCGGCCGCCCGTTTCATAGGCGACGCGCGCCTCCTCGAGCTGGAAGCGGACGAGGCGGCCGACCGGCGAGCCGGCATCGGCGCTGCGGTTGACGCTGATGGCCGAAACGAAGGCCGCGCCGACCACCACCACGGCCACGGTCGACCAGAACCAGAGCAGGATCTTGGCAAACAGCGTTTTCATTCCGCGCGCGCGTCCTCCGGCGTGCGGCAGAACTGGTAGCCGACGCCGCGAATGGTTTTGATCAGCGTATCGCCGTGCTCCAGCTTCTTGCGGAGGTGGCTGATATGCATATCGATCGAGCGGTCGAAGGGCGTGGCCTTGCGGTTGTAGAAATTCTCCATGAGGGCATCGCGGGAGAGGACGCGGCCGGCGTTGCGCATCAGCATCTCGAGGATGTCGAATTCGAACGTGGTGAGATCGACGCGGCGGCCCTGCGCGAAGACCTCGCGGCTGCCGGGGTCGAGCGCGATCCCGTTGACTTCCAGACGGGGCGCGCCGGCCGCGGCGGGGCGCGCCTCATAGCGCCGCAGAATGGCGCGGATGCGCGCGGCGAGCTCGCGCGGGTTGAACGGCTTGGGCAGGTAATCGTCCGCGCCGAGTTCGAGGCCGACAATGCGGTCCACATCCTCGCCGCGGGCGGTGAGCATGATGACCGGCAGCTTGCTCTTCTCGCGCAGGCGGCGCAGGATCGCGAAGCCATCGAGGCCGGGGAGCATCACGTCGAGAACCATCAGGTCCACATCGCCTTTGAGGGCGCGTTCGAGGCCGCGCTGGCCTTCATTTTCATAATCCACGGTGAACCCCTCGCGCGTGAGGAACTGGCTGAGCAGGGTGCAGAGTTCGGCATCATCGTCCACCAGGAGAATATGCATCACCTGATATGTACCATGCGCCCAAACACTGTGGATGTAAGGGTTTGTAAGGAGAGGCGCGATTCCGTCCGAATCCGGGCCCGGCAGCGGCGCATACGTTTGTTGGTCGAAGTTTACGGACTTTTACGATGGCGACAAACCCGGTTTACCGAGGCTTCGTAGAGTCGAAATTGAAAGGCAGCACCAACTATGAAACGCAGCAATCTGATACGACTCGCGAGCACCGCGGCCATCGCCGCCGGAATGGCCTTCGCACAGGCCCCGTCCTCGTCGGCTCCGCCGGCAGGATCCAGTTCGACGGCGCCCGCAGTGCAATCGCGTGCCGGCCGGCGCGCGCAATTCCGCCAGCGCTGGATGGATCAACTCAACCTTACCCCGGAGCAACGGAGAGATGCCGATAACATCTTCGGCATGGCACATAAACAGGCCACGCCGATCGAGCAGCAACTCAGAGCGAACCGGGACGCGCTGCGCCAGGCGATTCGGTCCGACGATACGGCGAGTATCCGTTCCTTGTCCTCCAAACAGGCCACTCTGCTGGGCCAGTTGACGGAGATCCGGTCGAGCGCCATGGCGCATTTCTACTCCAAACTGACGCCCGCGCAGAAGGCCAAAGCCGATCAACTGCATCAGCAGATGAAGCAGCGCATGCAGCAGCGTAAAGGCGTCCCCACGGCCAGCTAATGCTGGAGCATTCGGGCCAGAGGCGCAGGACCGGCGGCGCGCCTCTGCGCCAGCTTGCTTAAGGCTTCCCCAGCGAACACAGGGGATCGCCGGCCACAATGCCCTGCCAGCTCAACCACGGCATGCCGGCGTAGAAGCTCTCCGCGAGATTGTGCCCATGATAGTAAGCCGGCAGCAGATAATCGGGGCGGACGCAGCCCTGCAGGAAGGGTTCGTACACGTTGCCGGAAGCGCCGGTTACGCCCTCGTGGAGTAAGTCTCCGGTCAGGCCTTGGGGCGAGCCGAACCAGAGGTGGGGCCTGTCGCCCCAGTCGCTGTAGCTCCAGTTGTCCGGCGGGCGTTTGAACGTGCGGGCGTTCGTTGAGACGAACTCTGTGGCCACGGCTCCGGGCAGCCACCGGAATCCCAGGATTCGCAGTTTCCGGTTGGGATCGTTCGAGCCCCAGGATGCGTAACCGATCACGTCCGGCTGCAGGTAGAGGACCTTCTTAGTCTCATCGAAAACGGTGCGATCGGCCGGCAATAGAACGGCCGCGGTTTTTAGCCATTCGTTGCCGGGGCTCGGGTTCTTCGGATTGCTTTCCCCCGCATCGATCACGAAACGGCCGCGATTCCTGGCGGCGAGCGAACGGTCGATCATCGCCTTGACATCCGCGACGTCCCAGGCCGCCAGCCGCGTAACCAGATAGATCGGAAAGCGCGGGTGGCCGAAGGCTTCCTCGCGGCGCATAAAGTACGGGTTCGCGACACCGCCGGGCCGCTCGTAGTGGACGCCTTTGAGTTTGCCGTAGAGCAGGGTCAGTTCCGAATCGACCGAGGCGCGCTCGCTCATCTGCCCGCTGCCGGGACCGTCGATTTTGAGTGGTACGCCCAGAGTGGTGACGATGTACAGAACTTTCTCCGCGAGCCCGCGTTTCTTCAGGCAATCGGCGACCGGGCGCTCGATCTGCTGCTGGAAGGTGGCCCAGTCGATCTCCTCGTTGGAGGTGGAGGCGAGCGTGCAGACGTTGGTTACCGGGACGCCGCGGCGCGGGCGGTAGTAATCGGCGATCTCGCGCGATGCGGCGTCGTTGCCATTGACCACCAGCAGCACATTTTCCCCGGTCTGCGCGGCCAGCGATGCCGCGGCGGCAAGGAGAAGAAACACGCGCACCACAGGGTCAATCGTAACAGAGCGCCGATCAGCGCGGCGTCAGCAGCACTTTCAGCACTCCCGGTTCAGCAGCCCGCGCGAAGGCCTCTGGCGCGGCCGCGAGCGGATAACGCGCCGAGATCAGCCGCTCCGCCGGTATGCAACCGGCCGCCAGCAGCGGCAGGGCGGCTTCGAAGCGCCCGCAGCGCGAGCCGACCAGCGTGAGCTCATTGACGATGATCGGCGCCGTGTCCACCGGCACAGCGCCATGCAGCGTCGATTTCAGGATCACCGTGGCGCGCGGGCGGGCGGCCGCCGCAGCAGCGCGAAGGCCATCGGGATGCCCAGTGGCGTCGACGACGAAATCGTAAGCCGCGGCGGGCGGCGCTTCGGTGAAGATCTCGCCGCCGGAAATCGCGAGCTTTTCCGGGTGTTTGCCGTAGTGATGCACGGCACGGCCCGCTGCGCGCAGCGCAAACGCGATGAGCAGGCCGAGCTTGCCATCGCCGAGCACCGCAACCGGCGCGCCCGCCGGAATGTCGACCTGGTCCAGAATCTCGCAGGCGGCAGCGAGCGGCTCAGTGAAAAGGGCCGCCTCGGTGGAGAGGGCGTCCGGCACGACATGGAGGTTGGCTTCCGGGAGGGTCAGGTACTCGGCGAAGGCGCCCGGATGCTGCACGATGCCGAGCACCGTACGGGTGGGACAATGGCGGCCCAGGCCGCGCCGGCACCACTCGCAGCGGCCGCAGGCGAGGTTGATCTCGCCGACCACGCGTTTGCCGACCAGCTCCGGTCTGTCCGCTTCCACGACTTCGGCGACGAACTCGTGGCCCGGTGTGCCGCGGAAACCGTAGTAGCCGCGCTCGAGTTCGAGATCGGTGTTGCAGATTCCGGCGGCGATCAGGCGCAGGAGAGCGAAGCCGCGCGGGCGCGGCGGAACCGGCGTCTCACGCACCTCGACGCGGCCGGACTCCAGGTGAACGGCGATCATCCCCTTATAATAGGGCTTCATGACAGCGGAGCTCGTGTGTTTCGAGCCGCGATGCCGGGCGCGGTTCGCGGTGACGGAAGTGGTCTACAATTGCCCGCGCTGCGGCGGGCTGATCGAAGCGGCGTACCCGGCCCGCGACGCCTCGGGCTGGAAAGCGCTGTGGCGGGAGCGGCGGACCTCCAACGCGCCGCTCGACCAGAGCGGCGTCTGGCGTTACCGCGAGTTCCTGCCATTCGTCGACGATTACCGCCATATCGTAACGCTGCGGGAAGGCGCGACGCCCCTGCTCGATGCGCCGCGAGCGGCCGCCTACGGCGGGCTCAACCGGCTGACGTTCAAACACCAGGGCTTCAACCCCACAGGGTCGTTCAAAGACAACGGCATGACCTGCGGCGTGACCCAGGCGCGGCGGCTTGGAATGACGCGGGTGGCATGCGTCTCGACCGGAAATACGTCGGCTTCCATGGCGGCCTACGCCAGCGCCGGCGGCCTGGAGCCGATTATCTTTCTGCCGCACGGCAACATTTCGTTCGGCAAGCTGGCGCAGGCGCTGGAGTATGGCGCGCGCACGCTGCAGGTGGACGCCAATTTCGACCAGATCCTCGCGCTGGTGCGGCAAC
This sequence comes from Bryobacteraceae bacterium, assembly GCA_035293845.1. Lineage (GTDB taxonomy): Bacteria > Acidobacteriota > Terriglobia > Bryobacterales > Bryobacteraceae > DATGMB01. Next base: position 17,091 of record DATGMB010000140.1, read on the forward strand.
TGGCCGGGCGGCTCGGCATCTACCTGCTGAATTCCATCAACCCGTTCCGCATCGAAGGGCAGAAAACCATCATGGTGGAGATGATGGATCAGCGCGACTGGCGCGTGCCGGATTGGGTGGTGCTGCCCGGAGGGAACCTCGGAAATGCCTCGGCGTTCGGCAAGGCGCTGCGGGAGATGCTCGAGTTGGGGCTGATCGACCGGCTGCCGCGGCTGGCGGTCGTGCAGGCCGAGGGGGCGTCGCCGTTCTACGAACTCGCGCGGGCCGCCGCGGCGGGCGACGGCGAGGCGACGCTGCGGCCGGTTGCGCAACCGGAAACGCTCGCGACGGCGATCAAAATCGGTGATCCGGTCTCCTGGCCGAAAGCGCTGCACGAAATTGCCGCCACACGCGGCGTGGTGGAGAAGGTGTCGGAGCAGGAGATCGCGGACGCGAAAGCCGTCATCGGGCGCTGCGGGATCGGCTGCGAACCCGCCTCGGCAGCCACGCTGGCGGGCATCCGCAAGTTGACCGCTGCCGGCACGATCCCCGCGGACGCCGATGTCGTGGCGGTACTTACCGGGAATGTCCTTAAGGACCCGGACTATATTCACCGGTACCACACAGGAACGTTGGAGAGTCCGATTTTGGGACCGATCCAGCCGAACTGGGGAAATCCACCCCGGCAGGTTGGCTGCGATGTTGCTGAAATTGAAACAGTTTTGTCAAAAGAACCCGATCCGTACCCCAAAGTATGGGTATAGTACCTTACCTGCGAAAAATGTTAGGGTAAAGTACCGATTCACCCCTTGTATTTACTTAGACGTTTGGGTACACATGTACTATGCCTGCCGTTAAGAGTAGTAAGCTCGTGATGCTCCGCGTTTCCGGCGATTACCGGAAGGAGTTGCAGCTTCTGTACGCGCGGAAATCGGCGGTCGACCGGCTGATCCGCTCGCTTGAGCAGTATCGGGTTCAGGCGCAGCGGGCAACGGCTCTGGAGCGCCGGCGCAAATCGGCCTGAGCGCCGCGCGTCAGTGCGCGATCACTTTCTCGATTTGCGCGGCAAGCTCGGCTTGCGTAGCGGCGCCGGGATGGTAGTAGCGGACGATTCCGGAGCGGTCGAGCAGGACGAGCGTCGGCGTGGTGCTGGCGCCGTAGGCCAGAAAGGCCGGGGCGCTGATGGGGACGGACATTCCTGCGAGCATTCCGTAATACTGCTTGCGAATCCGATCGATGTACTGCGTTTCGGCGGCGGGCGACGCGTCTTCCCCTCCGGCGGCGTAACCGTAGAGACGCGTGGGGCCTTCGAGGACGAGGCCGCGCGGCCCGTAGGTCTTCATCAATGATGCCAGAATCGGCGCTTCCGCCTTGCAGTCGCCGCACCAGTGCGCCCAAAAAAAGAGCAGCACCGGATGACCACGGTACGCAGCCAAAGGCTGCCCCTGCGGCCCCAAATACGCCGACGCCGGGATGGGCGGAGCGGGCTTGCCTTCCAGGTTGAGAAGGTTGATGTTCTTGCGGATGCGCTCGCCAATCGACGTGTTGCCGTAAAGCGCGAGCTGCTGGCGCAGAAAGGCGACGGCCTCGGAACGCTCGCCGCGGGCGGCCAGCACCTGGGCGTGGACTTCGATCGAGGCGCCGAGCGCGGTGGGCAGCCAGGGGTCCGCATCGAGCTTGCGGCTGCGCAGAAGATCGAGCGAGAGCTTGCGGGTTTCGGCGGCGAACTGGTCGGCGCGGTCGAGTTCGCTGGCATCGAGCGCGCCGCGGGCAAGCCACGAGTACGATGCGGCAACTTCGGGCGTCCCCCCGGCGCCCTGCTGGAACTGCCGCACGGCCTGCTCGGCCGCAGCCAGGTTGTGCTGCGCGATGAGCGTGCGCACGTCGTTCACGAGGGAGAAGAAAAAGAGGAGCGCGAGCACCATCGATTCTATTTTAGGACGCCGCGGCCGGGCCAAACCCCACCGCGAACCCCGCCGCCCGGGCCAGGGCGAGCCTGCGTCGCGGCTGGCGCAAGTGGCCGCCTGAAAATCGACCGGCGGGCCAGGCGCGGCGTTACCGCAAGCATCTGCTCAGCGTCGCACTTGCGCCACCGCCTCCGCGCCGCGGCGCGCGATTTCCGCCGCGCGCTCGCAGCTGTCCGCGCAGGCGTAGATGCGGAACTCGTCGGCGTTGCCGGACGGGCGTAAATGCAGAACGTCGCCGGATTCGAAAGCGATACGGAGGCCGTCGGTGCGGTCCGTGGACGCGATTCGGCCGAACAGCGGCTCGAAGCCTTCCGGCGGATATTCGGACACCAGACGCAAACCGGCGGCGCGCGGGAAATTGCGGATCAGCGTAGAGGACGTGTAGCGCGCTGGCAGCTCGGCGAAGAGCTCGGGCAGCGTGAGTCCTCGCTCGCGGGCCGCGTGGAGGACGGCGAGAATCGGCAGCACGGCATCGCGCGTAGGCAGCGCAGCGAGCCTGCGGCCGCAGCGCGCGACATCCGAGCCGAGCAGAAAGCCGCCGTTGGCCTCCCAGCCGCAAACGGCGCGCCGGCCGCGGGATCGCGCGGCTTCCATGCCGGCAATCACGTACGGGGAGCCGATCCGCGTTTTCGGCTCCAGCACCGGGGCGAGAGCGCTGCGGTCGATCGCGTCGTTGCAGGTGACGGGGACGACGACGGCATCGGCGGCGAGGTACCGCGCGGTGATCATGCCGACAATATCTCCGGGAAAGAAGCGGAGCGTGCCGGAGGAATCGAAGGCGAGGATCAACGGGCGGTCGCTATCGCCATCGGTGGAGACGACGGCGTCGAGGGGAGCGTGGGGGGCGGCGGCCTGCGCAATCGCCGCGAGCGTCGCATCGTCGATCGCTTCGGTGTCGATGGGGATGAATGTCTCGCTGCGTCCGGCGGGGATTACTTCCGCGCCGAGGGATTCGAGAATGCGGCACAGAAGATCGCGCCCCACGGCCGAGTGCTGGTAGACCAGCACGCGCATGCCGCGCAGCCCTGCGGCGGGAAAGAATTCGGTGTAGCGGCTGATATATTGCGCGGCGGCATCGGCCACGGGAGGCGGAAGCTCGGCATGGCCCGGCTTGAGCATACCGCGCGAGTCGAACTTCGATTCGGCGGCGGCCTGCGCGTACAGGCGCTCGCGGACAGCCGCGACCCTGGCGCCGATCGCCTGCTCGTGCTGCTTCAGCAGCTCGCCCGCGGAGGTGTTGAGTTTATAGCCGTTCCAATCGAAGGGGATGTGGCTGCCGGTCACCATGATGCTGCCTTTGCCGCGCGACCACGCGTACCGCGCGAGGGCGGGAGTTGGGATGGCGCCGAAATGGACGGGGCGCATGCCGGCATCGCGAACGGCTTCGGCAACGGCCTGGCAGATCCCGCCGCGCCCTTCGACCAGCGCCGTGGAGGTGGGGCGGAGATCGTGGGCGAGATAAAACTCGTCGCCGCGGACGATGCCGCCCGAGGAGGCTGGCAGGGACTGAAGGTATTCGAGCTCGCCGGTTACGTTGATGTAAATCTCGAGCTGCGAAAGAGAGGCCACCGTGCCGCGGCGGCCGCTGGTGCCGAATTTCAGTTCGATCGGCTCATCGATCAAAGTGGAACGAAGCGTAGAAACCACGATTTATAACTTAGCAGGGATCGCGGACACACCATGCAGCACGCCGCAGTGGGAAGCACAATGTTGACGTGCGGTTAACGGCAGGTTCGCCTCGTTCTCCAGGAAACGCCCGATTCGGCGCTGTGCTTCCGCGTGGTCCAATTCAAATGCGCCACTCCACAATGGGGGAAAGAAATATGGGCAGGCTTGATGCATTGAATTATCTACCCAGCACGCGGATCGTCGAGTATCCGCGGCGCTGCGCCATATACGAGCCGGCTCGCCCGGCCTCCCGGTTATACCTGTTGCTCGCGGGACGGGTGAAGGTGTTCTGCACCGCGGACAACGGATCGCAGACCCTCCTTCGCGTCGCGGGCCCGGAGGAGTTTCTAGGCGAAAGCTCGCTGGTGCCCTCGCCGGGCGCGCTGCGGGAGAGCGCCGTGGTGGTGGATTCGGCCCAGGCGATGGCCTGGACGCCGGAAGAGGTCGAAGAGCGGATCGAGCGCGTTCCCAAGCTGGCGCTGGCGCTGGCCGAATACTTCGGCCGGAACAACGGCGTGCTCAGCGAACGCATCACCACGATCGCGAATTATAAAACCGGTCCGCGGGTGGTGCTGGCGCTGATCCAGATCAGCCGGTCGGTGGGAGTGCCCACGCCGGGAGGAGCGCTGCGGATCACCGGGCTGACCCACCAGGCGATCGCGGACTATGTGGGGACCTCGCGCGAGATCGTGACCTCGGAAATGAACCGGCTGCGGCGGCTCGGATACCTGAGCTATTCGCGGCTGTACACGGACGTGTTTGCCGACGCCCTCGCGGAGTGGATGCGCCAGCAGGGGACCAGCGCGCACGCGGCGGCGGCCGAAGGTCACGGAGCGGATACGCTGCACGCGGCAGGATAAATGACTTCCGGCGCCTCCGGTATTCCGGCGGCCGCATGGCGCAGGGGAGCGGGCCGGATGACCCGCCCCCAGCGCCACGTGGGAGTCGCCATGCGTGCTGCTAAGGAAAGGTGGCACGATGCCGGGGACGCTAGGAGGAGTGTTTGCTACCGGCTTCGCACCACACTTCCAACCTAACTCCGCGGAGCCGAGGGTGGTGTGCAGGCCGATACGGGCTCGCGCCGTAACGTCCCGGAAGCGACTCGCGGGAAGTCGGAAGATTCCCGCGCGGATGGCCACCCGGCGCGCCAGCGGGCCGCCGGCGCAATTGCGCGGCGGCGCACAGGATGCCGCGCAGCGCTGCATCCGGCTGTAACACTCGGGGCATACCATTGACGTATGACGACGCTGGCTGACGTTACGGCGCATCCTCTCGCCGAAGAGGAGCTCGAGACGATCGACGCCTGGTGGCGGGCGGCCAACTATCTGTCGGTCGGGCAGATCTACCTGTACGACAATCCGCTGCTCAAAGAGCCGCTGCGGATCGAACACATCAAGCCGCGGCTGCTGGGACACTGGGGCACCACGCCCGGCCTCAACTTCCTTTATGCGCATTGCAACCGCGCGATCCGCAAATACGATCTGGACATGATCTACATGGCCGGACCGGGGCACGGCGGGCCGGGCCTGGTGGCGAGCACGTGGCTCGAAGGCACTTATAGCGAGCTCTATCCCGGCGTGCCCCAGAACGAAGCCGGAATGCAGCGCCTGTTCAAACAGTTCTCCTTTCCGGGCGGCATCCCCAGCCACGCCGCGCCGGAAACGCCGGGCTCGATCCACGAGGGCGGAGAGCTGGGCTACTCGCTGCTGCACGCCTACGGTGCCGTGCTGGACAATCCGGACCTGTGGGTGTGCTGCGTGGTGGGGGACGGCGAAGCCGAAACGGGGCCGCTCGCGGCGAGCTGGCACTCCAACAAGTTCCTCAACCCGGCGCGCGACGGCGCCGTACTCCCAGTCCTTCACCTGAACGGCTACAAGATCGCCGGCCCGACGGTGCTCGCGCGCATACCCCACGAAGAGCTGGTGGACCTTCTCGAAGGCTACGGTTACGAGCCCCACTTCGTCGAGGGCGACGATCCGCCGGCGATGCACCAGTTGATGGCGGCGACGCTCGACCGCGTGATCGAACGCATCCGCGAGATCCAGCGCGATGCCCGCGAGCACGGCTTCGATGGGCGGAGGCCGTGGCCGATGATCGTCCTCCGCAGCCCGAAGGGTTGGACGGGGCCGAAAGCGGTGGACGGCGTACAGATCGAAGGCACCTGGCGCGCACACCAAGTCCCGCTCGCCCAGCTTGCCGAGAAGCCGGAGCACATCCGCATTCTGGAAGGCTGGATGAAGAGCTACCGCCCGGAGGAACTCTTCGATAGCGAGGGCGCGCCGGTCGCGAAAATCACGGCGCTCGCGCCCGAAGGCGACCGGCGCATGGGCTCCAACCCGCACGCCAACGGCGGGACGCTGCTGAAAGACCTGATCCTGCCCAACTTCTGCGATTACGCGGTGGACGTGAGCCGGCCGGGCGCCACGATGGCGGAGGCTACCCGCGTTATGGGGCGGCTGCTGCGCGACGTGATGGCGCTCAACATGTCCGCGCGGAATTTCCGCGTGGTCGGACCGGACGAGACCGCCTCCAACCGCCTGGACGCTCTATTCGAGGTGACCAGCCGCGTCTCCACCGAAGCGATCCAACCCAATGACGACCACGTCACGCACGACGGCCGCATTATGGAAGTGCTGAGCGAGCACATGTGCCAGGGTTGGCTCGAAGGCTACCTCCTGACCGGCCGCCACGGCTTTTTCTCCTGCTACGAGGCGTTCATCCACATCATCGATGCGATGTTCAACCAGCACGCCAAATGGTTGAAGACGACGCGCGAGATCCCGTGGCGGCGTCCGATCGCATCGCTGAATTACCTGCTGACCTCGCACGTCTGGCGGCAGGATCATAACGGCTTCAGCCACCAGGACCCGGGCTTCATCGATCACGTGGTGAACAAAAAAGCGGATGTGGTGCGGGTCTATCTGCCGCCGGATGCAAACACCTTGCTTTCCGTGACGGACCACTGCCTCCGCAGCCGGAATTACGTCAACGTGATCGTGGCCGGTAAGCAGCCGGCACTGCAGTACCTGACGATGCAAGAGGCGGTGCGGCACTGCACAGCAGGGATCGGGATCTGGGGCTGGGCCTCGAACGACCAGGGCGCGGAGCCGGATGTGGTCATGGGATGCTGCGGCGACGTCCCGACGCTCGAAACGCTGGCGGCTGTCGACCTGCTCCGGCGCAATTTCCCGGACCTGAAGATCCGCGTCGTAAACGTCGTGGACCTGATGACGCTCGAGCCTTCGACGGAACATCCGCACGGGCTTTCCGATCGCGAGTTCGATTCCCTGTTCACCACCGATAAGCCGGTGGTGTTCGCGTTCCACGGTTATCCCTGGCTGATCCACCGGCTCACCTACAGGCGTCACAACCACGACAATTTCCACGTGCGCGGCTACAAAGAGGAAGGCACGACTACGACGCCGTTCGACATGACCGTGCTCAACGACCTGGACCGCTTCCACCTGGCGGCCGACGTGGTGGACCGCGTGCCCCGGCTCACCAATATCGGCGGCCACTTCAAGCAGTGGATCCGGGACAAACTGGTCGAGCACCGCGAATACATCCGGCAGCGCGGCGAGGACATGCCGGAGATTCGGGACTGGAAATGGCCGGGAGCGTGAGAATCCTGGCGCTCAATAGCGGATCGAGCAGCTTCAAGGCGGCGCTGTTCGAGGGCCCAGAGCTCGATCGGGTTTGGACGCGGTCGGGTGGGCCGGACCCGCGGCCGCTGCTCGCGGATTTGCCGGGCGACGGCATCGACGCCGTGGGGCACCGCATCGTGCATGGCGGCCGCCGCTATCGCGAGACGACGCGCATTACGCCGGAAGTGAAGGAAGGCATCATCGGCGCGGAGAGCATCGCGCCGGAGCACAACCGCCTCGCGGTGGCAGGAATCGAAGCAGCGGAAGCGATGCTGGGGCCGAACGTGCCGCAGGTGGCGGTGTTCGATACCGCATTCCACATCACGCTACCGCCCGAGGCGCATGTACTCTCCGGGCCGTACGCCTGGCTCGAGCAGGGCATCCGGCGCTACGGATTCCACGGCATCAGCCACCAGTACGTTTCGCGCCGCGCGGCGGAGCTGCTGGCGCGCCCGCCCGCGGGGCTGCGCCTAGTGACGTGCCACCTGGGCAACGGCTGCTCGCTCGCCGCCGTGCGGGCCGGGCGCTCGGTCGATACCACGATGGGCTTCACGCCCCTCGACGGCCTCATGATGGGAACTCGTTCGGGCGCGGTCGATCCCGGCGTGCTCATTCACCTGCTGCGGCGCCGCGGCGCGACGGCCGATTCGCTCGACGGCATGCTGAACGAGCAATCGGGGCTGCTGGGCATCTCCGGAATCTCGGCCGATATGCGCCAGATCCTCGCCGCGCGGGAGGCCGGCAATGAGCGCGCGACCCTGGCGTTCGATATCTTCGTGCACCGCTTGTGCAGCGGCATCGGCGCGATGGCGGCCAGCGCGGGCGGAGTGGACGCGCTGGTGTTCACCGGCGGCATCGGAGAGAATTCGCCGGAAGTGCGGGCCGCGGCGGCGGAGCGGCTCTCGTGGCTGGGCGTGCGCATCGATCCCGCGGCCAACCGGGATCCGATCGGCGACCGCGACATCGCGGCCGCGGATTCGCGCGTCCGCGTGCTGGTGGTGAAGACGGACGAAGAGTGGGAGATCGCGCGGGAAACCGTGTGGGCCGCGTTACCATCGATGCGTGTCTCCCCAAAACCCGCAGCTTGAAACCGGCCGGTTGCCGGAGCACTGGCCCGCGGCAACCGCGGACTGGCAGGCGCACGCCTACAACGCGCATTTCTACATCCTCCGCGAAAGTGCCGCGGTGAACTTCGAAAAGCCCTTCGTGTACCTGATTTTCGGCAGCGAGAGCGCGCTCCTCATCGATACCGGGTCGGGCGCGGCGGACCTCGCCGGCTTCGTCGCCGCGCTGCTTTCCGGGCTGAGATTGCGGCTGATCGTGGCGCACTCGCACGGGCACGGCGATCACGTTGCGGGCGATGGAGCGCTGCGGCGCATGCCGGGCGTGACGTTCATCCCGGCGACGATCGAAGCGGCGTGCGAGGCCTTCGGCATCGGCACCTGGCCCGACGGTGCGGGCGCGATTGACCTCGGCGGGCGCATCCTCGACGTGATTCCGATCCCCGGCCATCACCCGGCGCACTTCGCGTTTTACGACCGCGCGACCGGCATCCTGCTCACCGGCGACCATCTCTATCCCGGCCGCCTGTATGTCTACGATTTCGCGGCGTATCTCGCCAGCACGCGCCGGCTGGTGGAGTTTACCGCGTCGCGGCCGGTCGCGCACGTGCTCGGCTGCCACATCGAGCAGACCGCCACGCCGTTCGTCGATTACCCCGAAGGCACGCTCGCACAGCCGGACGAGCACGGACTCGCGCTCGGCCGCGCCCATTTGCTGGAGCTGCTGGCCGCGCTGGAGGCCATGCAGGGCAGGCCGGTGCGGTCGTATCACCGCGACTTTACGATCTGGCCGGCGTGAGTTCGGTTTGCGTGTCGGGCGCGTTTACAGTGCCGGACGGCGCGCCTGCCCACGCGGTGGACACGTGCAAGGCTCGGAGTCCGCTAAGCCGTTCATACGTCGGCAGTCGCAAATGGCACTGCAGATGCTTTGAGGGACGGCATACATGCTGCCGGCGCTCGGCCAGGATTCCAGGAGACAGCAAGGTTTTGCGGCGCAGCCGGTTTGCCGGAAGTGCGGAGCGCGGCGGCGTTCGTGGGAAGGAGCCGTGCTGAGGCGGGATCGTCCCCCAAGCTGCCGAGGCGAGGGCCTGCGCAACTTGCGCTGAAGGCGTGGGGCGGAGTGGCGACCGGGGCGAGAACCCGGCGCCTCGGAGGCCCGCCCCACGCGTGGGCCGATCTGGCGTTGGCAAACGAAAAACCGCTAATTTTAGCGGTTTCGAATTTGTCGGCCGCGTGAAATCAGCGACTTAGGCGGACAGGCCGCTAATCCTTAGCGGTTTTTCGTTGGAAAAGCATGCGCCGGACCTGCGGACCTGGCATGCCGCCACGTTACTTTCGCGACGAGTACTTCTCGAACAACCGCGTCTGCTTATTGGTGAGCGGCACTTCCTGCCCCTTGATGTACAAGCGCTCGATCTTCGTCTGAATTTCGAGCGGATCGCCGTTGGTCACGATCAGGTCCGCCACCTTGCCCTTCTCCACCGAGCCGAGCTCGTTGGCCTTGCCCCAGATCTGCGCGGGGTTGATGGTGATGGCCTTGAGCGCTTCCTCCTGCGGCAGGCCGAAGCCCGAAGCGGCGGCGGCCTCGAACGGCAGGTTGCGGACGAACTCGTTGTTGAACGTTCCGAACGAGAACTGCACACCGGCCTTGTAGAACTGGTTCGCGAGCGCCATCGCCGAATCGTACGAATCGTCCTCATGCTCCGGCAGCGCCAGCACGCGGCCGAGTACCACAGGGATATCGCGCTTCTTCAGCTCCGGCCCCATATCGCCCAGCTCCCGCGGTCCCATGATCACGATGCGGATGCCCTGCTTGTCCGCGAATTTGATCGCGTCCTTCATGGTGTCCACCGTGGCAGCCGAGACGGCCACGGGGACCTTGCGCTCGAGCACCGGGATCATCGCTTCGAGTTTGAGGTCCGTCTTCAGACCGGGCGTGTGTGCGTCCTTGGCGGCTTTGTAATGGCGGGCATCGTCGAAGAATTGGTTGATCTTGGCGATGCCTTCCTCGTACGTGCGCCGCGCGTTGGCCCCGCCGCCGGTCTCCATGCCGAGCATCTGCGCGACTTCCGGCGGAATCTCGCCGCCGCGCCCGCCGCGCCCGCCGAGGCTCGGGAAGTTCAACTGGATTGCGGCGTCGGCCGAGATCGACATATCCTCCCACGTCCAGCCGTTGGTGTGGATCAGCGCCGCCTTCCCCGAAATGAACTGGCCCCGCCCGCCCCCGCGTCCGCCACCGCCGCCGCCCTGACCGGGCAGCGTGATCGCGCTCGTGACGCCGTTCACCCGAACCACGCCAAAGTGCTCGCTCTCGGGATTCACCGAATGCAGCGCGAACAACTGCGGCATAAACTCGCCCAGCTCGCCGGTATCGACCGTCTCGCGCACGGCCGAGATTTCCGCCAGTCCGAGATTCGTGGCCGAATCGATGAAGCCGGGATAAACGCGCAATCCCTTGGCGTCCACAATCCTGACGCCTTTGGGCGGCGTCAGCTTCGCGCCGATCTCGGCGATCTTGCCGTCCTGGATCAGCAGCGAAACGCCCTTCATCGGCGCCGCCGTGACCGGGTAGACATCGGCATTGCGAATGAATACGGTGTCATTGGCGCCGGCCCAGGCGATGTGGCCCACGAAAGCCAGCGCGCACGTCAGTAACAGCCCCGCAAATTTCATTGACCCCTCCCGCCGCGGCCGCCTCGGCCGCCCTGCGCCTGCTGCTGTTGCTTCAGCTTCTCGACCAGCTTCTCTTTCTCCGCCATCTTCGCCGCCTGCGCGCTCACTTCCTTATCGCGATCGAAGTACACCGCGCCATCGATCAGCACCTTCTGCACCTTGGCGTAATCGGAGAGCGGGTACTTGTCGTAGATCACGAGGTCGGCATCCTTGCCGACATCGATCGATCCGACGCGCTTGTCGATGCCCAACTGCTTGGCCGGGTTCAGGGTGACCATCGCGAGCGCCTCCGTCTCCGTAGCGCCGCCGTACTTCATGGTCTTCGCGGCTTCCGTGTTCAGGTGCCGCATCAGCTCGGCATCGTCGCTATTCAGGCTGGAGATGACGCCGTTCTTCATCATGAGATAGGCGTTGTACGGGATGGCGTCCGCCGCTTCCACCTTGTAATCCCACCAGTCGCTGAAGGTCGAACCGCCCGCGCCATGCGCAGCGATTTCCTTCGCCACCTTGTAGCCTTCCAGCACGTGTTGGAACGTGCGAACTTTGAACCCGAACTCATCGGCGACCCGGATCAGCATCAGAATTTCGTCCGCGCGATACGAGTGGCAGTGGACGTAGCGCTTGCCCTCCAGCACTTCCTTCAGCGGCTCGAGCTTGAGATCCTTGCGCGGCGGAATCGGGTGCTCGCCGCGCGCAACGGCGGCGTTGTAAGCGTCCCATTCGGCCTTGTACGCCTTGGCTTCGGTGAAAGCCTCGCGGATGGTGTCCTCGACGCCCATGCGGGTCGCGGGGTAGCGCGCCTGCACGGCGGTCCCGGTCGCGCCGCGGCCGCCTGCCGGGTTGCCGGCGCGCTTCGGATTTTCGCCGAGCGCGAACTTGATACCGGGCGTCGCGCCCTCGAAGATCATCTGCTCGGCGCTCTTGCCCCAACGCATCTTCAGGACCAGCGTCTGTCCGCCGATCGAGTTCGCCGAACCGTGCAGGATATTGGCCGACGTCACGCCGCCCGCCAGCGCGCGATAAATCGAGATGTCCTCGGGGTTGATCACGTCCTTGATATCCACCATGGACGAGACCGAAACGCTGCCCTCGTTGACGCCGCCATCCACCGCAATATGCGAATGGCAATCGATGATGCCGGGGATGACGTACTGCCCGCCAGCATCGATGATGCTCGCGCCGGCCGGCTCCATCACCTTCTCGCCGACATCGGCGATCTTGCCGTCCTTCACCACGATCGAGCCCTTCACCGTGCCGTGCGTGACGGTCATGATGGTGGCGTTGCGAATCACGACGGTCTCCGCGCAGAGCGGGAGTGCCAGCAGAGCGGCCGCCAGCGCCGCGACGATTTTCGTTCTCATTGTTCCCCTCCCGGCGCTTCAGCCGTCATGCCGCGCCCGCCGCTGCTATCGGATGCCGGCGTGTACTTCTTCCCATCTACGATCACCATCTCGACCCTCGTGCTGTTTTCGAAAATGTCGCCCTTGGTCACCACCAGGTTGCCGATCTTGCCCTTCTCGATGCTGCCCAGGCGGTCGGCGACACCGTAAATCTCCGCGGGCGTCAGCGTGAGAGCGCGCAGCGCCTGCTCGCGGGTGAGGCCGGCATCGAGCGCGCGCTTGACGGCCCGTTGCAGATCCCGGGGAGTGTCCACGCCATCCGAGTAGAAAGCGAACTTCACGCCGGCCTTCTGCAGAGCCGCGGCCGCCGCGGGAGCCTGGTCGTAGGTTTCGAGCTGCCGCATACTCTCGTCATCGAGATGCACGTCCGGTCCGGCCGGCGGCGTCGGCCAGTGCAGGCTCACCAGCACCGGCAGCCCGGCCTTCTTCAGCAGCTCGGCCGCTTCCGGGCGATACGCCTCGTGCATGCCGTAAAGGATCGTCGGCTGCCTCAGCTTCGCCGCGAAGTGGATCATGCGGTCGATCTCGACGAGCCGGTTCGCCGGCAGAAGAATGCGCTTGGAGTCGATCACGCCTTCGAGCGCGCGGTCGTACTGCGGCCGCTCCATGCCGCGCGGGTTCTTCGCGTAAGCCTCCTTGATCAGCTTGTAGTGATCGGCATCGAGATACACCTGGCGCACATAGGCGATCACTCCCATCAGGGCGCCGGGGAATCCGCCGCCCATGCCGCCGCCGAATCCGCCGCGCCCGAGCGCGATGTACTGGCCGACCGGCGACTCGACCACCATCGCGCCAGCCTTCTCCTCGGCGCCCAGATCGATGATCGACCCCTGCCCGCCGAAGATGCCGCGCGTCGGAAACGTCACCGCGGTCGTGATGCCGCCCGCCCGCACGGTTTCGATTCGGCGGTCCGTGGGCTGAATCTCATCGGCCGCGATCACCCAGCTCGTCGTCTGCGGGCGATCCTCCGGCCCCATCGAACGCGCCGCCGGAGCCGCCGCGGCTAGCGGGTTAACCGCGGGCGCCGCCGGAGTGGCCGCGCCGCCGCGCCCTCCCCGGCCGGCGGTAGCCGCCGGAGCCGCGCCCGGTATGCCCACCGTGCTGAGCGCATCGATCAGCCCCGGATAAACCGTCAGGCCGTCGCCTTCGACGACGGTGGCGTCCGCGGGAACGGCGACGTTTTCGCCGACCGCTTCAATCAGTCCGTTGCGGACCACCACGGTCCCCTTGGCCAGCACCGGCCCGCTGACCGTGACGATCCTGGCGTTACGGATCGCGATCACCGGCGGCGCCTCCGCCAGTGCGCATCCCGTGCACACGAGTAAAGCAGCGAGGAGTCGTTTCATAGAGTGTTCAGGCATTATAGCGGAATGAGCGGGATCGAGGGCCTCGGCATTGAGGCCGGGTCCAGACGGGATGCCCTGCGCGCGCTTACACGCGATGACCGTAAATCCGCATAAGTGCCCAAAGATTTTCCTGCGCGGCCGCTTCGGAACCAGCTAAAGCATTGGTACTCGGAAGTTTGCGTTGGCACCCGAACTGCCTTTAGGCGAACCCATCGGAGGAGGGTGCCACGAATATGCCGCGGCGGTTGCAAATCGTTTTCTTTTGTGGGTTGCTTGGCGGGACTTGTCGCATTGCAAGAGCCGACGGGGTTTATACCATGGTTGGCCCTTCGGGCAGCGCCCCTTCAAGCGGAACTGTGACGTTTACAAGCCCGGACAATAGTTTACCCAGCACCATCAACTGGTCCGGCATTGGTCACGTCAACGGTCCAACAGATATGGGAGCTTACATGTCCGCGAGCTACAAGAATCTTGCGCCCGGCAGTCAGGGCGACGCGTACTATGATTTCGCGGAAGTGGCCACCTTCACGGACATCGTGAACATAACGGGGTCTGCTGCGCCCAGGTTCAATTTCACGATCTCAGGCAATTCAACAGCCTCGAATTTCGCCAACGCTTTTTGGCAGGCGTATGTGATTCTCACCCCATGTCCGAGTCTTAACTCTACCTGCGCGTCCGCGCCAGACACCTTGTTTAGCGGTCATACGGGCAATTTTTCATATGACTCCTCAAACACTTTCTTCGGCTCAGGCAGCTACGAATTTCACGTCCAGTTGGACGCGTGGGTGTGCCTGCAGAACTGTGGTGGCTCCGCTCCGGCGGCAGGCACGAACCTGTCCGGGATTGCCGATTATAACGATACCCTGAAGCTGGACTCGGTGACGCTTGCTCCCGGTGAAACCATGGTCGGCCAAAGCGGGATCGATTATAGTAAGCTGAACGCCCCGACCACGGTCCCCGAGCCGGGCAGCATCGTGCTGCTCTTTTCAGCCCTTGTCGGATTGGTGAGCGCAACGAGAAGGCGCGCCGCCGATTGAACGGATCCTGGAAGAAGTTACCGCCCGCGAAGCCGAGCCTGCCAGAGAGGCTGAGGCCGCAGACATACGGACGCCCTGACGGTTTCGTTGCCGTACGGCCTGAGGATGTACTTCCCCAACTGCACGACTGGGATCTCCCGACCAAGAAGATGCTGATCGGCAGGCATATGACGCCGTGCCGTCCGGCGGCGCGCCGGTGGTTTTCGAAGCGATTATCGACGATGACCGGAGCACCAACGCCTTCGGACTGATGATGAGCCTGAACATGCCGATCAAAACCCAGGGTGGATTCGACTACACCGCCGCCGACTGCCAGGGCAGGATGGGGGAAGCGGGTTTCGCCGAAACGCAGGTGGAGCACCCGGTCGGACCGGATTCGATGGTGATCGGGTTCAAGCCCTAATCCCCCCATCCTTGACAGACATTAGGGCCATGATACAATGGCTCAGGCCTAAATACTTTCGTTCCAGCAATATGCGATTCTCGCATCCAAGTCCGGACGAAACGAGTCAAT
Organism: Bryobacteraceae bacterium; assembly: GCA_035293845.1. Lineage (GTDB taxonomy): Bacteria > Acidobacteriota > Terriglobia > Bryobacterales > Bryobacteraceae > DATGMB01. Next base: position 32,380 of record DATGMB010000140.1, read on the forward strand.
AAAGGTGGCTATGGCGCAAGTGTTCCCGATTCCGCTTTTGGCACGCACGGAAGCCGAGCCGCTTCTGGCAACCATCGGCAATACGCCGTTGCTGCGGCTCGAAAAGATTCCGCGCGAATTCCCCGGCATCGAGATTTTCGCCAAAGCCGAGTACTTCAACCCCGGCGGCTCCGTGAAGGACCGCGCCGCCGTCAGCATGATCCTGGACGGCGAGCGCTCGGGCCGGCTCAATCCCTCGCGCACCATTCTGGATTCGACCAGCGGGAACACGGGCATCGCCTACGCGATGATCGGGGCCAACCGCGGCTATAAGGTCAAGCTGGTGCTCCCGGACAGCGCGTCGCCGGAACGCAAGCGCATCTTGAAGGCCTACGGCGCGGAGATGGTCTTCAGCCCGGCTGAAGAAGGCTCCGACGGCGCCATCCGGCTCTGCCGCCAGATCTACATGGAAGACCCGGACCGCTACTTCTACCCGGACCAGTACAACAACCCGGCCAACTGGAAGGCGCACTTCGAGAACACGGGGCCGGAGATCATCAAGCAGACGGCCGGTCGGCTGACGCACTTTGTCGCGTCGATGGGCACCAGCGGCACGTTCACCGGCATCACCCGGCGGCTCAAGCGCGATCTGCCGGAAGTGCGCTGCATTTCCGTGCAGCCCTCCAGTGGCTTTCACGGCCTCGAAGGGCTGAAGCACATGCCGACCGCGATCCGGCCCGGTTTTTACGACGAAACGCTGGCGGACGAGAATATCTGGATGGACACCGAGGATGCCTACCGCATGGTGCGGCGCCTGGCGCGGGAAGAAGGGCTGCTGGTGGGGATTTCTTCCGGCAGCAACGTCCACGCCGCCACGGTGGTCGCGCGCGACCTGGCCTCGCGCGGCGAAACCGGCATCATCGTGACCGTGCTCTGCGACAGCGCCGAGAAGTACCTCAGCGAAAACTTCTGGGACGATTAAATTATAATGATCCGGATCGATTCCGAACCCTGGGCGGCGATGGTATCGCACGCCCGCAAGACCTATCCCAACGAATGCTGTGGAGCCATGCTGGGCGTGATCGAAGACGGCGTCAAAACGGTGCATGAAGCGCTGCCGCTCGAAAACGCGTTCGCCGGCGCGCAGGCGGCGCGCTACGAGCTGCGCCCCGAGGACCTGCTGGCCGCCGACCGCGCCGCCCGCGCCCGCAACATGGACCTGATCGGCATCTACCATTCGCATCCGGACTGCGACGCGTATTTTTCCGAAACGGACCTGAAGAATTCGTGCCCGTGGTATTCGTTCGTGGTGCTTTCGATCCGCAACGGCGAGTTTCACCACGCCAATAGCTGGCTGCCCAACGCCGAACAGACCGAGGCGGCCAAAGAGGAATTGAGTTATGAGTAGCCGCGCGGCCCCTTCGCAACCGGCGCCGCCGCCCGTAGCGGCCGGAGATGCACGGCCCGCGCGGACACGAAAGGTGATTTCCCATGGCTAAAGTCTTAATCCCCACCCCGCTGCGCCAGTACACCGGAAAGCAGGACACTGTCCACGCCCCCGGCGCGACCGTCGGCGAAGTGCTGAACGCGCTCACCACGCAGTACCCCGATCTGCGGAAGCAGCTCTTCAACGATCAAGGCAAAGTCCGCAGCTTCGTCAACGTGTACCTGAATGACGAAGACATCCGCTACCTGTCGAAGGACAGCACGCCGGCCAAGGACGGCGACACCATCTCGCTGGTGCCCTCGATCGCCGGCGGCTCGGCGGCCGTCGCTCCGCCCGCGGCGCTTTCGAACGACGAGATCCTGCGCTATAGCCGCCACCTCATCATCCCCGAGGTCGGAATAGAAGGCCAGCAGAAGCTGAAAGCCGCCAGGGTGCTGCTGATCGGCGCCGGCGGCCTCGGCGCGCCGCTCGGGCTGTACCTGACGGCGGCGGGCGTCGGCCACATCGGCATGGTCGATTTCGACGTCGTCGATTTCACCAACCTGCAGCGCCAGGTGATTCACGCGACTGCCGATGTTGGCCGCAAGAAGCTCGATTCGGCGGCGGCGAAGATGCAGGCCATCAACCCGCACGTCGAGATCACCAAGCACGAAACCGCGCTTTCGAGCGAGAACGCGCTGGACATCCTGAAAGACTACGACATCGTGGTCGACGGCACGGACAATTTCCCCACCCGCTACCTGGTCAACGACGCCTGCGTGCTGCTCGGCAAGCCGAATGTGTACGGCTCGATCTTCCGCTTCGAAGGCCAAGCCACCGTGTTCGCCTACGAGGGCGGGCCATGCTACCGCTGCCTCTACCCCGAGCCGCCGCCCCCGGGCCTGGTGCCGAGCTGCGCCGAAGGCGGCGTGCTGGGAATTCTGCCCGGCACCATCGGGCTGATTCAGGCCACCGAGACCGTGAAGCTGATCCTCGGCATCGGCGAACCGCTGGTCGGCCGCCTGCTGCTCTATGACGCTCTCGGCATGCGCTTCCGCGAACTGAAGCTGCGCAAGAATCCCGAATGCCCGGTTTGCGGCGAGCACCCCACCGTCACCAAGCTCATCGACTATCAGCAGTTTTGCGGCGTCCCCAGACAGGAGCCGGTGCAGGAAAAACAGGAGACCCGCGTGAACGAAGGCGAAATCGATGTCACCGAAGTGAAAGCCAAGCTGGATCGCGGCGACAAGTTCGTGCTGATCGATGTGCGCGAGCCGCACGAATACAAGATCTGCAACATCCCCGGCGCCAAGCTCATTCCCCTGGGCGAGTTCCCGAAGCACGTCGGCGAATTCGACCCGAATGCCGATATCGTGATCCACTGCCGCAGCGGCATGCGCAGCGCCAAAGCCTGCGCCATCCTGCGCCAGGCCGGCTTCCAGCATGTGCGCAACATGGTGGGCGGCATTCTCGCGTGGAGCGATAAGGTCGACCCGAGCGTGCCGAAGTACTAACGGGGAACCACAAGGGCCGGCTTACCACCGGCCGGCGGGCCGCAGTACACTGGTCCCGTGAACGTCACGATCTCGGGCGCTTCCGGCCTGATCGGCCGCCGGTTGATGAAAGTCCTCGCGGCGGACGGCCATCACCTCCACGTGCTCAGCCGCCATTCCGGCACGAACCTTCCGGCGGGCGTTCGCCTCTCGGCATGGGACCCAGCGCGCGGCGAACCGCCCGCGGAGAGCCTCGCGGCGGCGGACGCGGTGATCCACCTCGCCGGAGAGCCGGTCGCGCAGCGATGGACACCCGAGGTCAAGCAGAAGATCTCTGCCAGCCGCATCGAGGGCACACGCAACTTGGTGCGCGCGATGGCGAAGCTTGAGAGAAGGCCGGCCGCGCTCATTTGCGCTTCGGCGGTGGGCTATTACGGCGACCGCGGCGATGAGGTGCTCACCGAATCGTCGGCGGCCGGCTCGGATTATTTGGCGCAGGTTTGCGCCGGCTGGGAGCAGGCCGCGCGCGAAGCAGAAGCCCTCAGCGTGCGCGTCGTGTCGATTCGCATCGGCGTGGTGCTGGATGCCCGCGGCGGCGCGCTGGCCCGCATGCTCCCGCCGTTCCGCATGGGCATCGGTGGCAGGATCGCGAGCGGCCGGCAATGGATGCCGTGGATTCATGCGGCCGATCTCGCTGCGCTGTTCCAGCATGTGCTCTCGCATCCGGTCTCCGGCGCGGTCAACGGCGTGGCGCCGAACCCGGTAACGAACGAGGAATTCACCCGCGCGCTGGGCGCCGCGGTTCACCGTCCGGCGTTCTTCCCCGTACCGGCCCTGGCCTTAAAACTGCTATTCGGTGAGATGGCGGAGGTGCTGCTGGCCAGCCAGCGGGTGCTTCCCAAGGCGGCCGAGGCGGCGGGCTTCCGCTTCCAGTTCCCCCAAATCGGCCCCGCGCTCACCGACGTGGTGAAATGAACTGGTATATCCGCGGTCTCGCTCTGGCGGTCGTTTTTTTCAATGTGACCGGCAATTATTTCCTGAGCGTGGGGATGCGCTCGCTCGGTCCGATGATCAGCGCCGCGCCGCTCGATTACATCCGCGCGATTTTTCATCCCATGGTGTTGTTGGGCATCGTGCTGCTCATCGGGTGGCTGATCTCCCAACTTTCGCTGCTCAGTTGGGCGGACCTGACGTTTGTGCTTCCAATCACGGCGTTGGCGTACGTCATCGCCGCGGTGCTGGGAGCGCTCGTGCTCCACGAGCACGTTTCGGCATGGCGCTGGACGGGGGTGGCGCTGATCGGCATCGGTGTTTTCGTGGTGAGTCACACGAAAGCGCGCACCGCGCCGGTCCCCAATGGAGACAAGCAGCCGTGAGCGAGAAATGGGTCTACGTCATGGTGATTGTCGCGTGCAACGCCACCGGCGATCTGCTGAACGCTTACGGAATGCGGCAGCAGGGCCGCGTCATGGATTTCCATCCCTCCGCCCTGCGCCGGCTCATCCGGAAACTGGCGCATAACCGCTACGTCATCGGCGGCGTGATCGCGATGGCGGTCGCGTTTTTCGCGCTGCTCTCACTGCTCTCGATCGCGGACCTGAGCTTCGCCATCCCGGCGACTTCGGCCAGCTATCTGATCGAAACCGTGCTGGCGAAGGTGATTCTAAGAGAGGAAGTCCACTGGCAGCGCTGGCTGGGCGCCTTCGTGGTCGCGGGCGGAGTGGCGCTGCTTTCGATCTAGCGGCCCGTCGTGGCCGGACCGCCATGTAGGCCCACCAGGGCGATGCCCGTGCCTACGAGGGCGGTGGCGATCACCTTGCTGATGAGCACATTCCGGCTGAAGTCCTCCTTGAGCCAGTCCGGCCGGAAGGCACTCATCCACCACGCGCCCAGGAAGATGATCACGTAGCGGATCGCCGAGATCGCGTCCACCTCGGCCGGATTCGCCAGGCTGATGGCGTAATAGATGCCGAAGGCCCCGAGCCCGTTGACGAAGCGGTTCACGAAATACCAGAACTTGCTCGATGGTTCCGCCGACCCGGTGTTCTCGAAGATCTGCCGCCGCCACGAGCGGGGCGCCAGCAGGCACAGGGACGCGGCGAACATCCCGAGCGTGATGAAGACGAAGCCGTCCACGAAGCCGGTCTGCTTGAAGACCTTCTTCTGGAGAACGTTCACCAGGCCGAACAGCAGCGAGCCCATCAGTATCGGCGGCAGCATCCGTTTGTAGGGCAGCTTTTCCGCCAGGAACATCAGGAAGCCGCCGGCCACCATCAGGGAGAACCCGAGCGGCCCGGCATGGCCCCACGCATGTCCGATGATGGGGATGCCGAAAATGGCCGTCGCCACCGGCGAAAAACCGCCCATGATGGCCAGCGACTCCGAAGCCTCGCCGAGCTGGAGCGCCAGGTAGTAGAAGTACACGGCCAGCAGCTCCAGCGCGCCGGATCCCATCGCCAGCGCGATGATGCCCGGCGTGGGCAGCGAAAAGCCGAAGATCGCGACAATCGCGCCCAGCACGCTCATGGCGCCCATCCAGAACACGTACGAGAGCAGGTTCTGGGTGAAGGGCCGCTTGAGGAGAACTTTGTCCCACAACAACGAAAGTCCGATCATCCCATGGGAGATGATGGCCACCAGAACCCCGTTATGGAGCATGCGGTCAGGCCAGTGCACACCGGGGGCCAGCGCGCGCTGCGAGGCAACCCGGCGGGGAGAATCGGCCTGCGCACAGGGTATAATATGAAGGTACACGGAGAGTCTTAGTGTCCCCAAGCACGTTTTTTCGCCTTTTCACCCACCTGCAGATGATGCCTATCCTGGAGAGCGGCGAGGAGACACTGGTCGGCGGCCAGGCGGTGATGGAGGGCGTCATGATGCGCGCGCCCCACAGCTACTGCGTCGCGGTGCGCAAAGCCTCCGGGGAAATTGTGAAGGAAGAGATGCCCATGCCGCGCATCTCCGAACAGTACCCGATTTTCCGCTACCCGGTGCTGCGCGGGATCGGCACGCTCTACCAGGCGCTGAAACTCGGCGGACGCGCCCTGCGCTTCTCCGCCAACGCAGCGCTGGATAACCCGGAGCTGCAGCAACCCGGCAAGCCGGCCCCCAAGGAAATGCCCGGCTGGGCCATGGCGGCGCCGATCGCCTTTTCGCTGCTGTTCTTCATCTTCATGTACAAGTTTGTGCCGCTATTCCTGGTGACGAAGCTGGCGGCGATCTGGCCGGTGCTCAACGGCAATGCGGCATCCGCGGTGGTCGATGGAATCATTCGCTTCGCCATTCTATTGGGCCTGCTGTACACGGTCTCGCGCACGAAGGACATCCGCCGGGTGTTTCAGTATCACGGCGCGGAGCACAAGGTCGTTTTCAATTACGAATCGGGGCAGCCGGTTAACGTGGACAACGCGCAGCGCTTCTCGACGTTCCATCCGCGGTGCGGCACGAGCTTCCTGTTCGTAGTCTTTCTGATCTCGATTCCGATTTACGCGCTCGTGCCCTGGCAAGGCTTTGCCGCGAAGCTGGCGGCGCGCATCCTGCTGATCCTGCCGATCGCGGGAATCTCCTACGAGCTGATCCGCTTTGCGGCCAAGCGGCCGGGCAGCTTCCTGGCCATACTGACCGCGCCGGGCCTCTGGACGCAGCGCATCACCACCAAGCCGCCTTCCGATGACCAGGCGGCCGTCGCCATCCATGCGCTCGAAGGCGCCATGGAGCTGGAGAAGGCGCAGGGCGGCGAACTGGTCATCGCCTAACTCATGGAATTCATTCAGAAACTCGACCAGCTCGAAAAACGCTTCGACGAGCTGAACCGGCAGATGGCCGATCCGGCCGTGATCGGCGATGCGGCGGAATACCGCAAGGTCACCAAGGCCCATAGCGAGCTTTCCGAAGTCGTCGCCAAATACCGCGACTGGAAGAAGACGCAGGACTCGCTGGCGCAGGCGCGCGCGATGCTTACCGACAAGGACGCCGATCTGCGCGCCATGGCCGAAGAGGAAGCCGCTGCGCTCGAGCCGGAGCTTGCGCGCATCGAAGAAGATCTGAAGGTCCTGCTGCTGCCCAAGGATCCGAATGACGAAAAGAACGTCGTGCTCGAGATCCGCGCCGGCACGGGCGGCGATGAAGCGACTCTTTTCGCCGCGGAGATCTTCCGTATGTACAACCGGTATGCCGAGGCGCAGGGTTGGAAGATCGAAATCACCTCGTCGAGCGAATCCTCCGTCGGCGGCCTCAAGGAAGTGATTGCGCTGGTCAGCGGCAACAAGGTCTATAGCAAGCTGAAGTACGAAAGCGGCGTGCACCGCGTGCAGCGGGTGCCCGTGACGGAGCAGCAGGGCCGGGTGCACACGTCCGCGATCACGGTGGCGGTGCTGCCGGAGGCAGACGAAGTCGAAATCAAGATCGACCCGAAGGACATCCGCATCGATACGTTCTGCTCCTCCGGTCCCGGCGGCCAATCGGTGAACACCACCTATTCGGCGGTCCGCATCACGCACCTGCCGACCGGGCTGGTGGTCTCCTGCCAGGACGAAAAGTCGCAGATCAAGAATCGAGCCAAGGCCGAGCGCGTGCTCCGCTCGCGGCTTTACGAAATGGAGCTCGAAAAGCAGCAGGCCGCGCTGGGCGCCGAGCGCCGCAGCATGGTCGGAACGGGCGACCGCAGCGAGAAGATTCGCACCTACAATTTCCCGCAGAACCGCGTCACCGATCACCGCATCGGCCTCACGCTCCACCAGCTCGATTTCGTGATGGATGGCAAGCTGGAGCCGATCATCGACGCCCTCATCACTCACTACCAGACGGAAAAGCTGAAGCGGCAGGGCGAGCCCGGTTCGGCCGCCGCCGATTAAGCGGCAATGACGGTCCAGACGGCGCTGCTCCAGGGGACCAAGCTCCTGGAAGACGGCGCCGTAGCCGCACCACGCCTGACCGCCGAGGTGCTGTTGGCGCATGCGCTGCGCCGCGATCGCGTTTACCTGTTCGCGCATCCCGAGCACGAACTGGCCGAGGTCGAGTGGATTCACTACGGCCGCTACCTGCACGAGCGGCTGCAAGGCAAGCCGACGCAGTACATCACGAAGCGGCAGGAGTTCTACGGCCGCGAGTTCCGGGTCACGCCGGATGTCCTGATCCCGCGCCCCGAGACCGAGCACGTGGTCGAGGTCGCGCTGCATCTGATGCGGCAGGCGGGGAGGCGATGCCGCATCCTCGACGTAGGCGCCGGATCGGGCGCGCTGGCCATCACGCTTGCTCTCGAAACCGGCGCAGCGACGTTCGCCACGGAGATCAGCGTGCGGGCCGCCGCGGTGGCCGCCGGGAACGCCCGCCGTTTGGGGGCGCGGACGGGCATCGCGGTCTGCGACCTGATGGAAGCGGTCGCGCCGCAATCGATGGAGTTGGTGATCTCGAATCCGCCCTACGTGCCGCTGACCGAGCGCGCCGGGCTGCAGCGCGAGGTACGCGATTGGGAGCCCGCAGCCGCGCTCTTCGGCGGCGCGACCGGCTTCGAGCTTTACGACCGCATCGCGGCGGACGCGCCGCGCGTCCTCCGGCCGGGCGGCTGGCTGGTTCTGGAGCTCGGCTTCGGGGCGCGGGATCACGTGGCGGATCTGCTGGCCGGATGGCGGGATGTGCGCATCGAGCCGGACCTTGCCGGCATCCCGCGGGTAATTGCGGCACGCAGGCCGTGAGCGGTTCAGCCGCGCAGATTCGTGGCTAGCCGGGCCGCGTACCGGCGCGCCGCCTCGCGCACGAAAGCGCCATCGTGAAACAGCCAGAGGCGCGTGGCATACCAGTCGATGCGCAGCTCGCGCATTTGGCCGGCAACGCCCGCGGGATGCTTCTGGTAGATATCGAGCAGGATCGCATGCAGGAGCTCGTGCACGCAGGTGTTCACGGAGAAAAACGGCACCTGGTCCGGATGCGCGAAATCGAGGGCGATGAGGCACAGGTCATAACCTTCGTAGCGCGCCGAAATGCCGCTCGACCCCTGGCCGTGGTCCCAGAGCATAGGCAGGTCGCGGCTCACGACCAAGTTGACCGCAGCGCGATCGACGCCCATGAAGACGGGCCGGCTGCCCGGCGAACGCCGCACTTCGCCCTCCGCCACCGTAGGTTCCAGGCGCACGCCGCCGGCTGCAAAGTCCGCCACCGCCTGCGGCCATAACTTCGACCAGAAGTATGCGACCTGCGCCGGCCGCAACGCGGCTCGCTGGTCGATGACGATGCGGACCGGCACCCTCACGGCCGCAGGGCTCGCGGGGCGGTCCGCGGCTATCCA
>DATGMB010000141.1:0-7936 GCA_035293845.1 Bryobacteraceae bacterium
GGCTTGGAACTCGAACTCGGATTGGCTACACTCTGTCATAGCAAAGGCCGCTTTCTGTCTGGCACAAACATGGTGTGGAAACTACGTTTATGCCAGAAGAAGCGGCTTTTTGCTAGAGGGTGCGTGAGAAATCCGGGCTAAGAAGAGCGGTGGCTGCAAAACCTGCAACGGGCGCTGCTGCGTCGGCCGTTGCCGTTTCTGAACCCGGCCGGCTACCCGCCGACCAGCTCCGGGACCACGTCGCACGCCGTGCCCCGCAGCGCCAGATCCACCATCCCGCTGGCTGCCGTCTCCTCCGGATTGACCTCGATGATCCGCGCTCCGCACCGCCTGGCATACGGAATCAGCCCCGCCGCCGGATGCACCGCCGCGGAAGTCCCGATCACCAGCAGCACTTCCGCCTCCGCCGCTGCGTGCTCCGCCTCCGCCATCATGCCTGCAGGCAGCGGCTCGCCGAACCACACCACGCCCGGCCGCGCCAGCCCGCCGCAAGCGCAGTGCGGCGGGATCTTCGGGAGCGGCACGCGCCGGTTGGGGAAATTCGCGCCGCATTCGGTGCAGCGCATGCGCCAGATATCGCCGTGCAGCTTGAGAATCTTACCGCTGCCCGCGAGATCGTGCAGCCCGTCCACGTTCTGCGTGATCAGCGTAAACCCCCGCTTGCGCCGCTCGAGTTCGACGAGCGCCCGGTGCGCCGCATTGGGCGCGGCTTGGGCGATCGTCTGGCGCCGCCAGTCGTACCATTCCCAAACCAGCCGCGGATCCCGCGCGAAGGCCTCGGGCGTCGCCAGATCCTCGGGCTTGTAATTCTTCCACAGCCCGTCCGTTCCGCGAAACGTCGGGATACCGCTCTCCGCCGAGATCCCCGATCCGGTCAGCACCGCTATGCGCTCCGCCCGCGCCACCCACTCCCGCGCCTGAGAAATCTCCAAACTTACCTCCCGTTTGAGCCTCTATCCGAGCCGTCACCGCTGCGCAACTGTGCGGCGAAACAACCCTGTGGCCGGTCAACCCTGTAGCCGGTCAACCCTGTCACAGCGGCGGAAGCACCACCACCCCCGCGGCCAATTTGTAGCACTGCCCCTGGTACGGTTCGCTGAGACTGATCGTCAGCAGCACCCGCGCCCGCGGCGGAATCCCCAGCTCCGCGCTTTCGTGCTCGCCTTCCCGCAACGGCTTCATCCTTTCGAGATAGACGGGATCCGTCAGCGGCAGGTCGTAAGCCACGCCCGCCAGATCGAATGCCGCGCGATCTTTCAGCCGCATCGTATTCTCGTCGAAGGTGCGCCGCCAGAGGACCTCCGCCGGCTCGACCAGCGCCAACGATTCCGCCGCCGGCGCGCGCCGGAACGAGGCGTCCGCAATGCGCCCACCGGTGCTGCCCAGGAGCGCCGGGCCAGGGCACAGCGCCCGTTCCAGCACCCCCCCGGCCGCGGCGCCGGCCGGCCGCTCGAGGAGGCGCCAGCGCTGGCCGTCGATCAGCCAGTTCTCGGGCTGCGACGCGAGCGGCTTCGGCGTCTCGAGCCCCACGCGGATCACATCCAGCACCCGCGGCCCGAACCCTGCGATCTGTGCCAGATCCTGCTCTCCGAAAGCGCCGTGAGGAGCCGCGTTGACCGGCCGCACCCAGCCGCCGCCGTCCGTCCGCAGCCCCGCCACGCACCGGCCGCCGTACTTGTAAGAGATCGCCAGGCAAATCAGATCGGCTTCCGGCATCGTTCCTACAGGTGCACGATCTCGAAATCGGCGCACCACCGCTCGCGCAGGTATTCGAGCACCAGCCTTCGATGGCAGCATTCGGCGGTGGGTTCGCTGCACAGGAGAGCGGTCGGCATCTCCAGCAACAGCGGCGGCGCCAGTTGCTCCTCGACGCGGCGCTCCCGCATCAGGCTCAGAAACCCGGCCTCGTACTCCGCCCAGGGGCCCTTGTTCTTTTTCAGGCCGTCGAGCAGTTCCTGTGTCGGCGCGAGCAGCGGCTCGTGCACGTATTCCGCCCCGCAGATTTCGCGCAGGAAGTACCGGAGGTCGTCGCGTTTCGCGAACGCGGCGAGCTGCGAGACATTGTTGAGGCGCACATCCACCAGGCGCCGGATTCCGGCATGCTTCAGAATCCCGAAGAACTGTTCTGCCGTTTTTTGGGTGAAACCAATGGAATAGATTTCCACTCCGCAGCTTCCATTTCCTGAAACAGGAGCATCTGATCTTCCGTCTCGCCGGCGGCCAGCTCCGCCTCGCTCACCACCGTCGCGTCGCCGCGAATGTGCAGGACCTCCGCGCCCCGCCCGGCCAGCACGCGCCCCACCAGCAGGCGGCGATGGCAGGCCGCCGGGTTTTCCTCCGCGCAGAGCAGCGCCACGCGGTAGCGCTCCATGCCGGTCTCGAGCCGCGCGATGCCCGCGAGGAAGATCTCGCTCTTTGCCACTTCCCCGTATAGCACGTGGCCGCGCTCATCGTAGTAGCGGTCCCCGCGCGGACGGCCGCCGAGCTCCCGGCCCAGATAGACATGCCGGATGCCGGCTTCCCGCAGCGCCTTGCCCAGGGCATCGAGGTCGAACTGCGGCGCGTATTGCGAGTACGGAGACGATCGCACGTCCGCGACGACTTCGATGGCATGCCCGCGCAGGAGATCCAGGAGCCGCTCCAGCGGGTGGTTCGAATGTCCGATTGTCCAGACCCGGCGGTGCTCCATCGCACCTCCGAGTCTATCAGGGAGCATAAGCGAATGCCGGCGGCCGCGAAAGGCAAAACCGCCGATTTTAGCGGTTTTGTACCCGTAAGTGATTGATTTTGCGTGGGCGATCCTCCCAAAAACCGCCGAAGCTCGGCGGTTTTTCGTAAGGCCTACGAATACGGGAACCAGCACGGCTCGATCGCCGCCCGCGTGTCACCGGCCTCTTCCATGCGCGCCACGAGCCGCTTTCGCAATTCCGCCGCGACGTCCCGATAGGGCGCGCGGCCCGCGAGATTCACGAGCTGGTGCGGATCGGCGTAGTTGTCGTAAAGCACGTATTCCACGTACCGCTCCGCGGCCGGCACGGCCTTCCAACCCGGCGTCTTCGGCGCCATCGCGGCGTACGTGTATTGCGGTGTGCGCAGCCCGCGCCCGGTCACGAATTCCGCCATCTGGAAGAAGGCCTCGTTTCGCCAGCCATCCGTTTTGCGGTCGAGCAGCGGCAGGAAGCTGCGCCCCTGCATGGTCCCCGGCTCCGCGACTCCTGTGGCGGCGAGCAGTGTTGGCATCAGGTCCACCTGACTTACCAGCTCGTGGATGTGCATGCCGCGGTTGAACCCCGGTCCCTCGATCACCAGCGGAATATGAATCGATCCCTCGTGCGGGCTGCGCTTGTACTCCGCGTTGCGCGTTTTGAAGTGGCAGGCGTGGTCGCTGGTGAAGACCAGGATGGTGTGGTCCGCGAGGCCCGTTTCTTCGAGCGTCCGCCGCACCGTGCCGACGGTCTCGTCCATCTTCGCCACGCACGCATAGTAGTCGGCCAACTGGCTCGGCCACGACCCTGGCAGCGCGCGCAGGTCCTCGGGAACGAACGGATTCGCGTACCGCCCTTTGTACTCCTTCGGCGGATCGAACGTATCGCTGTCGTTCTGGTGATGCACTTCAAGATAAGAGAGCGTCAGGAAAAACGGCCGCCGCGCCGCCGCCGAGCGCAGGAAGCGCTGCGCCCGCTCGGTCATGAAGTCGGTGCGGTACTGGCCGGAAAAGTGGATCGGCTTGCCGTCGCCATCGAACAGGTTGCCCTCATAGGCGTGGCTGGTCCATTCCAGCTCGTTCGAGCCTTCCCACAGATCGAGGAAGCCGCCGCGCTCGGCCGGCGCGGTCGGACCGTGCATCTCGCGCGGCGAATCCGGCGCGTTCGAGCCCAAATGCCACTTCCCGATGTAATTCGCCGAATAGCCGGCGGCCCGCAGCGTTTTGGCGAGCGTATTCGCTTCTTCCGGCAGCTTGATCCCGTTCCGCCACACTCCATGCCGGCACGGATACTGCCCCGTGAAGATGCTCGCCCGCGCCGGCGCGCATACCGGCTGCGCGGCGAATGCCGACCGGAACAGCACGCCGCGCGCCGCCATGCGGTCCAGGTTCGGCGTCAGGTTCATCGGGTTGACACCCATTGCCCCGATGCAGTCCCACCGGAACTGGTCCGAAATGATGAGGACGATATTCGGCCTGGCGGCGCCCGCTCGCGCGCCCTGCTGCGCCTGCGCCGCCGCCATCGCCGCCGCCGGCGCTCCCGCCAGCATTGCTCGCCGCGTCGTTTTCATGTCGATCCACTATATCGCGCCGCACCACGGGCAAGCCGCGCAGCCGCGATCTCCATCTCATCCCGCTCCTTTCCATCACGCCGCACCCCCGCGCCACCCGCAAACGAACGTGATGCCAGCCCGATCCCCGATCCCGGCCCCCACTGCCAAACCGCGCACCCGCCATCTCCAACCCGGTCCACTCCCCATTGACCCTTTACTTTCACGCTATTACAATCTTGTGTAGGGAACCGCACCAGGCGGATCAGGTCATGGAAGTCTCGCTGAAAACCAGGCATCAGGAGATTCTGACTGCGATCGTCCGGGAATACATCGAAACCGGCGAGCCGGTAGGCTCGCGCACGCTCTCCCGCCATCGCGCGCAGCCCCTGAGCGCCGCCTCGATCCGCAACGTCATGGCGGATCTCGCCGATGAAGGCTACCTGTCGCAGCCCCACACCTCGGCCGGCCGGGTGCCCACTGAGAAGGCCTTTCGCTTCTATGTGCGTTCGCTCGGCGCTGCGCGCATGACTGCGGTGGACGCCAGCCGCGTGTCCAGCCAGTTTAGCGGTCTCAATAGCGTCGGCGCGCACGTGGAGCGCTCCAGCCAGATCCTGACCGAACTCACGCGCAACGTCGGCATCGCCGCCGCGATCCCGGCTCTCTCGCAGGAGCTGGAGCAGATCGAGCTCATTCCGCTTGCTGCCCAGCGCGTTCTCATGGTTCTGGTTACGCGCGACCACATGGTGCGCAACCGCGTCCTGGCGTTGGATGAGCCGATCAGCCCCACCGAGCTCGTCTCGATCCGGAACTACATCAACCGCCACTTCGCCGGATGGCGCCTGGGCGATGCGCGCCGCGAGCTCGTCCGCCGCATGCTCGAAGAGCGCGAGCTTTACCAGGCGGAGCTGCGCCGCATGCAGACGCTCTGGCAGCGCGGCCTGCTCGAATTCGATATCGGGCCCGAGGTGCACCTCGATGGCGTCTCGAATCTGCTCGGCATCGATCTCCACCTCACGCGGGAAAAGATGCGCGAGCTGCTGCGCGCGCTCGAAGAGAAGCAGCGCCTGATCGAGTTGCTCGACCGCTTCCTCGAACAGCCGCCCGGCGAACTCGAAGTCCATGTCAACCTGGAAGAGGCGCACCCCGCCATGCGGGACCTGGCCCTCATCGGCATGACCGTGCGCCTGCGCACCGGCCTCCCCGCCAAGGTTGCGGTCCTCGGCCCGATGCGCATGCATTACGAGAAGGTGATGGCCGCCGTCCTCCAGACCAGCCGCGCCCTCGAATCTGCCGAACTCTAATGGCGAAATTCCCGATCCCGACCCCTGGTTTTGATAATCTATAAGTAGCGTGGAAACTCAGAATAACGAGCCGAAACCTGCTGGTGTGTCTCCGGAGGACCTGCCCGCCGAGACGCTGGAAGGGCAACTCCAGGCCATCACCGCCGAGCGCGACCGCCTGGCCGCCGAAAAGGCGGAGCTCGACGACCGCCTGCGCCGTGCCTGGGCGGAATTCGATAATGCCCGCCGCCGCGCCGAGCGCGACCGCTCCGATTATCTCCAGTTCGCAGCGATGGATACGGTTCGCAGTCTGCTCCCGATCCTCGACGATTTCGAGCGCGCTCTGAAGACAGAAACTGCGGACAAGGACTACGCCCGCGGTGTCGAGATGATCTATCAGCGTTTCTACGATGCCCTCAAGAAGCAGGGCCTGGAGCCCATCGAAACCGCCGGCCAGCGCTTCGACCCCAACCACCATGAGGCGGTGCAGCGCGTGCACACCGAAGAGGCCGAGGACCAGCAGATCCTCGAAGAATTGCAGAGAGGCTATAATTTCAAGGGAAAGCTGCTGCGCCCTGCCTGGGTCAAGGTAGCGGTTCGCCCGTAACGCCGGCTCCTGGCCGGCCCGCATTTTACTGTGGCCAAAAGAGATTACTACGAAGTTCTAGGTGTCGGCCGAGAGGCTGGCGAGGCGGACATCAAGGGCGCCTACCGGCGCCTCGCGCGCCAGTACCACCCCGATCATCATCCCGACGACCCGACGGCGGAGGAAAAGTTCAAAGAGGCATCCGAAGCCTATAGCGTCCTGAGCGATCCGCAGAAGCGCGCCGCCTACGACCGCTACGGCCACGCCGGCCTGCAGGGCGGCGGACAGCCCGGCTTCAACCCGGACGCCTTCGCCGATTTCAGCGACATTCTCGGCGATTTCTTCGGCTTCGGCGATCTCTTCGGAGGCGCCGGGCGCCGGCGTACCCGCGCGCAGCGCGGCGAAGATGTCCGCTACGATCTCGAAATCACCTTCGATGAAGCCGTTTTCGGCATGAATGCCGATATCCAGGTGCCGCGCATGGAGACTTGCGACCGCTGCAACGGCTCCGGCTCGGAACCCGGCAGCGGACCCGCCACCTGCCCCACCTGCCACGGCCGCGGCGAGGTCACCTACCAGCAGGGCTTCATCGCCATCCGCCGCACGTGCAGCACCTGCAACGGCGCCGGTCAGATCATTCGCAATCCGTGCGCCGCCTGCCGCGGCGCGGGACGCCGCC
The DNA here is from genome assembly GCA_035293845.1 of Bryobacteraceae bacterium. Taxonomy (GTDB): domain Bacteria; phylum Acidobacteriota; class Terriglobia; order Bryobacterales; family Bryobacteraceae; genus DATGMB01. Next base: position 6,803 of record DATGMB010000141.1, read on the forward strand.
AGGCGCAACGCAAGCTCAAGATCAACATCCCGGCCGGCGTGGATGACGGCACGCGGCTCCGCCTCGCCAACGAAGGGCAACCCGGGGTAAACGGCGGCCCGCCCGGCGACCTTTACGTCTTCCTCAAGGTGAAGCCGCACCCGTTTTTCGAGCGCCGCGAGCAGGACCTGCACTGCACCATTCCGGTCAATATCGCGCAAGCCGCGCTCGGCGCCGAGATCGAAGTCCCCACGCTCGAAGAGCCGCACAAGCTGAAGATCCCGGAAGGCACGCAGCCCGGCGCGCAGTTCCGGCTCAAGCACAAGGGCGTTCCCAACGTCAACGGCAGCGGCCGCGGCGATCTCTACGTCCACATTGACGTTCGCGTCCCGACGCGCATCTCCCGCGAACAGCGCAAGCTGCTCGAACAGCTTCGGGACACCCTGCCCGTCGACAATGCGCCGTCGGAAAAGGGTCTCTTCGAGAAGGTCAAAGACTACTTCATGTAGCTGTGGCAGGACCGGCCATGGCTCGATACCAGCGGCGAAAGTTCCGCCGAACGAGCCTCGCCCGTCCATCTGGCTGTCCACGAGCCCCAAACTACGCCGCCGCGCTGAAAACGGTCAGCACCAGGCATTCCACCACAACCACCGCCGCGCCGAGCGTGTCGCCCGTGATGCCGCCGATGCGGCGCGCCGATCGCCAGCCCCAGAGCAGCGCCGCCGCCCCGGCCAGCAGACCCGCAAGAGTGCCCCGCCATCCGCAGACGGCGGCTGCGAGGGCGGCAGTGGCCGTCGCGATGACCAGCTCGGTGCCGGACATGTAGCGTGCCGGGGCGCCGGTCGCGTCCTGGTCGGGCGGACGGGCATAGGGCTGTGTGGCGCCGAGCAGCACGGCGGCCCAGCGGCCGAGCACCGGCGCCAGAAAAACCGGAGGGAGTGCGCCGCCGCGGGCGATCAGGGCCGCCACGGCGGCGATGCGAAACGCCAGTGCCAGCACCAGCGCCACGGCTCCGTAGGCGCCGATGGCGTGATCGCGCATGATGCGCAGGACGTCCTCGCGGGTGCGGCCCCCGCCGAAACCATCGGCGCAATCGGCCAGGCCGTCCAGGTGCAGCGCGCCGGTGAGGGCGGCATCTAACGCCGTGAGCATCAC
>DATGMB010000142.1:0-38495 GCA_035293845.1 Bryobacteraceae bacterium
CTTCGGCCGCACCTCCAGCTCGACCGGCCGCGCGACGGCCTTGACCGCCGGGTCGTAATACTCGTAGACCCGCGACGCGAACGTCTTGGCGCGAATCGGATACTTCGCGCGCAGACGGTAGCGCAGCTTGACGGTATCGCCCGCCGCGAGGGAATCGAAGTAGAGCGTCGCCTGCGTCGCCGTGAGGGTGAATTTCTCCATCCGGCCGCTCGACTTCCCGGCGCTTTGCTCCTGGTAGGCCTGCAGGTCCTCGGTGAGCAGGTCGAACCCCGGCGGAATGCCGAGATCCACCATGACCATTTTGGCGGTCGCGGGCAGGTTGCTCTTCACGGTCGCGGTGGCGGTCGCAATATCGTTTTGCGCGAGCTGCGTGCGATCGTATTTCACTTCGATCGTCAGCGGCTCGGCGGCGGGCCGCGCGTCCCATGGCAAGAAGTACCGGCCGACCACCTGATAGGCGAGGCCGCCGCGGCCCGTGAATTTCAGCTCGACATGGTTCGGCCCGCGCTGATCGATCCCGGCGAGCACGAACTGGTGCAGCAGGTCGTTGTTCTCCGCGGTGAGCACCAAGCGCCCGGCAGGCTTGCCGTTGAGCGTGATCTCGACCGTGCCCGCGGCTTCGGCCGAGCCTTTCTCGGTCGCGAGCAGCAGGGCTTTGAGCGCCATGATGGTGGCCTGCGTGGTGCCCCACGTCCCCGAGGCTTCCTTCTTTGACGCGATGTACTTCAGCGCCTTGCTGGCGATCCCCGCGTCGAGGCCCGATTTCAGCAGCGCCTGCACCGCGAGACCCGTGGTTTCGATCGCCGCGCTGGCTCCGGTGGCGTAGACGCCGGTTTCCGGCGCGGTCCACCAGACCTGATCGTCCTGCTCCGTGCGCGCCGCGGCCAGCGCCTCGACGGCCTGCCGCGCAAACTCACGGTCGCCCGAATCCACCGCGAAATTCGCCAGCACGGCGAGCGTGTAAGCGTCGGTTTTCTCGCCCATATGCCGCTCGACGAACTGGCGCGCCTTCGCCACGGCCGGCCCGCGATACCCGCTGCTCTCGAGCGCCCAGCCGATGTACGCCGCGATCCGCAGCGCGTCCGAGTTGTAGCGGTTGGTCGCGCCTTCGTTGATGAACTGCGTGTCCGGCTTCCAGCTTCCATCCGGCTGCTGCTGGCGGGCGAGCCACTGCTGCGTGCGCTCGATCAGCCGCGGGTCCACATCATGCACCTGCGCCATATCGTGGAACTCCATCAGGCCGTACGAAGTCAGGATCTTGTTGGCCGGCGGATTGCCGAACCAGGAGAAGCCGCCGCCCGGAACTTCGTAGGTGAGCAGCCGCTGGTATCCGTTGACGATGAAGCCCTCGGCCTTGGCGTGGACTTCCGGCGTGAGTTTCTTCGTCCGCTTCATGTAATCGAGCGCCAGCACGTTGGGATAGGTGGCCGAGGACGTTTGCTCGAAGCAGCCGAACGGCATGCGCAGGATGGCGTCCATCCCTTCGATCACCTGGCTCAGCGGACCCGGATAGAGGCGCACGAAGACTTTGCTCGCATCGGATATCGCGCCCGCGGGGAAGTCGATGGCGTGGCGCACCACACCGGGCTCCGGAACCGTCCCGATCTCCGCCTCCCGCCACACGCCGGGGCGCATGTTGACCGTGGCCCGCGCGCTCGAATCCAGCCGCCCGTTGAACACCTGCGTCATCTCGCGGCCGTTCGGCACCACCTCGATCTCGCGCACGACGATATCGGCGCGGTTCCCCATCTTCGCCGCGAGCGTCAGCTTGAACTTCCCGATCCGGTTCGCCTGAACCGTGAACTCCGCACCGCCGGCGCGCCCCGAATCGACATTCACGGACTTCGCGGCCGGATCGCCCGCGAGGGAATACCACGCGTCCGGCTTCAAAGACAGCGCGACTTCGCCGGATGCGCCCGAGTAGTTGTAAACGGCCACCGGAATCGAGACGCGATCGCCCTGCGTGAGCGTGACCGGGAGGTCGAGATCCACGAAGAAATCCTGGAAGACCTTGATCCCCGCCGTGCCGCTCCCCAGCGCTCCGCGCGCGGTCGAAGCCATCAGCGCCATGCGCCACGTGGTGATCGAATCCGCGAGCGGGATCGAGACCGTCGCCAGGCCGCGGCCGTCCGTCACGATCTCCGGGTTGATGTACAGCGCTTCCGGGAAATACGAACGTACGTGCGCGGCCGGCGCGACGCCGCCGGCTGCGGCGTCCCGAGCCATCCCCTTCGCGGCCATCATTGGCGCGGGCGGCGGAGGAGGCGCAGCCATCGGCGCCGCAACCGCCAGCGCCCGAACCTGCATGAGCCCGCCGACTACCCCGCCAGCCACGCCGCCTCCGCGGGCGAATCGGACGGCCGGCGCCGCGGCTGTGACCTCCACCATCTCTGTAACGGCGCCGATTTCGAGCGTCGCCTCGAACACCGCCCGATCTCGCGCCTGAAGCGTGACATTGCGCGAGGCGAGCCGAAATCCCGCTGCGGCAAGCTCCACGCGGTAGTCCCCCGGCGGCAGCCCCGCGATGCTGAAATGCCCGTCCGCTCCGGTTCGCGACTTGCGTGTCGTGGCCCCGGAACGCGCGATCACCTCTGTGTTCGGCACTGCCGCTCCCGTGACGTCCTCAACCGTCCCGGCGATCTCCGCCATTCCGTTCATCGGCCCGCGGTCGTGTTCGATCGCCACGTCCAGCCCGTGCGCGTGCGGCTCACTCGCCACCCGCCCGGTCACGCGCACGAAAGCCGTCAGGTCGTCCGCCGTGTACAGCCGCCGGTCCGGGCCGGCGCTGCGCACAAAGTTGCCCTGCACCTGGACTGGGGTGCCCCACGCATCCCGCGCCTGCGCGATCGGGCCGGACATGGGATTGCTCCGGCCCTTCACCAGCTCGCGCACCTGCGCCAGAAATGCATTCTCGTAACGGCCGCGATACTCCTGGAATTTCCCCATTGGCGCGGTCCGCCCCGCTTCCGTCTCGAAACGGTTGGGGTTCACGATCTCAGTGGCCGCGAACAGCGCGCGGGCCGGCAAAGGATTCGCGGCGGTGATCGCCTGCGGCGCCTCGATGCCATGGATCTCATACCGCGGCTTCATGACTTCCTGCTCGAGGTAGAAGAACACCTTGGCGAATCCCGGCTGCTTTTCCGCCAGCGCGAAGACGGCCTCGTCCACCACCTGCACGCCGATCGCGGCCTGCACGCCCTCGCCCTGCGAGTTCGTGACGCGGAACTCGACCCTTGCGTCCTCGCCCGGCTTGTACACCGCGCGGTCCGCCGTGGCTTCCACCTTCAGTTCATCGGCCGGCTGCACGAACAGGAGCCGATGGTCGGCCACCGCCTGCGCGTTCGTACCGAACAGATACGCGTTGCAGTCGAGCGTACCGGAGAGGTCCGGCGTGGCGGTGAGCGCCAGCTCGGCCTGCCCGTTCACCAGGTCCACGTCTCGGGTGAGCACTGTCTGCCCGGCCTTGATCACGTCCAGGTACACGGTGCCACGGGCCTTCGTCGAGAACACGCGCAGCCGGATCGGCTCGCCCGCGCGGTACACGGCGCGCTCCGCCCGCAGCAGGATCTGGTCGCCGCCGCCGCGGACCGGGAGCGGCACGTTCGCTTTCGCCTGGTTGCCCTCGCGGTCCGTGGCCTCGATGTAGAGCCGGTCTGCCGTATCGCCCGGCTTCATCCGGATCATCGCCACGCCGCCCGCATCTGTCGTGACGGTCTGGCCCGCGGCGCGCAGCTCGGCAACAGCCGGCGTGCCGTCCGGATAGGACGCCAGCAGGAACACCTGGTTTTCCAGGTTCGGGACCAGCGTCCCGCCCTCCGGCACCGCCGTCAGCAGCAGCGGCGACTGGCTGACCGTGACCGGCTCGCCGCGCGTCTCGGTGTGCCCGGCGGAATCCTTCACCGAGGCTTCCACCAACACCCGCGCGGCGCCCTGATCGAGCGGCTTTCCGGCGAAGTAGTCGGGCAGCTTGAGGTCGAAACGGTAGGCGCCATCGGCATCCGTCTTGCCCTGCGCGGTGGCGGCCTCGAATACCGCGACGTCCATAGCCGACGCCTTCACCGTCACCGTGCCTTCCACCGGCTTGCCGAAGAAGTAGTTGGCGCGGACGGTTCCGGTCACGTGGTCGCCGGGGCGGTAGCCGTGCTTCGCCTTGCCGGAAAATTCGACCGCCACCTTGTATTTCGGCAGGACGTAACGGTCCACATTGACGGCGATTTCCGCGGTATTGCCACCGTCCATCGCCGCGCGGAGGTGCCAGGCGCCGAGGTTGACCTCGTCGGCGAGCGCGAATTCGGCCGAGGCGATGCCGTAATTGTCCGTCTGTGTGGCCTTTTTGAACACCTTATTGCCGCGCGAATCCTCGATTTCGAACGTGAGCGGCCGGCCGGCGACCGCCCGGTGCTCCGCTTTATCCAACGCGAGGGCGCGGAGGTGGACCGTCTGCCCCGGCTGGTAAACGGGCTTTTCGGTGGTCAGCAGGATGGCGGATTTGGCTTCGATCCGTATCGGCTCGGTGTACTCGGCCGACCCGATGGGGGTCTCGACCGTGTAGTGAAGGGCTGCGCGGCCGGCCGCGGCGGCCGGCAGGCGGAACTGGACGGGCGCCGTCCCGCGGCTGTTGAGCGGCCCCGCGAAGAGACGCACCGGGGCTTGGCCCTGCACCGTAAGCTCTACAATCAGCGAGCTTTGCCCGGAAATGGGTTGGTTCCGCGAATCGCTCGCGACCACCCGCACGGCCGCCTCGCCCCCGGCCAGGTAGCTCTGCTGGCCGATGATGTGGAGCACGGGCATCCGCAGGATCTGCGAGATGGATTCGGTGCCCGAGACGGCGGGCGCTGCCGCACCCGTCTCCGTGAAGCGATAGCGGAGGCGATGCCAGACCAGGTCCTCGACCGGCAGGGATTTCGACAGGTGGATATCCGCCTGCCACGGCGCCGTCTGCGTCTGTTCCGACACGCCGCCGAGCACGTGGTCTTCCGGGTCGAGCACCTCGACGGTCAACTGCCCGGCTCGGAGCGGCGGGTGCGGGATGGCGACATGCAGAACGCCGCGCGACCACGTCGCGGCCGGCGGGTCCGCGGGCTGGTAGGAGTGCAGCAGCAGCGCGCCGGAAATCCCCGCAAGAGCCGCCGCCAGGGGCAGCCAGGTGCGATATCGAAGTGTCATGATCCGTCTCCGGGAGATACCGAAGAATTGGACCGCGCGAACGGGCCGGCGGTTCCCGGTTCTCAGCAGGGATATTGCGCGACGGGGCAGAGCCTTTCACCGCATTCGCCGTTGCCGGGCCGGGACGACTCGGATATAGTGAACCGCGCAGGCGGTCGATCTATGGACCGGAAGACGACGCGAAGCTTCTCGGGCTCGCTCGAAGGCGATGAGCTGCGGCAGCACGTGCTGCGCTCGTACCTGGTCATGCGCGCCGGAATCGCAATCATCGGGGTCGCGTTTCCGCTTCTGCTGCTCTTCGGCGGGATCGCCCTGCAGATCTGCCCGCAGGATTCCATGAGCGCTTACTACCACGCGGTCGGTCCGGGTGGAGGCTCGATGCGGAACTGGTTCGTCGGGCTGCTGTTCGCGGTGAGCATCTCGCTCGGGCTCTACCGCGGGTTCAGCCGCGTCGAGGACCGGCTGCTCGATGCGGCGGCTGTCCTCGGGATCGGGATCGCGGTCTTCCCGATGGGCTGGGACCCGGCGAAGCTTTCCGGCTGCGGCGTGCCGGGATCGATTCCCCACACCGCAGCGGCGCTATTCGGCGTGCCGCTGCACTATCTCTGCGCGATTTCTTTCTTTCTGTGCATCTCGCTGGTGTGCTGGTTCTGCGCGGACGACACGCTCCACCTGGAACCGGACGAAACGCGGCGGCGGATGCTCAAGCGGCTGTACCGCGGCATTGCGGTAGCGATGCCTGCCTCCATGTTCGCCGCCTGGGGGCTGAACAGCGGCCTGCACACGCACAAGGCGGTATTCTGGGCCGAAGCCGCGGGCATCTTCGCCTTCGGCGCGTACTGGTTCCTGAAGGGCATCGAACTGAACCGGACGGCGGCCGACCTGAGAGCGGCGCGGGGCGAACTGCGTTTGTGTTCGGGCATCGTGGAAGCGGCTCCGGAGTCCGGCAAACCGCCAGGCGATCAATGCTGATCCGGATGTTCCCGCGAAGGGGAGCCTTCCCGTGAAGCGAAGCCTTCCCGCGGCCCCGAGCCTTCTACCGGGGCGCCGTACGTCACCACCGAATTGCTCTTGAATTCCCGGCACTGTTGCAATTCGACCAGGTTCAGCGAATAATTTCCTAACTCATCGGCTACGCCAAGCTCCGACTTATGCGGCAGCAGGACCGGCTCGCTGCCGATGTGCATGGTCTCATAATGGAGCATCTCTTCTACATAGCGAAGCCCGACATAGGCCGGGATATGTTTGACCTGGAGATCCACGCGCACGAGATCGAGCGTGGCGGCATCCACCCAGATGCTTCCCTCGAAGGGCACGAGGCTCTGGTTGCCGCCGTGCTTTACCATGAACTGGCTCTTTTCGAGCGGCACGGAGAAATTGATCCGAATCGTCTGGTGGCCGTCCTTTTTCCCCGTTCCCGCGTACTGGAAGTCCGCCACGTCCGGGGTGAATATGATCTTGACCACGGAGCCGAACGCGCCGTTCCCGATCGTTCCGTGGGGCACCACGCGATCGATCACCCGCTCCTCGAAATGGTCCTCTCCGGAGCGCGCGAAGAACTCCTCGCGTCCGATAAACGCCACTTCAAGCTCGACAACGTCGTCGCGCGTCCATTGGCTGCCGCGCCGGACGAGCCGGCTGATCACCTCATGGCAGGTGTAGTGCGGCAGTTGCTCCAGATATTCGGCGGTGCGGCTGCGAATCTTTTCCAACAAAGCGTCCTGGTCCGGCGCCGGCTTGGCGGCGGCAAATAGAACGCCGTCCGCGAGGAGAATGGCACATATGATTTTCACTTAAATATTCCTCCCGCAAGTAAGTGGAGATTCAGGCGGGAGGAACTTGGCGCAAAAAGCCGGATGCCGGACGGGCCGCGAGCTGATCAGAAATACGGTGGTGGATCGTGGGCGTGTGCAGGCTGCCAAGACTCGCGCGCGGTGCGCGCAGCGTTTCCGGGCGATCACCGGGAGTGCCGGTGCAGTCGCGCGCGTTCGAACGTGACTACCGGGCAGGCGCGGCGGCGTGCTCGCGCAGAGCACGCTCGATCACTTCGCGCGGCAGCCGATTGATCACAGCGCGGAACTTGCCGCGCTCGGTGCGCTCGATTTCGGCGACCCGCTCGACCTCGACCTGCATCGGGCCGAGGCGCTCATCGGCGACGCGTCGGCGAATCGTTTCCGCATCGGCCTCGGAGAAGCCGTCGCGCGCGACGACCCGGACACGGATTCGGCCGAGATCCTCCTGTACGACCTGGCCTTCGAGCACATTGGGCAGATTGATGAACAGGCCGTGAAAACGCACGGTCACCTGCCCGTTGCACCCGACAATGACGTCTTCGAGCCGGCCGACGATCTGCTCCAGCACCGGCAATCCATCGCGGCCGCACGGGCAGGTCTCGGTGGACCAGGAGGCGACATCGCCGATCTCGTAGCGGATGAGCGGCTGGGTACGGCTGAGCAGGCCGGTGCAGACCATGCGTCCGGGCACACCGGGCGGGACCGGGCGGCCGGATTCGTCCACGATCTCGACGATGCCGAAGTCGGGACTGACGTGCAGGCGTCCTCTCTCGCACTCGGTGGCGAGGACGCAGTTTTCGACCGCGCCGAACTCCTCGTACGCGCGCGCGCCGAAGGCGGCGATCAGTGTGGATTTCATCTCGCCGGTGAGCTTCTCGCTGCTGAGCACCAGCGCGCTCGGGCGGTAATCCAGACGCAGGCCGCCGGCAAGCATGAAGCGGGCGAGCTGATAGTGCGCGTTGGCGTAGCCGGTGAGCAGGGCGGGACGGTGGCGATTGAAACCCTCGACGTAATTGGGCGCGTGCGCGCGGCTGATGTGATAACCGGAGAAGTAGACCTGCCGCTCCGCTGCGTTCCAGCGGTAATAGGGCGGCGGCGAATCGTGGCGGGGGAGGATCATGCGGCCGCCGATCATGGAGCGCGGCATGCGGATGCTGGCGCCGGCCCAGCGGAAGGAACGGGCCTCGCGCGCGGCGATGAAACGGCGGTGGTCGTCGGAGGTGCAGTAGATCGTGACCGGCGTGCCGGTGCTGCCGCTGGTGAAATATTGGTGGAGGCGACGGAGCGGGCCGGCCTGCTCGCTCACGAATTCCGCGGGCCGGTCGCGGAGATCCGATTTGGGTGTGAGGGGCAGCCGGACCAGGTCACCGGGGTGGAAACGGCGCAGCCGGTCGGGGCCGATACCGGCCGCGGCCCATCGCTGGCGGTAATAGGGGACGGTGGCCTGGGCGTGGAGCAGCACGCGGCGCAGTTCGGCCGCGAGATACTCCTCGAAGCGGGCAGCGTTCCAGCTCTCGCGCTCCGAGAACTCGCGCACATAGCGGTCGAATTCGCCGCCCAGCCGCTCGCGGCGGTATCGAAGGCCATAGATGCTGATGCCGGCGTTTTGCAGCCAGACCGGCGCATGCGCATAGATCCAGGAGTTGAGTCGATTCACGGCCGCTCTTTTTCCGAAGCCGGGCGGGACACGGCCACCCTATAGGACAGGCTAGTGCGGCGGTAACGGCTCCGTCCAGAGCCGTGGAGAGCGCAGGGTGACAGAAAGGACACCGCGGCTGTGCGGATCTTCCCGGCCCGGATTCACCGTCGCGCCAGGATGGTGAGCTGAACGAGGAAGACGTGGCCGAGCGGGCGCGATTTGACCGTGACATCGCGGACATAGCGGAGCGTCACGCGGCCGCGGACCGGCGCCACCACGAAATCCAGCTCGGGCCCCAGGCCGAAATCCAGGTCGCGGGCGCCGCGCAGAGCGGCCGGGAGATCGGCGCCGCGATCGTCGCGTACTTGCCAGAGTCCATAGCCGGCGGCGCCCAGATCCACGCGCGGGAGAAGCTGGCTGCGGGGGCGGAACGTTTTGCCCGCGCCGCCCTGAAACTGAAAATTATCGCCGCGGGTGATGTCGATGCCCTCTTTTCGCTGGTGCAATTCGTAGCTGTTCAATACGGAGAGGCTCCAGGTTTTAGCGCGATCGAACCAGAGCGCGGTACCGAGGGAGAATTCGTGGGTCCATTGGCCGAGCCCCACGCTGCCGCTGGCATGCGGCACGTAGAGGCCCGTCGGGGCGTAGAAGGCGTATCCGGCCACGAGATCGGCCTGCCGCCACTTCCACCCGAGCTTGACGGGCTGCACGTAGATATCGCCCAGGCCGAAGTCATCCACGCTGGCCTCGGGATTCGCGGCATTCGCGCTGATCTGCGAGATGGGCCCCGCGGCCGTGACGTTCAGGTAGAGGGAATGCGTCAACCGGAGTACAAATTGGAGGCCGAACACGTTTGTGTAAGCATCCAGATCGAGACCCGGAACGGGAATGCTGTGTCCTACGCGGTCGAATATTTCGTTGGAGCCGTAGGACGCGAACTGATAGACGACGTAAAGGCCGCTGTCCGGTTGCGAGCCGGCGAACATCCCGGCGCTGCCCAGGACCTTGTGGCCGAGCTGCTGCGCTCGGGCGGGCGGAGCGGAGGCCATCAGCAGGGAGGCCAGCACGGCCGAGCGTGATAAGGTCCAGAGTCTGACAGCCATCGAATCACCGGCTCGGCGCGTTGAGGCCAATATATAACGGTTGCGGGGAGAGCGGCAGATGGCGGAGGGGCGGATGCCCTGGGAATCCGCAAAGCTCGCGGAATGGGATCCGGGCTAGCGTCACTTAGAAGCAGCTACGGCGCAATTTTTTTGAATGAAAGCGAATACGTCCTTGAACCAGATCGAACTTCCGAGCCATGTGAAACTATGCCCGTCAAAATGCGTTTTGCCATAGGCTGGATAAGTTTTCATTTCCGCTGATTTTCCCGAGGCGAGCATTTCTTTATATAGAACCTGGCTCGGCTCCAGAGTGTAGTCGTTCTCAGCCTGAAAGAAGAATATTGGCGACTTTGACGACCTGACACTCTCCTTCATGACAGTTTGAAGGGCTGGCGCCTCACTCCAACTCATTGCCCCTCCCGACGCATCGACGGCTGCGCAGAACGCATAGCTGGCGGATCCAAGGACTGTTTCGATTCCGCCGAAAGATTGTCCCGCAACCGCAATCCGGTCTGGCTGCACAAATTTTTGCTGCTTCAACCAAGCCACGGCAGAGAGCTGATCTTTGAGATGGTCTCCCTTTAGCAAGGCGATCATCGTCTTGACGGCAGCGCCTTGCCCGCCTGATTTTTCAGCCGCCGAGATTTGGTCTCCGATGTACTGGCCAGCCTTAGCGCTCAAACCCTGTCCGCGCCGGTAAGGCATGAAGAAGACCCACCCTTTCGAAGCGTAAAGAGGACCAATGGCGGTACTCGCCGCGTCACTCAACATTCCTTCGGCGCTTCCGTGGTTATAGAGTATCGCTGGAAATGGGCCCTCGCCATTGGGCTTAAACAGCTCGCCTCCCAGCGTGAGCTTACCGCTGGGAAAATGGACTATTTCGTAGGGCGCGGGCGGCTCCGCCGCGGAAGAAGAGAGCGCTCCCACCAGGATGGCGATCACGATCAAAATAGCCCGCATCATTCCTCCTTGCGCATAAAGGCGGATTATAGGAGATGTGAGGAGCGGCCTCAAGCATCTTCACATGGCGGCGCAATATTCTGTGGCTCGGGATCCCATTCGCGAATAGGTCCGTGCCAGGGTGTATACTGCGCGAAAGCCGGCTCGCGCCGGCGGAGGGGAATTTCTCTCATGAAACGCACGCTATTTCTGCTGGTGGCCGCGGCCGCTCTGGCCCAACCGCCTTCCGGATGGACGCCCGAGCTCGGGATGCAGGTGAAAGGGATCGAGGAAGTGGCGCCATCGCCGGATGGCACGCGCGCCGCCTGGACCGAGGGCCGATGGGCGATGGACGCCGAGCACAGCGAAGCGGCCCGGCAGATCTGGATCGCGGATGCGGACGGCGCGCACCGGCGGCAGCTCACGCGGGGCGAGAAGAGTGCCGTCAGCCCTTCGTTTTCGCCGGACGGCGCGTCGCTCTACTTCGTTTCCGACCGCAACGGCAAGCGGAACGTGTACCGCATCCTGCTGGCCGGCGGCGAAGCGGAGATGGTGACGGACTTCAAGGGGCAGTTGGGCGAGTATGCGGTCTCGCCGGACGGCAAGTGGGTGGCGTTCACCGGATACGAGCCGCCGGCGGATGAAGAGAAGAGCAAGAAGGAGAAGCGCGACTGGAAGGTGATGGACGCGAATCCGGCCAACCTGGCGCTCTACGTAATTCCGGCCGAAGCGGATGCGGACGGCAAGCGCGCGCAGAAAAAGCTGACGGACGGCAAACGGTGCGTAACCGGGCTCGACTGGTCGCCCGATTCGCGCGCGATCGCGTTCAGCGATCAGCCGACGCCGCTGGCCGACGACTGGACCCGCGCCGACATTTCGGAAGTCAATGTCGAAACCGGAGCGGTCAAAGCAATTTCGGCGACGGGCGCGGCGGAATCGGAGCCGAAATACTCGCCGGACGGGCGGTATCTGGCGTTCCTGAAATCGGATGAGCCCGTGCATTGGGCCTCGGCCAACCGCATCCAACTGTTGACGCGCGCGACCGGCGAGGTCCGCGCGATGCCCGCTACGTACGATGAGCAGCCGGCGCTAATCGGCTGGACGGCTGATGGCCGGCTGCTCTATCGCGAGGCGAAGCGCACGCGGGCGGCGATTTACGCCATGCCCACGGACGGCGCGCCGGCCGAGGTGTTCGAGCCGGCATCGGGCGTCACCGGGCCGGTGCACGCCAACGCGCGCGGGACCCTGCTGGGGTTTTCGATGGAAACACCGAGCGAGCCGGCGGAGGCGTTCGTGATGAAACCCGGCGGCCAGCCGGTGCAGATCAGCCGCGTGAACGCGGACCTGCCGCGGATGCCCCTCGGCCGCACGGAAGCGATCCGGTGGAAATCGAAGGACGGGATGGAAATCGAAGGCCTGCTGACGTACCCAGCCAATTACGAGCAGGGCAAGCGGTACCCGCTGATCCTGAATATCCACGGCGGGCCGACGGGCGTTTTCAGCGAGACGTTCATCGGGCGCGGGGCAGTGTACCCCATCGCGGCATTCGCGGCGCGCGGTTACGCGGTGTTGCGGCCGAATCCGCGCGGATCGAGCGGCTACGGCAAGACGTTCCGGTTCGCCAATTACAACGACTGGGGCGGGCACGATTACGAGGACGACCAGGCCGGCGTGGACGCGGTGATCGCGATGGGGGTCGCGGACCCCGAGCGGCTGGCCATCATGGGATGGAGCTACGGCGGGTTCATGACGTCGTGGACCATCACGCAGACGCAGCGGTTCAAGGCGGCGGCCGTGGGCGCGGGCGTGACTGACCTCTGGAGCTTCACCGGCACGGCGGACATTCCGGGCTTTCTGCCGGATTATTTCGGCGGCGAGCCCTGGCAGCAGTTCGAGAATTTCCGGAAGCACTCGCCGATTACCTACGTCAAGAACGTGACGACGCCCACCCTCGTGCTGCACGGCGAGGCGGACGACCGCGTGCCGACGTCGCAAGGGTACGAATATTACCACGCGCTGAAGGCGCGCGGGGTGACGGCGAAGATGGTGGTGTATCCGCGGCAGCCGCACGGCTTCGTGGAGCCGAAGTTTATTTTGGACGTGGCGCAGCGCCATTTGGAATGGGTGGAAAAGTATGTACGGTAAGGCGATTACACTCGCGGTGTTATGCCTGGCGCCGCTGGGAGCTCAGTGGACGCCCGAACTTTCCATGAAGGTAAAGACGGTGACGGCGCCCGTGCCTTCGCCGGACGGGCGGCTCGCCGCGTGGACCCAGACCGTCGCGGTGATGGACGGCGAGAAAAGCGAGATGCTCACACACGTGTTCCTGGCGCGCACGGACGGCAGCGGGCGCGTGCAGCTCACGCGCGGGGAGAAATCCGCGAATGCGCCGGCATTTTCCCCGGATTCGCAATGGGTCTTCTTCGCCTCCGACCGGAGCGGCAAGCGAAACCTTTACCGCATTCCGGTGGATGGCGGCGAGGCCGAGGCCCTGACCAGCTTCAACGGCACGATGGGCGCGTACGCGGTTTCGCCGGACGGCAAATGGATCGCGTTCGCGGGACGCGAGGCGGACCCGTCGGAGGAAACGGCGCGGCGGCAGAAGCTGGATTTCCGGGTGATCGATGAGAATCCGCGGAACCAAGCGCTGTGGCTGATTCCGGTCGAGCCCGATGTGCACGGGCGGCGGGCGCTAGAGAAGGCGGCGGCGGGGCCGTGGAACGTTGGAGCGTTCGACTGGTCGCCGGATTCGCGGCGCATCGCATACGAGGTGCGGCCCACGCCGGATGCGGACGACGGGCGCAAGGCGGACATTCTGGAAGTCGAAATCGAAAGCGGGCGCATCCGGCCGATCGCGGCGACGGCGGCAACGGAATCGCAGCCGCACTATTCGCCGGATGGCAAGCTGCTGGCGTACGTGCGGAGCCTCGCGACGGCGCGGCGCATCGACGGGAGCCGCATCGCGCTGGTGAACCTGGCGGACCTGAAATCGCGCGATCTGCCGGCCACGCCGGATGAGACGCCGACGATTTCGGGCTGGGTGAAGGACCGGCTGTTCTTCACGGAAGGCCGCGGCACGCGCGCGGTGTTGTATGCGATGCCGGTGGATGGACCGCCGGCGGTGGTGTTCACGCGGGAGCACGGAACTTTTGCGAATGCGGCGATCAACCGCACGGGAACGCACGCCGGGCTGGGCATGCAGGCGCCGGACGAGCCGGTGGAGGCGTACGTCATGGAGCTGAGCGCGCGGAAGCCGGTTCGGGTGAGCGCGGCGAATACGGAGCTGCCCAAGCAGCCGATCGGCGAGACGCGCCTCATCAAATGGAAATCGAAGGACGGCCGGGAGATCGAAGGGCTGCTGACGCTGCCGGTGCGTTACGAAAAGGGCAAGCGCTATCCGCTGATCCTGAATATTCACGGCGGGCCGGCGGGGGCTTTCGGCGAGACGTTCATCGGCGCGGCGGGGCTGTACCCGATCGCGACCTTCGCGGCGAAGGGCTGGGCGGTGCTGCGCGCGAACCCGCGCGGCTCGACCGGGTACGGGCTGGCGTTTCGGTCGGCGAATGTGGATGACTGGGGCGGCGGCGATTACCAAGACCTGATGGCGGGCGTGGACGCGGCGATCCAGATTGGCGTGGCCGACCCGAACCGGCTGGCGGTGATGGGCTGGAGCTACGGCGGATACATGACGAATTGGGTGATCACGCAGACCAGCCGGTTCAAGGCCGCGGCGACGGGCGCGGGGCTCTCGGACCTGATTTCGATGTGGGGAACGAACGATATTCCTTCGACCCTCGACGATTACTTCGAGGGGCCGTGGTTCGAGCAGCCGGAGCGGTATATCCGGATGTCGCCGCTGGCGCATGTGGACAAGGTGACGACGCCGACGCTCATTCTGCACGGCGGCAGCGACATCCGCGTGCCGACGACGCAGGGGTACGAGATGTACTCGGCAATCAAACGGCGCGGCGTGCCGGCGGAGATGGTGGTGTATCCGCGGCAGCCGCACGGTCCGCAGGAGCCGAAGTTCGTGCTGGACATCATGCGGCGGCACGTCGAGTGGGTGGCGAAGCATATCGGGGAGTGAACCGCTACCGGCCCAGCAACGCCTTTTGCGCTGTCGCGAGCGGCAGGAGGAGCGTCCGCGGACGGTCCGCAAGCGGCCGGAAGCCGTAGCGACGATAGAACGCGACGGCATGATCGTCTTTGGCATCGACCAGCAGGGCGAACGCAGCGGCCGCGTCCTGCATCGTGCGATGAACGGCGTTCATGAGCATCATCTCGCCGAGTCCGCGCCGCTGAAAATGCCGGTCAACGGCGAGGCGTCCGATGCGGACGGCAGGCAGCGTTGGATAGCGCGGCAGACGTTTGGCCTCCTCGGGAGGAAGGTCCACCAGCGGAATACTGGCTGCGGATAAGGTGTACCAGGCAGCAACGAGACCGGTGGTGGTCTCGATGAGGACAAAACAATTGGAGATGAGGCGGCGTATGTCCTGGGTCACCTGGGTGCGGAAATAGCGGTCCAGCGGCTCGCTACCACAGGAGAAAGCAGCCCGGTCGTGTTCCGCGCCGAGCGCCTCGAACCGGAACTGATGCGGGCTCATTCCACGCCGAACAGTTCCCGGTATCGCCGAGCGGCCTTCTTCAGCGCCGGCGTAGGCTCCGGCGGATGCAGAATGGCCTCTGCGATCTGGCGCTGGCCTTCGAGCGAAACGCGAATGATTTCGGTTTCCTGGATCGCCCGGCAGGCTGCTTCATCGGCCGCGGCCACAACGAAATCCGTCAGCGTTCGACCCTGGATCTGGGCTGCGCGCTTCAGGCGAGCCATGATGTCTCGGGGGAGACGGGCTTCCAGGCGAGCCGTGGTTTCTTGCTTCACGATTTAATTGTACGGCAGATTGCCGTAAGCAGCAAGCGGCGGCGGTGGCCGGCCTCCATCTCGAGTTGACATCGCCTCGCGCACGCCCGTACGCTGAAAGCGATGGAAGTTCATTTCAAGCCCGAGACAGAGGTTAAACTGGCTGAGCTTGCAGCCCGGCAGGGCCGGGATGCCGAGCAACTTGTGCAAGAAATCCTGACGCGGCACCCCGAGGACGAGATTCGCTTTCTGGAGGGGGGTCGAAGAAGGACTTGCACAGGCGGAGCGAGGCGAGTTCATCGAGCAGGCTGAAATGGACGCCCGCATCCAAAAGATGTTTCCGCAGTAGATGCGGCTCCGTTGGACCCTCCTCGCGGCGAGCCATCTGGAGCACATCGCCAACTATCTGCAGGAGCATCGCCCCTCATTGGCCGCACTGACTGTGCACCGAAGTCGTGATGCAAGCACGGGGCACAAGACCCCTCCGGGACGCCGCTATTGATCGCCGCCTCCGCGCCCGCGACTGAAGTGCCGCGCAACTGAAGCGGTGCTACTCTGAGATTTACGCAGGCATCCGGATCTCAATGTCCAAATTGACAGCAGCCCACGGTGGTGATAATAGTATGGTTCGCTTAAGGAGTCAGAATGGCTGACGAGCAAAAGCCGGACGGCCCGCAGGCATCTCCGCCGGGCGGTGCGGCGAAACCGGCTCCTCCGAAACCGGCCGCAGCCGCAGCCGGGCATGCTGCTCCCCCAAAGCCTCCCGCCGTGATGGCCGCGACTCCATGGGATAGCGAACTGGCGCGCGAGTTGAAAGAACGCTTCGGCGAGCGGATTCGCGAGACATCGACTTACCTCGGCCAGAACTTCATCGTGTGCCAGCCGGACGCGGCGGTGGCGATTGTCGAATACCTGAAGCTGGAGGCCGACTTCGATTACCTGGTCGACATCACGGCCGTCGACTGGCCGAAGCGCGCGGAGCGCTTCGATCTCGTCTATATCCTCTACAGTTTCGCGCGCAACGAGCGCATCCGCATCAAGACATATATCAATGACGGCGACCGGCCGCAATCGGCGGTGCGCGTGCACGCGACCGCCAACTGGCTGGAGCGGGAGGTCTTCGACATGTTCGGCATCGAGTTCGCAGGGCATCCGGATCTGCGCCGCATTCTGCTGCCTGAGGAATGGGACGGCCATCCGCTGCGGAAGGACTACGGGATCATTCAACAGGACCAGCGCTGGGTGCGGGAAAATCTGAATATCGAAAGCGGCCAATAGCCAGCTATGCCGGACGCCACATTTTTAGATTCCACCGAATTGGTTTTAAACATGGGTCCACAGCATCCTTCGACCCATGGCGTGCTGCGGGTGATCCTCAAGCTTGACGGCGAGAAGGTGCTAGGGACCGAGTGCGTGATCGGCTACCTGCACCGCGGCGTGGAAAAGATCGCGGAGAACCGCACCTACGCGCAGTTCAACCCGTACGTGGACCGTATGGATTACGTGGCCGCGGTCTCCAACGGGCTGGGTTATTGCCTCGCGGTCGAAAAACTGCTGAACGTGGAGGCGCCGCCGCGCGCCCAGGCGGTGCGCGTGATCCTCACGGAGCTGAATCGAATCGCGAGCCACCTGTTGTGGCTGGGGACGCACGCGCTCGATATCGGCGCCATCACGCCGGTGTTCTACTGCTTCCGCGAGCGCGAAGAAGCGCTCAAAATCTTCGAGAAGTATTGCGGCGCGCGCCTGACCACGCATGCCTTTCGCATCGGCGGCCTGCAGTACGAAACCTACGATGGCTTCGAACAGGACATCCGCGCCTTCTGCGATATGTTCCTGCCGAAGGTGGATGAATACGAGGAGCTGCTGACCAACAATCGCATCTGGGTCGGGCGGCTGAAGGGCATCGGCGTGCTGACTGCTGACGAGTGCAAGGAGTACGGCGTCACCGGGCCGGTGCTGCGCGCGGCGGGCGTCAAATGGGACCTGCGCAAGGCGCAGCCGTATTCGGGCTACGACAAATACGAATTCGACATTCCGACCGGCCGCAACGCCGATACTTACGATCGGTACCTGGTGCGCATGGAAGAGATGCGGCAATCGGTCCGGATCATGCGGCAGGCCGTGGCTGGCCTTCCCGAAGGGCCGATCATGGGCAAGGTCGGCAAGGTGATCAAGCCGGCGGTGGGCGAGGCCTATGTTTCGATCGAGGCGCCCAAGGGAGAACTGGGATATTACGTGGTGAGCGATGGCTCGACCCAGCCCTATCGCGTGCGCGTACGGCCGCCCTCGTTCGTGAACTTGCAGTCGCTCGACCGCATGGTCTCAGGCGGCCTGGTGGCGGACGTGGTGGCCATCATCGGAACGCTCGATATTGTGCTCGGAGAGGTGGACCGGTGAACCTGCTGAAAAAAGTATTCCTCGTGGATCTATTCCAGGGGCTGTGGGTGACGTTCAGGAATCAGAATCCGAAATTCATCTATACGGAGCAGTACCCGGCGGAGCGGCCGAAAGTCGCGGAGCGCTACCGCGGCGCCCCGCGCCTCAACGTCAACCCGGAAAACGGCGAAACGCTGTGCATCGCCTGCAACCTGTGCGCGCTGGCCTGTCCCGAGGCCCTCATCGTGGTGACCAGCGAGCGCAACGAGGAGACGCGCCGTAAGGAGCTCACCACCTTCACCTATGACACTTCCCGATGCATGTTCTGCGGGCTGTGCGAAGACGCCTGCCCCGTGGACGCGCTGGAGCTGACGCAGGATTTCGAGCTGGCCACCTACACCCGCGAAGGCCAGATCTGGGATCGGCAGATGCTCGAAGAGGGGCCCAAGCCCACTCCATACCGATGCTAGACACAGTTCTGTTTTACATTTTCGCCCTGCTGGTGCTGGGGGGCGGCATTCTGACCATCACGCGGCGGAACGCGGTCCACAGCGCGATTTCGCTGATCGTTTCGCTCCTGGGCGTGGCCGGCCTATATCTGACGCTGAGCGCCGAATTCCTGTTCGCGGTGCAGATCGTTCTCTACGTGGGCGGCATCATGGTGCTGTTCCTGTTCGTCATCATGCTGGTGAACCTGGACCAGGCGGCGAAGGAGCGCCAGTTCAACCGCCAGTGGTGGGTGGCACTGGCGGCGGTTCTGGCCGTGGGCGGCGCGATCGGGTATTTCCTCTATCGCGGCAAGGACGCGTTCCACTTCGCCGAAGCGGCCGCGGGTCAGGCTGCGAGCGTGCTGGGAAACACCGAGCAGGTGGCGGATTCGCTGTTCACCGAGTACCTGCTGCCGTTCGAAATCGCGTCCGTGCTGCTGCTGGTGGCGGTGGTGGGCTCGGTGGTGATGGCGAAGAAGAGGATCTGATGATGCATCCGGTGTCGACGATTCATTACCTGGCGCTGAGCGCGGCCCTGCTGCTGATCGGGACGGTGGGCGTGCTCACGCGCCGCAACGTGGTCATTATTCTGATGTCGATCGAGCTGATCCTGAACGCGGTCAATATCAACCTCATCGCCTTCTCGCATGCGCTCAAGAGCGTCAACGGCCAGGTGTTCGCGATTTTCGTAATCACCGACGCGGTGGCCGAGGCGGCCGTGGGGCTGGGCATCCTGATCGCGCTGTTCCGGAACAAGGAAACCGTGCTGGCCGATGAGATCGATTTATTGAAGTGGTGACGCCGTGGACTTTCTCAACCTGATTTGGCTCATCCCGCTGTTCCCGCTCGCGGGAGCGGCGTCGATGCTGTTTTTCGGCAAGCTGCTCGATCCGCAGCCGCCGTCCACGGTGGCGGTCGCGCCGGGCGTCGAGCCGGTGTACGAGCACGGACATGGCGGCCACCACGCGCATGCCCACGCGACGCACGATCACGGCCACAGCGGCCATGACGGGCACGAGCACCACCATTCGTCGCCCCTCAAGGCGCTCATCAAGATCATCTGCCCCGGCATGGTGCTGCTCTCGTTTCTGTTTTCCGCCGGCGCCGTCTGGCAACTCTCGCAGCAGCCGGAGCGGGTGAAGCAGATCGTGCAGTTCACGTGGATTGCCGGCCTGCCGTTCCACATGGCGAACGGGCATCTGGCGACCTTCAGCATCGACTGGGGATTCCTCCTCGATCCGCTCAGCTCCGTAATGATCCTGGTGGTCACCGGAATCGGGTTCCTGATCCACGTCTACGCCACCGGCTACATGGACCACGATACCGGGTTCTACCGCTTCTTCGGCTACTTCAACCTCTTCATCTTCTTCATGCTGATGCTGGTGCTGGCGAATAACTACGGGCTGTTGTTCGTGGGCTGGGAAGGCGTCGGCTTGTGCAGCTATCTGCTGATCGGGTTTTATTTCCACAAGAAATCGGCGGGCGACGCCGGAAAGAAGGCGTTCATCGTGAATCGGGTGGGCGACGCCGGCTTCGTTCTGGGAATGCTGCTGATGCTCTCGGTCCTCGGCACACTCCGATTCACCAGCGTCAACGCCCTGCTGCGCAGCGGCCAGTTCGCGCCGGAGACGGCGGGCTTCGGCGTGCTGAGCGCGATCGCGCTGCTGCTTTTCATCGGCGCGACCGGCAAATCAGCGCAGTTTCCCCTCTACGTCTGGCTGCCGGACGCCATGGAAGGCCCGACGCCCGTCTCCGCCTTGATCCACGCGGCGACCATGGTCACCGCCGGCGTCTACATGGTGGCGCGCTCGGCCGCGCTGTTCCAGTTGACCCCGAGCACCTCCACGGTGGTCGCGACCGTCGGCGCGTTCACCGCCATCCTCGCCGCCACGATCGCGCTGGTGCAGAACGATATCAAGCGCGTGCTCGCGTACTCGACGGTCAGCCAGCTCGGCTACATGTTCCTCGCATTAGGCGTCGGCGCCTACTGGGTGGCGGTGTTCCACCTGTTCACGCACGCCTTTTTCAAGGCGCTGCTCTTCCTCTGCTCCGGCTCCGTGATTCACGCCATGGGCGGCGAGCAGGACATGCGCTACATGGGCGGGCTCAAGAACAAGATTCCGATCACGCATTGGACCATGTGGATCGGCTCGGTGGCCATTGCGGGCATCCCCGGCTTGGCCGGATTCTTTTCCAAGGACGAAATCCTGTGGCAGGCGTACAGTTCGCCGCAGGGTTCCAAGCTGCTCTGGGCGATCGGCCTCGCGACCGCGGCGATGACGGCCTTCTACATGTGGCGGCTCATGAACCTGACGTTTTATGGCAAGTCGCGCGTGCAACCGGAAGTCGCGGCGCACATCCACGAATCGCCGGCCGCGATGACGGCACCGCTGATGCTGCTCGGCGCCGGCAGCGTGTTCGCGGGCTGGCTCGGCACGCCGCGGCTCTGGAACCTGGGCGAGAACTTCCATGCGTTCGAAACCTGGCTGGCGCCGTCCTTCGCATCGGCCGCCGTCGAGGCGGCCAAGGAAGGCGAGCACGCCGCGTCAACGGAATGGATCCTGATGGGCTTTTCAGTCGCGATCGCGATCATCGGCATCGCGGTGGCGCGCTGGTTTTATCACCACAAGCCGGAGATTCCCGACACGCTCGAAACACAGCTCAAGCCGCTCCACGGGCTGCTCTACAACAAGTGGTATGTAGATGAGATTTACGACTTTCTGTTCGTGAACGGGCTGGGCAAAGGCGGCGGGCGCGTGCTCGGCGAGTTCGACCGCAAAATCGTGGATGGCGGCGTCAACGGCGCCGGCTGGCTGACGCGGGCCGGCGCGCGCGCCTCGATGTGGTGGGACACCTGGATCGTCGATGGCGCCGTGCGCTTCAGCTCGTTCTTCATCAAGATGCTGAGCTACCCGGTGTGCATCCTGCAGACCGGGCGCGTGCAGGCGTATGCGTTTTTCGTGGTGATCGGGGCGTTGGCGTTTTTCGGATATTACCTGGCGCACTAATTTATGGACCAGCACATACTCAGCATCGTCTTATTCACACCGCTGGCCGGATTGGCCGTCCTGCTGCTTCTTCCGGGACGGAACAAGAACCTCGTCCGCGTCTGGGCAAATCTCGCCGCTCTGGCCGGGTTTGCGGTTTCGCTCCCGCTGGTTTGGCGCTTCCAGCGTGGCCTCGCGGGCTTTCAGTTCGAGGAGCGCGCCGATTGGATTCCCTCGCTCGGCGCGCACTATCACATCGGCATCGATGGCATCAGCCTGCTGCTCCTGATGCTCACCACGCTGATGGGCTTCGTCGCGGTCCTCTGCTCCTGGTCGGCGGTGCAGGATCGCGTCAAGGAATACTATGCGATGTTCCTGCTGCTGCAGGCTGGCATGATCGGCGTCTTCATCTCGCTCGATTTCTTCCTCTTCTACATTTTCTGGGAGCTCGTGCTGGTGCCGATGTACTTCATCATCGGGGTGTGGGGCGGCCCGCGCAAGCTGTACGCCGCGATCAAGTTTTTCCTCTACACGCTCGCAGGCTCGGTGCTGATGCTGCTCGGCATCCTGACCCTCTATTTCGAGCACTACGCGCAGTTCCACACCTACAGCTTCGAAATCTCCGACCTGATGCGCGTCAGCCTGCCGCTCGGCACGCAGCAACTCGTGTTCTGGGCGTTCTTCCTCGGTTTCGCGATCAAAGTCCCGATGTTCCCGTTCCATACCTGGCTGCCCGATGCTCACGTGGAAGCCCCCACCGCGGGCTCCGTAATCCTGGCGGCTGTGCTGCTGAAGATGGGGACATACGGGTTCCTGCGCTTCTCCCTGCCGCTGCTGCCGCAGGCTTCGGTCGATCAGAAAATCGTGCAGATCCTGGCGATCCTTTCGATCATCGGCATCATCTACGGCGCGCTGGTCAGCCTGATGCAGGCCGATTGGAAGAAGCTGGTGGCGTATTCTTCCGTGAGCCACCTGGGCTTCTGTACCCTCGGCATCTTCTCGCTCAATCCGAACGGCATCGCCGGCAGCGTGCTGCAGCAGGTGAACCACGGCATTTCGACCGGCATGCTCTTCCTCGTGATCGGCGTGATCTACGAGCGCCGCCACACGCGCGAAATCTCCGAATACGGCGGGCTGGCGCACGTGATGCCGCGCTTCGCGATCATCTTCGCGTTCGCCATGCTGAGCTCCGCCGGCCTGCCCCTCCTCAACGGCTTCGTGGGCGAGTTCACCATTCTGCAAGGCGCGTTCGAGGCCAACCGCGCCTGGGCCGCGTTCGCCGTCAGCGGCGTGATCCTCGGCGCCGCCTACCTGCTCTGGCTGTACCAGCGGACCACGCTGGGCCAGATCACGAACGGCAAAAATCTCACGATCCCGGATATGAACCTGCGGGAAATCGCGGTCTTCGCGCCGCTCATCGTCTGCGCGATCTGGATCGGCGTCTATCCCAAGCCGTACTTCGATGTGCTGCGGCAGCCGGTCCAGGAAATCGTCCAACGCGTGAGGCCCGATTACTTCGCGGGCACGCCGGCGCCGCTCGCCGCCGCGACCCCGCTCCCCAATCCCCAACCGCAATCCTCCGCCGGAGGCGCCCGATGAACTTCGCGAGCTTCTACACTTCCGACGATCACTTCACCATCATTCCCGCCGTCATGCTGGCGCTCTTCGGCTGCGCCATCCTCCTGTTCGACGCGATCCGCTTTTTCGGCTTCTCCGACCCGCGGCAGCGCAAGGGGCTGGTCTTTTTCGTGGTCCTCGCCGAGGGCTTTACCGGCCTCGGGCTCTACAAGCAGGCAGCGTACCTGGCTTCCAGCGGCAACCTGGAACTGGCGGGCTTTCACGGCTCGGTGATCATCGATGGCTTCAGCATCTTCTTCAACGCCATCTTCCTCGTGGCGGCCCTGATCGTCGCCATCGTCTCGTACAAGTACCTCGAGGTCGCAGGCGAGCACCACGGCGAATACTACAGCCTGATCCTGCTCGCGCAGTGCGGCATGTACTTCCTCGCTACCGGGACCGACCTGATCACGCTCTTCATCGGCATCGAGCTGATGGCCCTCTGCTTCTACGTGATGGTCGGGTTCTTGCGCAGCGATCGCCGCTCCAACGAAGCCGCGCTGAAATATCTTCTGCTCGGCGCATTCTCCACCGGCTTCCTCGTCTACGGCTTCTCCGTCATGTACGGCATCGCGGGTTCGACCAAGCTCAACGAAATCCGGGACGTCATCGCGCAGCGCCCGCCCTGGGATCCGGTGGTATTTCTCGCGATGGCCACCACCGCCATCGGCCTCCTGTTCAAGGTTTCCGCCGTGCCGTTCCACATGTGGGCGCCGGACGCTTACGAGGGCGCGCCGACCACGGTCACCGCATACCTTTCGGTGGCATCCAAAGCCGCGTCCATCGCCTTCCTGCTGCGCATCTTCACCGGCCCGCTGGCGCCCGCGCGCGAGGTCTGGGAGCCGCTGCTCGCCGTCATCGCGGTCGCCACGCTCACCTGGGGCAACCTGGCCGCCATCAACCAGACCAACATCAAGCGGCTGCTGGCCTATAGCTCCATCTCGCACGCCGGCTACATGCTCCTCGGCCTGGTCGCCGGCAACGAGCACGGCCTCGTGGGCATTGCGGTGTACGTGATGGTCTACACGTTCATGAATCTCGGCGCGTTCCTCGTCATCGTCGCGCTGCGCCGCCAGAACACCATCGGCGAAGACCTGGACGACATCGCTGGCCTGATGCACAAGAACCCCGGTTACGCCGTCCTGATGCTCATCTTCCTGCTCTCGCTGGCCGGCATTCCGCCGACTGCGGGCTTCCTCGGCAAGTACTACATCTTCCTTTCGCTCATCGAAACGCGCCATTACGGCCTCGCCATCATCGGCACGCTCTATGTCGCCGTGGCGATCTATTACTACTTCACGATTGTGCGCAGCATGTTTGTGCGCGAGCCGGTCGAGAAGGCGCCGCTCGCCTGGAGCTTCGGCCTGCGCGTGGCGCTGGCTGCGTCCGGCATCCTCACGCTCGCGATCGGCCTCTATCCCGAGCCCTTCCTGCGTCTCGCGCAGGGGTCGCTCCTGCTGCGGTAGACATATATGAACGCGATTCTTTCGCATCCCTTATTCACGCCGATCCTGGTGACGATTGCGATCATCGCCCTCTTCCCGCTCGTCGCCGGGTACCTGACGCTGGTCGAGCGCAAAGTGCTCGCCGATTTCCAAGTGCGCCTGGGGCCGATGCGCGTCGGCCCGCACGGCCTGCTGCAGCCCATCGCCGATGCGCTGAAACTGATGCTCAAGGAAGACATCATCCCCAGCGAAGCCGACCGGTGGATCTTCTGGGCCGCGCCGGTGATCTCGACCTTCACCGGACTCACCGCCTTCGCGGTGATGCCGTTCGCGCGGAATATCTACGTGGCGGATGTGAACGTCGGGCTACTGGTGATCTCCGCGATGTCCGCCGTTGGCATTCTCGGAATCATTCTCGGCGGGTGGGCGTCCAACAGCCATTACCCGCTCCTCGGCGCGCTGCGCAGCGCGGCGCAGCTCATCAGCTACGAAGTCGCGCTGGCGTTCGGACTGCTCAGCGGCGTGATGGCCGCCGGCACGCTCAGCATGCAGGGGATTATCAAGGCGCAGCTCGACCAGGGCACGTGGTTCATCTTCGCCAATTACGGTTTCATGATCGTCCCGTTCGCGGTCTACCTGATCGCGGCGACGGCCGAAACCAACCGGGCCCCGTTCGACCTGCCCGAGGCCGAAAGCGAGCTGGTGGCCGGCTTCCATACCGAATACAGCGGCTTCCGCTGGGCGCTCTATTTCCTGGCCGAGTACGCCAATATCTTCGTGGTCTCCGCCGTAGCGGTGACCATCTTTTTCGGCGGCTGGCTGCGGCCATTCCCGAACGTGAAGTGGCTGGAGGCGCCGGTCGATTTCGGAGTGCCCGTCATTCTTTTTGCCGCGTCCGGCATCCTCACCTTCACACTGGTCAAGAAGCTGAAGGATCCGCTGCAACAGAAGGTGCTGGCCCTGGTCGCGTTCCTGCTGCTTCTCCTGGCCGCCCTGTTCGCGATTCCGGCCGTGAACGCCGCCGTCATCGGCCTGTTCTGGTTCCTCTTCAAGGTCGGCTGCATCATCTACCTGATGATCTGGTTCCGCGGCACATTCCCGCGCTTCCGCTACGATCAGTTGATGAACATCGGCTGGAAGATCGCGATCCCGGTCGGCATGGCCGCCGTTTTCATCAACGCCGTGATCGGCATGCTGCGGCAGCCGGCATAAGAACCCGTAGCCTGCTAAGCTCTTTATCGGCCTTCATCTGCGTTGATCTGCGGCTAATATGAAACTGCTCTCCTTTTTCGCGCTCGTGGCCGGAATGTTAACCGCCCAGCCGATCCGATACTCGGACTCCCGCAAGGTATTCCTCCTCACCACGCGCGACAGCTCCTATGCCATGGGCATCGCGGGCGATGGCGCTCTCCGCAACCTGTACTGGGGCGCCCCTCTGTGGCGCATCGACGATCTCGCCGCGCCGCAAACCCGCCGAGATCTCTCCTCCTTCGACCCGCGCCAGATGCTCGAAAACGAGGAGTATCCCGGCTGGGGCGGCCCACGCTACTACGAGCCCGCGCTCAAGATCACCCGCGCCGATGGCGACCGCGATCTCGTCCTTCACTACGTCTCGCACCGCATCAGCGGAAACGATCTCGAGATCGCCCTGCGCGATATCCGCGACCCCATCGAGGTCACGCTCCACTATCGCGTTTACCCGGAGCACGGCATCGTCTGCCGCTCCACCACAATCCGTAATGCCACCGGCGCGCCGCTCACCGTCGAGAGTGCGCAGGCGGCCGCCTGGCACTTGCCGCCGGGCGAGGGCTACCGCCTCACTTACGTCAGCGGCCGCTGGGCCGCCGAGGACCAGATCCAGCGCGAGCCGATCCACGAAGGCGCCAAGATCCTCGAGAGCCGCAAGCTGCACACCAGCCACAATTTCAACCCGTGGTTCGCGATCGACGCCGGCGATGCCTCCGAAGACCGCGGCCGCGTCTGGTTCGGCGCACTCGCCTGGAGCGGCAACTGGCGCATCACCGTCGAGCAGACGCCCTATCGCCAGGTGCGAGTCACCGGCGGCTTCAACACCTTCGATTTCGCGTATCCGCTCGCGCCCGGCGAGTCGCTCGAGACGCCCGAATTCTACGCCGGATTCTGCGCCGATGGCTTCGGCGGGATGTCCCGCGCGCTGCACCGTTTCGAGCGCGAGGAGATCCTTCCCGGCGGCGCCACCGCGCGCCTTCGGCCCGTGCTGTACAACTCCTGGGAAGCCACCACATTCCACGTCGACGAGCCCGGCCAGCGCGCACTGGCGGAGAAGGCCGCAAAGCTCGGCGTCGAGCTCTTCGTCATGGACGACGGCTGGTTCGGCGCGCGCGACAACGACCGCGCCGGCCTTGGCGACTGGACCGTCAACCCTCGCAAATTCCCCAACGGCCTCAAGCCGCTGATCGATCGCGTCAACGCGCTCGGCATGGAATTCGGCCTTTGGGTCGAGCCCGAAATGGTTAACGCCGATAGCGACCTCTACCGCCGCCATCCCGACTGGGTCATCCACTTCGACAACCGCCCGCGCAGCGAGCTGCGGAATCAAATGATCCTCAACCTCGCGCGGCCGGACGTGCGCGACTACATCTTCGGCGTCCTCGACAAGCTGGCCACCGAGTACAACATCCGCTATTTCAAATGGGACATGAACCGCTCCGTCTCCGAACCCGGCTGGCCCGAAGCCGGCCCGCTCGATGAGCGCAAGCTCTGGGTCGATTACGTCCGCAATCTGTACGACATCATCGACCGCCTGCGGGCAAAGCATCCCAAGCTCGAAATCGAATCCTGCTCGGGTGGCGGCGGGCGCGTGGATCTCGGCATTCTGCGCCGCGTCGATGAAGTCTGGACCTCGGACAACACCGAGGCCTTCGACCGCCTTCGCATCCAGGAGGGCTTTTCCATGGGCTACGCGCCGAAGATCATGTCCGCGTGGGTGACCGACGTGCCCAATATGAACGGCCGCAGCGTGCCGCTGGCCTTCCGTTTTCTGGTGGCCATGCAGGGTGCGCTCGGCATCGGCGCCAATCTGAACCATTGGAGCGAGCAGGATACCGCGCTGGCCACGCGCATGGTAGCGCTCTATAAGCGCATCCGCGCGACGGTGCAGACAGGCGAGCTCTACCGTCTCGCTTCGCCGCGCGCCGGCGACCTCACCGCCAACCAGTACGTGGCCCCAGATGGCCGGCAGGCGGTGCTGTTCGCCTTCCGCCACTCGCAGCAGTACAACACCGCCGTACCCGCCATTCGCCTGCGCGGTCTCGATGAAAAGGCTCTGTACCGCGTCGAAGCGCCCTTGGGCAAGCTCCAGGATCACCAGACGGAGTTCAGCGGCGCCTGGCTCATGCGCGCCGGGCTGAACCTGGACCTGCGCGGCGATTACGACGCAGCCGCCATTGTGTTACAGCGGCTCTGAAGCGCCCGCCTACTTCCCGATCACCACCGAAACCGCGTTCGGCTGAAGATCCAACCGGTCGATATGATGCCCCAGTTCGAACGGCTGGCCGACCGCCGCATTCGGGTAAAGTGGCAGCAGGAAATCGCGAATCAGGAAGTCCAGTGTGGCGCCGTCAATGACGACCCCGGAGATTTCGACGCGCTCCACATCCACGATCGCCCGTCCTTCCCCCGAACGGATTCGCGCCGTAACCGCGACGGGGCGCTCGCCGTTAAGCAGCATCGACATCAGCCAGCCGGGCGGGTGCCCCTGCGCGCGCCGCACACGGCCGAAATCGATGAGCGCGGCGCCCGTGGCCTCCGCGCCGGACTGGAATTCGAGATGCGGGTTCCGTACGCCGTCGGGAGCCTTTTGCGCGACCCATGCCTCCAGCTCGCGCGGGCTGAGGATGACGCGCGTGCCCGGCCGCAGCCGGTCGCTCTCGATGCTCTCGAATTTGCGATTGGCGGAGAGGTACAGGTCGGACCCGGCGGCAAAGCCGGCCACAAGCACCAGCACAGCGGCCGCGCAGTATCGCTTCCTCACAATGAATAGACGGCGCATCCCCACAAACGATAGACGGGCGGTCCCGGCGGAGCGTTGCCGGACCCGCGGGGCCGCTGCGCCGGCGCCTACAACCAGAACTTGAGGTACGGCCCGCCCTCCGCGATGCGGAGAAGATACAGCGCCAACTCGCGGGCGTGGTAATCGCCCCACATCGACGATTCGCCCGGCTGCCAGTTCCACCCGTTCGGACGATGATACACCGAGTGCAGAATCAGACCCTGGTGGTTCGGATCGGCGCTCAGGTACGGCTCGCTGAACAGCGTAGCCGCCACCGTCAGCCCGGCCTCCCAATAGCGATCTTCGGACAATCTCCGGCCGAGGCGGAGCAGCCCCTGCGCGGCGATGGCGGCGGCAGAGCTATCGACGGGCTCATGCGGATTGTACGGGTCCGCCGGCCGGCTGCGCCAATCGCCGAGCGCCGCCAGGCCGGGAGCGCCGGTGTCCCAGTAGGGGATGCCGTCGGACGGCGTGTTTTCGATATAGAAATCGCACGTCGCGCGGGCGGCGCGCTCGAACATCTCGATCGCGGGATGGCGTTCGGGCAGCGTGTCGAGAAATTCGAGCTGCTCGGCGAAGCCGCACATCGCCCAGGCGAGGCCGCGAGTCCACGTACTGAACGGCGAATATCCCTGCTGCGAATTGGGGCAGCGGTAGTTGCCGTCGACCGTGTTGAAGACGCTCTCATGCGCCACGCGCCCGCGCACGTCGAACGCATCCCGGCCCTCGCCGTAATAAACCGAGTACTTCGCCGTGGCCAGGCCGTGCGCAATGGCCCGATCGAGAAGCGAAATACGCCGGTCGTTTTCCGCCATCAGCACATGGCCGAGCTGATGCGCGACCACCAGCGCGCGCGCGGAGCGGATCGTATCGACAAACAGCGAGTGCGGGCCGTTGAACGAATAGATGTACCCGCCGCCATCGGCGGTGCGGGACCAGCGCGCGGCCTGCACCGCCCCCGAGCACTTCAGCGCCGTTTCATAAAACCGCCGCTCCCAGCAATTCTCGGCGATGCGCCCCTCGGCCATCAAACGGAGCAGGTTGCCGTAGGTGCTCACGTTGTGGAAGCCGTGGTCGTGAACGCCGATGTGCGTGAGGTGCGGCGCCATCAGGTTGGCCGTCCGCTCGCGGCCGATTTCCAAAAACTCGTGGTCCCCGGTAGCGTCGAACTGCAGAATGGCGGAGCCGAACTGGAAGCCCTGCGTCCATTCCGTCCAGCCGCGGCTCGTATAACGGCCGTCCACCGTGCAGACGGGTGATCCCTGCGCTGGCGACCAGGTCCGCTCGATCGAGCGAATCTTCGGCGCCGAAAGCTCAAACAGGCGCCGCAAGGCAGGAAGGAGGGACTCTGCGGTAATGCCGTTGCCGGATCGAATCATCGTTTCAATGGTATCGAACGGCGCCTTGGCGTTGTTTCAATGCGAAACCGTCACCGCCACCAGGTTCCCGGTGGCATCGTACGTGTACGTCACCGTGCGGCCGTCGCTCAGCGTCGCCTGCACCAGCCGGTTGAGCCCGTCGTAGCCGTACTGCGCCGAGCTGTTCGGTGTGAAACCCGTGCCGATCAGCGTCACCGGCCCGCTCGCCGCCGCGCCGCTGTTCCCCGCGGCGTCCGTCGCCATCACCCGCACCACGGCCGTGCGCGTCGGCGCGATGTTGGCCGGCACCTGCCACAGATACGATTGCGTGTTCCCGCCAATACCGCTCGCGATGGTCGTCGGGAAGGTCTGCCCGCCGTCGGTCGAAAGCGCGATCGTATGGCCGCTGACGCCCACGTTATCGTCCGATTGCCACTGGATCAGGTACCCGGTCCCGCCTGCCACCACCTCGCCGCCGGTCGGCGCCAGCAGCGTCACGGTGGGCGCCTGCGTATCGCTGATCGTACAGGCGTTGGTGTCGTCCTGCACGCCGATGCGGTAGCTGCCGAGCGAAGTCCCGCGCGTATCCCGCACCAGCAGCGTGTACGTGCCGCTGGCCGCGAGGTTCGCCAATAGCGCGCCGCCCGCGCCCGCCGTCAGGCGCT
The DNA here is from genome assembly GCA_035293845.1 of Bryobacteraceae bacterium. Classification (GTDB taxonomy): domain Bacteria; phylum Acidobacteriota; class Terriglobia; order Bryobacterales; family Bryobacteraceae; genus DATGMB01. The sequence goes on from DATGMB010000142.1 coordinate 30,465, forward strand.
TGCCCGTCGCGTCATACAACTCGGCATACGGCATGTATCCGCCCGAGCGTTGCGTCAGTTTGATGTCGGCCCGGTCGCCGCCGGTTCCGCTGAACGTGTACGCGTCGAGTTGCCCCGGAGCCGTCACCTGCGCCAGCACCGTCTGCCCGCAGGTCAGCGCCGTCGCCGAACAGGGATTGTTCGGCCGCTGGAACGCGAGCGAGTAAGTGCCGTTCTCCGCATTCGAACTCGACGGGCTCACCACCGCCAGGTAATTGCCGCCAAGCGCTGCCGGCGCCGTGATATCGAGCGCCGAGGCGACCCGCGCCCCGGTGGGATCGTAGAGATCCACCTGCGGCGCAAAATTATCCGAGAGCTTCGTCAGCAGCAGCCGCAGCACGTCGCCCGGGTTGGCGGCTACCGCGTAATATTGGAACTGGTTCGTTCCCGCCAGCGGCCCGCTGGCCGATTTCCCGCACGCGAGAGGCTGCGCCGCGGCCGGCCGGTTGAGCGCCTGCCACGAAAGCGAGTAACCGCCACCCGTCCCCGGCGCCGATGCCCCGACGATCACGGTGTAATTGCCGGCCGCGGCCGTGCGCGCGAGCGCGTAGGTCTCCGAATCCACGCGCGCGCCGGCCGGATCGTACAGCTCCATCTGCGCGGAAAACCCCGGCGTGGTCGAAGCGCTCCGCACCAGCAGCGCATCGCCGGCCGAAGCCGGGATGCTGTAGCTCGCAAATGGCACGCTGGCCGTGACCGCCGCAGCCACCGTCTGCCCCTGGACCGGCGCCGCCGCGCAGGCATTCACCGTGCGCAGCAGGTCCAGTGCGTACGGGCCCCCGCCGTGCTTCGACATGTCCATGGCGAGGATCGTGTATGCGCCGCCCGCCGGTTTGACCACATCCACGCCGGTGTAATTGGCGGAAATGCTCTGACCGGCCGGATTGCCCGCCGCATCGAAGATCTCGAGATCGGGCTGCAGCGCGCCGCCCGGATTCAGCATGCGCACGCTGAACGATTCCCCGGCCGCCGCCGTGTACGTGTAGACCCCCGCATCGAGCGGCCGCGCGACCGTCCCTTGCGCCACCGCGCCGCAGTTCAGCGATACCCCGCCGCACGCTCCGTTGGTCCGGATGGCCGAGAGCTCATAGCCGCCCGACTGCGTGCCATCGAAACCGTCGCTCACCATGGCCGTGTAGGTCCCCGCCGACGTCAGCCGCACCGTCGCCTTGAAATTGGCGGCGGCCAGCGACCCCGCCACGTTCCCTTGCGCGTCGTAGAGATCCACGCGCGGCCGGAAGAGCGGATTGGAACCCGTCCCCACCAGGCGCAGCAGGTAGACGTCATTCGCGGCCGCCGTGAGGGTGTACACGTTCGTATTCAGAAAACCGTTGATGCTGCCGTCGACCGTCGACGAGCACGAAAGCGTTCCCGCGCTGCTGCAGGGCCCGTTAAAGCGCAGCAGGGTCGCCGCGGCGTATCCGGTTCCCGTACCCGTCCGGTCGCTCACCAGCAGGGTATAGGTGCCCCCGCTCTTCGCCTGGAATGGGAGGCTCACCGTCCCGCCGGAAGAAACCGCCGCTCCCACCTGTTTGCCCTGCGCATCGTACAGTTCGAGCGCCGGCGCCAGCGTGTTCCCGGACGTGCTCGCGGGCGTCGTGCAAGCAGAATTCCCGCACGCCACGGCCCGGATCACTCCCGTGTCTCCGCTGTTCATACTGACTCCTAGCGTCTGCACGTTGAGCGCGGACGCAATCGCGGCCACCGCCGGCTGCCCGCCGCACGTCAGCGTGCCGCCGCCGCACGGCCGGTTCAAGGTAGTCGCGGAGAGGGCCAGCGGGCCGCCCACACTGTAATAATCGAATACGACTACGTTCACCGCTCCTGCCGTTGCCACCGGCACATCCATTCGTCCCAGAGCCGCGAGCTGGCTGGCGCCCGCTCCGGTGGTTGTGGCCAATAGCGCACCCGTGGAGTCGAATACCGAGACCAGCGGCGTGAACTGGGTCTGTGCGCCCGCCGGCGTCGATCGGGTCCACCGAACGCTCACGATGTCCTGCGCGTTCACGGTAAATCCGTAGCTCTGGATCTCGAACGGCTGGAGCGTCGCCGGCATCCCAGCCCCGCAAGCCAGCCCTCCCGTGCAGGCCCGGTTGAGAGTCGTGTACGCCAGTTGATAACTCGCACCCTGAGTTGCGCTCGAATTCAGCACTTGCACCGTATAGTTCCCACCGCTCGAGAGCGCATACGCCGCCGCCAGCGTGGCGCCGTTCGAGTTGATCGGGGTTCCCGTCACCGTGTGGTTATTCTGGTCCACCATCGAAATCCGCGGAACGAAGCCACGGAGCGAGGCCGGAACCAGCACCCGCACCATGACCACATCCCCGGCCTGCGCCGCGACCGAATAGAAGTCCGCGTTTCCGTTACCCTGCGCGAAGCTCCCCGTCACGGGCGCCCCGCACGAAAGCGTCACCGGCTGCGCCGCCGCCGCGCCCGCCAGCGCCAGACCCAGCCCGAATACGCCGAGACCGCGCCGCATTACCGGTTCCTCCCGCTCGCGAGCCCGCACGATGCAGTCCCCTGGAGAATGCACGCGCCTCCGCCACCGAACGCCGGACCCAGGGCCGGCACCGGCGGAGCCGGATTCGCCACGGCCGGCAGCGTCAGCCCGACCGCCGGATACGAATATGCCGCGCCTGTGAAGTCCAGTCCATTGCCGTCATCCATCCAGCCGCGCTCGCCCCGCGCCTTGAACCCGTTCTCGATGGTCTCGCTCGCCCCCGCCAGCAGCCCGGATGGATCGTACCGGTAGGAGTTGACCACCCCCTGCGACGGATTCGAGATCGCCACCACGTTGCCGTCGCCGTCGAAATGGTAGTAATACGCCGCGCCGTCCGGCGTGATCTTCCACAGCAGCCCCAGCCCATAGACATACCAGGCCACCGGCGAATTATCCGCCGCGGCCTCCATCACCAGCCGCGGACGCCCGCCCGCAAGGTCGTAGACGAAGCGGCGGTCCGTGCCGTCGACTGTCCGCACGACGCGCAGCCCCGTGCTGTCGTACGTATACGCGGTCGCATGCGCCGCGTTGAAGCTGTTCAGCCGGGCGAAGCCGTCGTATCCCGCCGCGATGTTCACCCCGCCCGTAACCACCGTCAGGAACCCGCGCGCGTCGTACTGGAAAAACTGGTCGTCGCTGCGGCCCACCGGAAGCCCGGCGGCATTGAATGTCGCGGTGTAATCGGTGATGGCCGGCGCCGAGGCCAACGGCTCGACCGCATTCACACCCGTGCGATCTCCCGCCGCGTCATACGTGTAGCTGTAGCCCGCGACCAGCGTGCCATCCGCGCCCATGCTCGCGATCGCCGTCAGTCGCCGCGCCGCATCGTACTGATAGATCGCGACCGGCCCCGAGGTGTTCAGGCTCACCGGATATCCGGCCGCATCGTACTTGTAGACCGCGAAATTCCCGAGCCAGTCCGTCACTTGCGTCAGCCGGTGCGCGTGGTCGTACTGATACGTCACCTTTTTGCCGCCCGGCAGCGTCATCGAGGTCAGATTCCCGCCGGCATCGTAGGCATACGCGATCTGGTTGCCGAACGAATCGGTGTAGCCTGTCAGCCGGTTCAGCCCGTCGCGCTGCTGACCGGAAAGGTCCACCGTAACGCTGCTTTGCCCGGCCGCGAGCGACGCAATGGCCGTCCCCGCTCCGTAGCCCGCCTGAATCGCCGCTCCGCCCGGATCCTTCCGGATCGAGGGCCGCGCCGCGCCGTCGTAGCTGTAGGTCCACTGGCCGCCCAGCGCGTCCGTGAACATCGCCAACAGCCCGTTGGCGTCGTACTGGTAGCCGGTCTGATCCCCGGCCGCGTCGCTGATCGCCGTGATCGCGCCGCCGGCCGAGCGCGTGGCCGTCGAGGTCCCACCGGCCGGATTCGTCACCGCGACCAGGTTGCCGCCGCCGTCATATTTGAGCGTCCACACGTTGCCGTTCGGATCGGTGATGTGCGCCGGCCCGGCCGCCGTATAGTCTGCGCGCCACTGGTTCCCCGCGTTGTCCGTCACCGAAACCAGATTCCCGGCGCTGTTGTAAGCGAAGGTCACGGTCTCCCCCGCCCCGTTGACCGCCTTGGTCCGGCGCCCCGCCGCGTCGTAGCTGTAGGAAACCGTGTTGCCGTTTCCGTCCGTCACGGATTCGAGCAGCCCCGCCGCGTTCGAAATGTAAAACGACGCATCGCCGTTGCCGTCCCGCACACGGATCTGCTCCGGCATCTGCGGCGTGTCGTACTGCCGCACCGCGCCATCGGGCGTGGTCACGGACGCCACCGAGTTGTACGGCGGGTCCGCCGTGAACGTGATTGCGAAGGATGCGCTGCCGTATGTGATGCCCGCCAGATTCCCCGCGCCGTCATACTGGTAAGCGACGGTCTGCCCGTCGGCATTGGTCGTGCCCGTCAACTGGTTGCCGGAATAGGAGTACGCAACCGTCCGGCCCGCCGAATCCGAAACGCGGGTGATGTGCCCCGCGCCGTCGTAGCTGAAATTCACCGTCCGCCCGCGATAATGCGCCACGGTGAGCCGCCCCGCGCCGTCATAGTCGAGCGTCACGCGGTTCACGCCGCCATCCTGGATGGCCGCGAGGTGCCCGTCCGCGCGGAACAGCCGCACCGTCGGCGTGCCGGCCGCCGCCAGCGCATAGCTCCCGTCGGCCTTCTGCGTCAGCGTGTCCGCCGTCGCCGTGACCGGGAAAAACCCGTTGCTCGCCGCCGCGAAAACATCCACCCGCCCCGACCCGCGAACCAGTGTCACCGTCCCGTCGGGGTTGGCCGTAATCTGGTCTCCCAGGCTGAAGGTCCAGCCCGTTCCGAACGGCCCGGCGGACCCGTTGTCCATATTGAACGCTCGATCGAGCGAGAAGCCCGGCGCCGGCCCACCGAACGGCAGGTCCGTAACTTTCACATAAAGCGCCAGATTCGAGAGATTGACGGCGATTTGTGGAGATCCCGGCGTAGCACAGAGGGAACCCTGGCAGAGGGAATCGTACGCCGTGTAGGGATTCTCCTGCGGACCGCCGAGTGGCGCCTGGGCGCAGCCGCGGCACCCGGCAAAACCGGATTCCGCAGCGGCGAGCAGCCCCGCAAGCGCCAATATTTTGTTAAAAATAGCACAACGGGCCACAGTCGTGAGTGTAGCAAAATCGACCCTGGCTAAAGGCTATAGCCAGTACTGGGACCGTGCCGAAACCGTAGGCCGCGGGTCACAATGAGGACATGACCGGCGTCCGCATCGACAAATGGCTCTGGGCCGCCCGTTTCTTCAAGACCCGCTCTCAGGCCGAACGAGCCTGCGAACTCGGCCGGATCGAGTCCAACGGCCAGACCGCCAAGCCGGCGCGGGAGGTCAAACCGGGAGATTCGCTCAAAATTAAGACGCAAGGCGGTATTTTTGCGGTAGAAGTGCTCGGTTTAAGCGAAATTCGCGGCCCCGCTCCGGTAGCCCAGGCGCTCTACCGCGAAACCGAGGAGAGCCGCGAAGCCCGCCGCCTGGCCGCCGAAGCCCGCCGCTCCGCCCCGCACTTCGAGGGCTACCGCGAAGGCAAACCGTCCACCAAGGACCGGCGGCAGCTTCGGAAGTTGCGCGGGCGCTGACTCGACCTTCAAAGCGGCTCGTCCGCGATCAGTTTTCCGGGTTTTCCGTCCTCCATGCAGGCATAGCGCCGCCGCCGGCCATAGATCCCCGCGGAGGTCCAGGAAAGGTGCACCTCAACGCGCTGGTCCGACGCGTGATCCCCGCATTCCCAATCCAGCACGTCCACCGGGCCCGTCGCGCTTCTCAGCGCCTCCCATTCCTCCTTCAGCAGATACAACGGCTTGTCCGGCGTCGAACTCGTCCCAAATGCATGCAGCCGCGGGTTGGTTTTGGAAACCCCGACCACCACGCCGTAACTCTTTCCGCACGGCACGGCTTCCGTCTGGATGTAGAACTCCGTCGCGTTGCCGTCGTGATCGTAGTCCTCAAGCTGCATCATCTGAACGACGGGACGCTTCCGGACAATCGCCGCCAAATCTTCATGTTGCGCGGTCTCGAAATCTTTTTCATCCGGCGCCCATCGCTGGATCATTGCCACCGGTTTTTCGGCTCCGAACGATCCTCAAAGAGCGGCGGCAAGGATAGCCGGTCGAACGCGATGCGACCTCGCATCCGCACTAATTCCAAATCCCCGGCTTCGCCGTAGGCAAAGCCCTGACAGGGACAATAGACCAGACCGTCTGCTTCGGGACCGCATTCCGGCTTCGGCGCCGACTTCCAGTGCAGCTGCCAGATCTCCCCCACCCCATTCACCGTCACCGCGCTCCTCGCGCGCCGTAGGCGTCGGGTACTCCGCCACCCAATCCGCGCCAGCCTGCAGATCATGAACCTGCGCCACTCCCACCAGCGAATCCGCCGCGCCGTAATACAGCAGCCAGCGCCCGCCGAACCACACCAATCCCTCGGCGAATGTCGTCCCCGCCGCGTACTGGCCGGTCTTCTCCCACGCCATCTCCGGCCGCAACACAGGCGCATCCGTCCGCGCGATCAGCCGCGCCGGATCGTCCGCCGCGAACAGCGCCTCGCCCGCAGCGTAGGCGCCGTCCGCCGCGTTCCTTCCGTTATAGATCGCCACGATCCCGTGCTCGGTCAGCACCGGCGGCGGCCCCACTTCCGGGAAGCTGCTATCGAACCGCCCGGCGCGCTTCGACAGCACCGCGACCGGCTCGCCGCGCGCGTCCTCGACCGGCCTCCAGTGAATGAGGTCCTCCGACGTCGCGAGCCGCACCGTTCCCTCGCCCCAGTACATCCAGTACTTCCCGCCGACGCGGGCCGCCACCAGCCGCCCGCCGGCAAGACGCGTCACGATCCCCGCCGATTTATACGAAAGCGCGCCGTACTTTCCCACCGTCCCGAGCGCCGGCCCGTGCTTCGTCCAATGCACCAGGTCGCGCGAGGTGGCGATGCCCACGTCCGTCTTGCGCCGGTTCCATTGCGTGTAAGTCAGAACATAGGTGCCGTCCTCGCTCTCGACGATACGCGGATCTTCGCAGCCTCCCGGCCATTCGCGCTCCTTTTCCGAATCGTTGGCCGGATACAGCACCGGCTCGGGCCGCCGCGTGAAGTGGATTCCATCCGCGCTCTCCGCCAGGCCCAGCCGCGAGGTGTGCAGCCCGATCCGCATCTCGCCGGTATCGTCCTCCGCCCGGTAGAGCACGTAGACCTTGCCGCCCCGAACCACCGCCGCGGGATTGAAAGTGTGGAGCGATTCCCACCGCACCGTCCCGCCATCCACCGGATTGCGGAATACCGTTTCCGGGAGCGGCGCGATCACCGGATTGCCTTCCGCCGGCCGCGTAAACGGCGCAATCTCCCATCCGGACGGTATATCCGCCGCCCACAAACCCGCCGCCAGCAGGATCACTAGACGTCGCATCTCCGCTATTCTCCCCAACCAGCTATCCTAAACCGATAATGATGAAAACCCGCCTGCTTGCGGTATTCGTTCTTCCCACGGCCCTATGCGCCCAAACGATCGTCATTCACAACGCCCGTGTCGTCGATGGCACCGGCACGCCTGCTGTGGTGGCGACGGTCGTGGTCCGGGACGGCCGCATCGCCGCCGTCGCGCCCGATGCCGCCATTCCCGCCGGCGCCCGCGTGGTCGAAGCCGCGGGCCGCACGCTGCTCCCCGGTCTCTTCGATCTCCACACCCACGCCCGCGCGTCCGCCGCGCCCACCGGCTCGACGCTCGCGGGCGACTGGCCCAAGGATCTCGCGGCCTACCTTGCCTGCGGCGTCACCTCGATCGACGACTTCGGCAACTACGGCGAGCAGTTCGAACCCATGCGCCGCCTGCTCTCGACGGGCGCCGTCGCCGGCCCCCGCGTGCACCTCGCGGCCCGCATCTCCCCGCCCGAGGGCCACGGCACCGAGGGCGGCCAGGGCGACATGTTCACGCTCGAAGCCGCCACGCCCGAGCAGGCCCACTTCGTGATGCAAAAGGCGCTCGCCTGGCGCCCCGAC